>JAZKGJ010000192.1:0-2064 GCA_040385975.1 Pseudomonadota bacterium | reverse complement strand
TGGGGCCGCTGACGCTCGCCGACTTCATCGGGCTCGACACCTGCCTGGAGATCACCCGGGTGCTGTTCGAAGGGACCGGCGACCCCAAGTTCCGGCCCGCGCCGTTGCTGGTCAAATATGTCGAGGCGGGCTGGTACGGCCGCAAGACCAAGCGCGGCTTCTACGACTATTCGGGCGATGAACCGGTAGCGACACGGTGAGGAGAGTGGGGTGAGCATCGACGACACGATCATCCAGACCCCCGACGGGCCGATGACCTACGCCCAGTGGAAGAAGCAGCATCCGGTCCAGATTCCGTCGCGCCGGACCAAGGGCAAGACCCCGCTCAACAAGGTGAAGCTCAGGACCGACGAGCCGTGAGCGGGCACGACCTGATCGGGCTGGCCGGGGTCGCGCTGATTCTGATCGCCTATGCGCTGACCGTTGCGGGGCGGCTCGACGCGCAGCAGCCCGCGGCACTGTTGCTCAACCTCGGCGGCGCGCTGCTGATCCTGGTCAGCCTGACGCGCGACTTCAACCTGTCGGCGGTGGTGATGGAAAGCGCGTGGGCCGCGGTGGCGCTGTTCGGGTTGGCGCGGCTCGCGTTCAAGCGGCCGGGCCGGGGATAAGCCGGCCCGACCGCACCGTCAGCGCCGGATGGCACCGACCGCCTTGATGAAGTTCTACACGGCGGGCGCGAAGGGCGGTTGCTACTCGCCCTGCCAATCCGCCCTGCCGTCGGACATCTCGCTCACGCCCTGCATCATCGCCGGGGTCGCGACCTGCGTGAACGGTGCCAGCAACGCCTACCATTTGCCGTAGAACGCTTGCGCCGGGGACGCCGCGGGATTGAGCGGCAACCGGGCATCGGCCAGCGCCGCCGCCTGTGCGTCGATCGCGCCGAGCTGCGCGGCGATCAGCCGGCCGAGATCGACCTGCTTGCCCGCCAGCAGCTGGCCGATCTATTTAAGGCTGAGCAGGCGCGCTTGAGCGCGACCGCAGCGTTCAGCCGTGCCAGCTCGCCGCGCCCATAGACGCGTCGTCCACCCGCGGTGCGCAGCGGCGGCACCAGCTCCGTGCTTCGTAGAAGCGGAGCGCGCGCAGCGTTAGGCGGCCGCGGCGACCTCGCCGATGTCGAGGATCTGGTCGGGTCTGGTCATTGCGAATCGGCTTCTAGCCGCTGATGTTACGTCAGGAGCAAGTGTCCTGTTGCGTACCGACGCCGGCGACGCTGCACCCGAATGCGCAAGCGATGCGTATCCACCGCGGACGCCCGATCACCGGGGACGTCCCGGAGACTTTCCCATGAAGCTCGTATTCAAGACGGCGCTCGCCGCCGTCGCGCTCACCGCCAGTGTCGGTGGCATCGCGTATGCCAAGAACCCGATGGTCGGCGGTGCCGCGATGTACCCGACCAAGAACATCGTCGAAAATGCCGTCAATTCGAAGGATCACACGACCTTGGTCGCCGCGGTCAAGGCGGCCGGACTGGTCGAGACGCTGTCGGGACCGGGGCCGTTCACGGTGTTCGCGCCGACCAACGCCGCCTTCGCCAAGCTGCCTGCGGGCACCGTCGACACGCTGGTGCTGCCCGAAAACAAGGCGACGCTGACCTCGATCCTGACGTACCATGTGGTACCCGGCCGGATCACCGCACAGGACATCGCCAAGAAGGCGAAAGCCAACCGCGGGACCGCGACCTATGCGACCGTCAACGGCGGCAATCTGACCTTCAGCAAGGCCGGAATGGGCTGGAAGGTCACCGACGCCAAGGGCGGCAGCGCGCGGATCACGATCGCCAACGTGATGCAGTCGAACGGCGTGATCCACGTCGTCGACACCGTGCTGATGCCGTAACCGCAGCGCGCTGAAGGAATGAAGGGGCCGCTCCGTCGGGGCGGCCCCTTTTTCGTGTCAGACGAGCAGCAGTCCCGCGAGCGCCGCGCTCATCAGATTCGCCAGACTCCCCGCCGCCAGCGCGCGCAGCCCGAGCTTGGCGATCATCGGCCGCTGGTTGGGCGCGAGACTCCCGGTCACCGCCATCTGGATCGCGATCGAGCTGAAATTGGCGAAGCCGCACAGCGC
>JAZKGJ010000191.1:28567-30996 GCA_040385975.1 Pseudomonadota bacterium | reverse complement strand
TCCGCGACCGCGAAACCGCCGAGATCGCGGTGCAGGCGTCGCTGACCGGGCATCTGGTGCTGTCCACGGTCCACACCAACGACGCGGTCGGCGCGATCACGCGGATGCGCGATATGAAGGTCGAGCCGTTCCTGCTGGCGAGCACGCTGCGTGCTGTGATCGCGCAACGGCTCGTGCGGCGGCTGTGCCCCGCCTGCCACGCGAGCGAGCCGGCCGACGCCGCAGTCGCGGCGCGGCTGGGGGTGAAGTCGGGGACGGCGATCTATCACCCGGTCGGGTGCGAGGTGTGCAAGGGGACCGGGTTCAAGGGCCGGGTCGGGGTGTTCGAGGTGGTGCGGGTCGACGACACGGTCCGCCGGCTGATCAACGAAGGCGGCGACGAGGAAGCGATCGCGCGCCACGCCTTTGCGCAGAGCAGGACGCTGGGGCAGGCGGCGCGGGAGCTGGTCGTCGCGGGCGAGACGACGCCCGAGGAAGCGATCCGGATCGCGCGCGAGGAGACGGTGCCGGAGCCGGTGGTGGTGGAGGCGGTGGCCGATGCATAGCGTCATCACCGGTGTGCTCCCGCGCACGCGAGGGCCCAGAGCCGCACATACGATGCTTGCCGCCCTGGGCTCCCGCGTCCGCGGGAGCACAATGGCTTTTGGAAGCAAAACTCGTGGCTGATTTCGATTATGTCGCGATCAGCGCCGCGGGCAAGGAGCGGCGTGGGAGTATCGCCGCCGCCAATGTCGAGGAGGCGCGCGCCGCGCTCGGCGCGAAGAGCCTGTTCGTCGTCAAGGTCGCGGCGGGCGAGGCGGCCAAGCCTGCGCCGTCGCTGTTCTCGCTGACCCGGCGGCGGCTGGGCGCGAAGGAGTTGACGCTGTTCACGCGGCAGCTCGCGACCTTGGTCGGGGTAAGCCCAATCGAAGAATCGCTCCGCACGATCGCGCGGCAAAGCGAAAAAGCACACGTCCGCCAGGTGGTCGAGCGCGTCCATGCCGGGATTGTCGAGGGACGGCGGCTGGCCGATGCGATGGGGAGCGAGGCGAAGAGCTTTCCGCTGATCTACCGCGCGATGATCGCGGCGGGGGAAAGCTCGGGCAGTCTGCCGTCGATTCTCGACCGGCTGGCCGATTTGATGGAACGCCAGGCGGCGATGCGCGCGAAGGTCGTGACCGCGGTCGCTTATCCCAGCGTGCTGGCGGTGTTCGCGCTGTGCGTCGTCGTCGCGCTGATGGTCTTCGTGGTGCCCAAGGTGGTCGAGCAATTCGACACGATGGGGCAGACGCTGCCGCTGCTCACGCGAGTGGTGATGGCGTTGTCCAATTTCCTGGCGGGATGGTGGTGGGCGATCCTGCTCGGCATCATTGCGGCGACCGCACTCTTTTGGCGCGCGTTGAAGGAAGAGCCGGTGCGCTTCGCGGTCGATCGCGCTATCCTCAAGACGCCCGTGCTGGGGCGGTTGATCCGCGATCTCCACGCCGCGCGGTTGGCGCGCACGCTGGCGACGATGGTGGCGAGCCGGCTGCCGCTGATGGAAGGGCTGCAGCTGACCGCGCAGACCGTCCACAACCGCGTGCTGCGACGCGCGTCGGACGATCTGGTCGAGGCGATCCGCGGCGGCGGCAGCCTGTCGACCGCGCTAAGGCGGACCGCGGTGTTCCCGCCGCTGCTGGTCTACATGACCGCGAGCGGCGAAAGCGCGGGGCGGCTCGACACGATGCTGGCGCGGGCGGCGGATTACCTGGAGCGCGAGTTCGACGCGTTCACCAGCGTCGCGCTGTCGCTGCTCGAACCGATCATCATCATCGTGATGGGGGTGATCGTCGCGGTGATCGTCTTGTCGATCCTGCTCCCCATCCTGCAACTGCAACAGCTGACCGGCGCTTGAGAGTGATTATGACCCACGACGTCCCCTCCCCGTCATCCCAGCGTACGCTGGGATCCCAGGCCATCAGTGCGCCCTCGCCGGAGACCCCAGCTTGCGCTGGGGTGACGAAGGGGAAGGCGGGATTCACGCCCGTCAGGCGTTACGCCGAACACGGCTTCACCCTAGTGGAGCTGATGGTCGTGATCGTCATCATCGGGCTGCTCGCGACGATCGTCGCGCTCAACGTGCTGCCCGCGACCGGGACCGCGCGGATCGCGAAGGCCAAGACCGACATCTCGACGCTAGAGCAGGCGCTCGACCAATACCGGCTCGACAACATCAATTACCCGAGCGCGACCGAGGGGTTGCAGGCTTTGCTGACCCCGCCGGCGACGCTGGCGCAGCCGCAGCGCTATCGGCAGGGCGGCTATATCAAGAAGCTTCCCGAGGACCCGTGGGGCCGCGCCTATGAGTTCCGCGCGCCGGGACAGAAGGGCGCGTTCGACATCGTTTCGCTCGGCGCCGACGGCCAGCCGGGCGGCGAGGGCGAGAATGCCGATATCGTCTCGTCCGATCT
>JAZKGJ010000191.1:0-28467 GCA_040385975.1 Pseudomonadota bacterium | reverse complement strand
TGCCCGACGGCAGCGCGCGGGTGCGGCAGGACGCCGACCGCTTTGCCGCGCGGGTGGCGGCGGCGCGCGACGATGCAGTCCTGCAGTCGCGCCCGGTTGCGGTCTGGGTGTCGCCAAGCGCTTATGGCTTCGCGCGGCGGAGCGGCGGGCAGTGGCAGCCGGTGGAGGACAAGCCGTTCGCGACCACCCCGTGGCGCGACGGGGTGAGCGCGCTGACCGGCGGCGGGCAGGTGCGGATTGCGTTCGACGGGACGGGAGCGACCAGTGACCCGGTCGCGCTGACGCTGGTGCGCGAGGGGCGGCAGGTCGGGGTTACGGTCGATGCCAGCGGCAAGGTGACGGTCGGTGCGTAAGTGCGAGGCCGGATTCACCCTGATCGAAATGATGGTCGCGCTGGCGGTGTTCAGCCTGGCCGCGCTGGCGTTGCTGCGGTTGCAGGGGGTGACGCTCAAGACCACCGCCGATCTCGACCGGCGCACGACCGCGCAGTTGATCGCGCGCAACATGCAGGTCGAGATCCTGACCGACCCCGCCCCGCCCACGGTCGGCGACACCGCGGGGGCGATCGCCAACGGCGGGCGGCAGCTGAACTATGTGCGCAGCGTCACCCGCGACAACGACCCGCGGTTCGTGCTGGTGACGCTGAGCGTCGGCGGCGCGCCGGGCGCGTCGCCCGCGGTACTGAGCTTTGTGAGGCGCGCGAAGTGACCGGCGAGCGCGGGTTCAGCATTGGAGGGCGTTGCGCCGAACACGGCTTCACGCTGATCGAGCTGATGGTCGCGCTGGCGATCTTCGCGATGTTGTCCGCCGCCGGGGTGATCCTGCTGTCGGGCAGCGTCAGCGCGCAGGGCGCCGTTGCGGGCAAGCTCGATCGGCTGGCGGCGGTGCAGCGGGCGGCGTCGGTGATGACGGTCGACCTGGCGCAGGCGGTGCCGCGGATCAGCCGGACCGAAACGGGGACGCTCGCGCCGGCCTTTTTCGCGGGCGGCGCGGTGCCGGGGCAGCCGGCGGTGCAGTTCGTGCGGACCGGGTGGGACAATCTCGACGGGCTGCCGCGCTCGAGCCTGCAGAAGCTGGAGTATGCGGTCGTCGAGGGCCGGCTCGAGCGACGCGGCTATCCGTTGGTCGACGGCGCCGCGGCGACCGCGCCGGCGGTGCTGCTCGACAATGTCGCCGGCGCGGGCTTCCGGTTTCGCGACGACCGCGGCAACTGGCTGAACGAATGGCGGGTATCCGACCCGAAATCGCTGCCGCGCGCGGTCGAGTTGACGGTGACCCGGGTCGGCGCCGATCCCATCAGGATGCTGTTTCTGGTCGGGGCAGAGCCGCCGGTGAAGGACGGCGCCGATGGCTGAGTTCGCGGTGCCTCGGCGCGAACGTGGCGCGGCCTTGCTGACGGTGCTGATGCTGGTCGCAATCATGGCGATTGTGACCGCGACCGCGCTCGAACGGCTGACGCTGGCGACGCGGCTGGCAGGCAATGCCGCGGCGATCGATCAGGCGCGGGCCTACGGCTATGCGGCCGAGACGCTGGCGGCAGCGCGGATCGGCGACCTGGTCGCGGCGCAGGGCGATCGCACCTCGCTGAAAGGCGGGTGGAACGGCGGCAGCTTCACGCTGCCGATTCCCGGCGGGCTGGGCAGCGCGCGCGTCAGCGACGGCGGCAATTGCTTCAACGTCAACAGCGTGGTGACGGGCGGCACCGATCCGGCGGCCGCCGACCTGACGATCCGTCCCGGCGGGCAGACGCAGTTCCGCGCACTGATGGAAGTGCTCGGCATCGACGCGACCGCCGCGCAGACGATCGCGGCGGCGACGGTCGACTGGATCGACAGCGACGACAGCGCGACGCCGAACGGCGCCGAGAGCGATTTCTACGCCCAGCGGCCCACCCCGTACCGTACCGCCAACCAGTTGATGGTCGACCCGAGCGAGCTGCGAGTCGTTAATGGGGTGACCCCGTCGATCTATTCGACGCTGCGGCCCTGGCTGTGCGCGCTGCCGGTCAGCGATATGTCGCCGATCAACGTCAATACCTTGTTGCCGAGTCAGGCGCCGCTGTTCGCGATGCTGATCCCCGGGCAACTTTCGGTCGGACGAGCGCGCGAACTGCTCGCGCGCCGGCCGCCGAACGGATACGGGAGCACGGTCGAATTCTGGTCGATTCCCGCCAAGGAGGGACTGACCACGGGTCCGGACGTGGGGTCGCAGACGGTGGTAAAGACGCGCTGGTTCAACGTCGCGACTACGATCGAGCTGGCCGGCGCGACCGCTCAGGAAACCGCATTGTTCGATGCGAAGGCCACTCCGGCGCGGCTGGTCCGGCGCACGTGGGGCGAGGAAGGATGAGCGCGCTCGCCATCCTGCTTCCGGCGGGTGGAGACGACCCGGCGCGGTGGCTGCTGGTCGAGGACGAGCGGATCGTTGCGCGCGGCGAGGGCGACGGCTGGCCGCGCGACGACGATCCGGGCGCGGCGACGCGTGCCGTCCTGATCGCGCCGGCGGTCGCGGTGTCGCTCCACCGGGCGGTGCTGCCCGAGCTGGCGGACCGGCAGGCGGCGGCCGCCGCGCGGCTGATGGCAGTCGAAAATGCGCTGGGCGCGGCCGACACGCTCCACATCGCGACGGGCGCACGCGACGGCGACGGTGCCATGGACGTGGCGGTGGTCGCCAATGCCGACATGGCGGACTGGCTCGGCTGGGCCGGGCACCACGCGCTCGACGTGACCGCGCTGATTCCCGCGGCGTTGCTCCTGCCCCGGCCCGAGGAAGGCTTCGTTCGCGCGCGGATCGGCGACGAAACGGTGGCACGCGACCCGGCTACGGCCTTTGCGATCGACGATGCGGTTGCGGATCTCGTGATCGGCGATGCGCCGGTGATCGATCTGACCGTGACGGAGATCGAGGCGGCGCTGGTCGCGAGCCTCGCATTGCCCCCGCTCGATCTGCGGCAGGGGGTGTTCGCGCGGCGGCAGCGGCGGGCGATCGACTGGGGACTGGTGCGACGCGCGGGCGTGCTGGTGGGGGTGATCCTGTTGCTCAGCCTGATCATCGCGCTGGTGCGGATTGCCAAGCTCGACAACGATACCGAACGACTCGATGCCGAGGCGCTGACCGCCGCCCGCACGGTCATCCCCGGCGCAGCGAGCGCTGCAGCGGCCGAGAGCGCGCTCGACGCGCGCGCTTCGACGCTAGGGGTCGGGGGGCGTGGCTTCGGCGGCAGCGCGGCGCGGCTGTTCGCAGCGCTCGATCAGAGTCCGGCGGTGGCGCTGACCGCGCTGGACGTGGCGCGCGACGGGACCATTCGCGCGACGCTGGCGGGGCCGACCGCCAACGATCTCGACGTCGCGGTCGCGGCGCTGCGCGGGTCGGGTGCGGGCGCGACTACGACTCCGGTACAGTCTGCCGACGGGCGCCAGTCGGTCCAGCTGACGGTGGCGCCGCGATGAGCGGCTGGCGCGAACGGTGGGCGGGGATGACGCTGCGCGAGCGGCGGTTGATCCTGCTGATGCTGGCGCTGTTTGCGATCGTCGTCCTGTGGTTCGGGATCATCCGCCCGGTCGCCGACGGACAGGCCCGCGCGCGCGCCGATCACGCGATCGCGCTGGACCGCAACGCGCGGGTCGTCGGGCTGGTTGCGGCGTTGAAGGGTGGCGGCAAGGCCCCCGCCGCGCTCGACGGCGCGCTCGATCAGGTGGTGGGACAGAGTGCGACCGAAGCCGGGTTCACGCTCGACAGTGCCAATCTGGAGGGCGCGGACCGGATGACGATCGCGATCGGCGCGGCGCGCGCACCGGCGCTGTTCGCGTGGCTGAATGGATTGCAGACGCGCGGGATCGGGGTCGAGACGCTGATCGTCCAGCCCGCCGCGGGCGGAACGGTCAGCGCGCGCGCGACGCTCCGGGTCGCGCGATGACGCGCTTCTGGTTACCGATGGGGCGGCGGGTGCTGGTGCTGATCGCGTTGCTCGTCATGCTATTGTTGCTCTTTCCGCTGCGGCTGGCGGTCGCGGCGCTCGATCTCGGCGCGCAGGGGGTGACCGCGCGCGACGTGAGCGGCAGCGTGTGGAGCGGCTCGGTCACCGGTCTGGCGATCGGCGGGGTCGCTCTGGGCGATGTCGATGCGGCGCTGTCGCCGTTGCATTTGTTGATCGGGCAGGGCCGGATTGCGGTGGCGCGGCCCGATGACGCCGGCGCGGCCAGCCCGCTGAACGGCGCGGTCGTGATCAGTCGCAACAGTTTTGCGATCGACGACGTGACCGCAACGATCCCCGCCAGCGCGGCCTTGGCACCGCTGCCGCTCGGTGCGGTGACGCTGACCGGGCTCAGCGTCCGGTTTCTCGACGGCGCGTGTATCAGCGCGAGTGGCCGGGTCGGCGCGACCGTGGCGGGCAGCTTCGCCGGCGTGGCGCTCAGCCAGGGCCTGAGCGGCGATGCGACATGCGACGGGCAGTACGTCCGCATCGCGCTGGCGGGGCAGACCGCGCAGGAACGGCTGGAACTGCGGATCGACGTGCGCGGCAATTATATCGCCGACCTGATCGCGGTCGAACCCGCCGCCGACCGGGTCGCGGCGCTGGCCGCGGCCGGGTTCAGCGCCGTACCCGGCGGCTATCGCTTGCGGATCACGGGCCGGTTCCAGTGATCGCGTCCGCCTGGGCGGGCGGCGGATTCGTGCTCGGCGCAATCGCTGGCAGCTTCCTGGCGACGCTGGCGGTGCGCTGGCCGACGGGCCGCTCCGTCACCAGCGGCCGATCGGCGTGCGATGGATGCGGACGGACGCTCACCGTATGGGAATTGCTCCCGCTGGTCAGCGCATTGCTCCAGCGCGGTCGATGCCGCGGCTGCGGCGCGGCGATCGCCCCCGATCATGCGGCGATCGAATGGGGCGCGGCGGCAATCGGCGGCGCGGCCTTCGGGCTGATGCCCGGGGTCGCAGGGGCCGGCTGGGCGCTCTTCGGCTGGTTGCTGCTGACGCTCGCGGCGCTCGATGCGCGGCACTTCTGGCTGCCCGACCGGCTGACCCTTACGCTGGGCGCGCTTGGGCTGCTGGGGGGGGGGCTGACCACGGGGATAAGCCTCGCCGACCGCGCGATCGGGGTGGTGGCGGGCTTTGCGGCACTATGGGCGATCGGCCGGGGCTATCGCTGGTTGCGCGGGCGCGAGGGGCTGGGCGGGGGCGATGCGAAGCTGCTCGGTGCGATCGGCGCGTGGCTGGGGTGGCAGGCGCTGCCGTTCGTGGTGCTGGCCGCGAGCATATTGGGATTGCTGGCGGCGGCTTTCGCGGGCGGCTTGCGCAGCGACCGCGCCGTGCCGTTCGGTACCGCATTGGCGGCCGGCACGCTGCCCGGCTGGATCGCGCTACGGTTGCTCGGTGGGTAGACCCTTGCCGAATGGCCCGATCGTTTCGCGATAATCGCTTTCGTGGAACCCGTACGACATCGCGGCTACCCGTTCCAATCCCGCGCGGTCGCGGACCAGGATCCGGCCGCGCGTCGCCTTGATCAGCCGGTCGCCCTCGATCACGTGCAGCGCGTCGGTCACCGTGGCGCGACGCACGTTGAGCAAAGTCGCGATCTGTTCGTGCGTCAAAGCCAAGGAATCGCCGGTCGTCCGGTCGTGCAGCATCAATAGCCAGCGGGCGAGCCGCCGCTCGACCGAATGGCCGAGGTTCGCGACGACGCTCTGCGCGAGCTGCAATCCGTAATTGTGTGCGACCCGGAGCAATAGCGACTGCAGGCGCGGCTCGGCGCGGCACGCCGCAAGCACGACATCGGCCGCGACGGTAGCGACCTGCCCCGCGACGAGTGCGATCGCATCGTGCGACCAGATCGGCCGGTCCATCAGCACCGGCCAGCCGAGCACGCCTTCGCTGCCGACCAGCCCGACGGTGAGCGGCACGCGATCACGACTGTTCTGACGTGCGACGACGACGACCGCGCTGACCGGCACGATGAGGTGACCGATCGGCTGTTTGGCGCGGGCCAACCGGTCGCCGGGGACGACCGCGCGCAGATCGTGCGGCAAGGCGAACGGTTCGATCTGCCGCCACAGCCGAGCGTGCACGGCATCGTTTGCGGCGGGGTCCGGGGCGGGGCTCGCGACGGGCATGGCGGACATCATGGGCGGGTTCGATCAAATGTCTAAGTACGCGCTCGTACTGTTATTTTGCGCGCTATGGAACATTGCTGCGAAAAGCGCTTTCAGAGACTTAGTCGCAGGGAGTCCTACTCAATGTCAGAACAATCACAGATGCTGGCCGCGCTCGACGCGCGGGCAGACCGGCGCAACGATCGCCGCGATTTCTTCAAGATGGCCGGGACCGCGCTCGCGTTGGGTGGCGGTCTTTTTCTTACCGGCATTACCGATGCGGAGGCGCAGACCGCGCCAACCGATTTCGACGTCCTCAACTTCGCGTTGAACCTCGAATATCTCGAAGCCGAGTTTTATCTGTACGCCGCGACCGGCGCGGGTCTGCCAGCATCGCTACGGACCGGTGCGGTCGGTACGCAGGGTGCGGTGACGCCTGGCCGTCAGGTTACGTTCACGGACCCGATCGTTGCTGCCTATGCGCGTGAGATCGCCGCCGACGAACAGGCCCACGTCGCGTTCCTGCGCAGCGTTATCACGCCGTCACTGCTGGTCGCGGAACCCGCGATCGATGTAGGTTTCGGTGCCAGCAACGCGTTCAACGTCGTCGCGCAGGCCGCCGGCATATCGCCCGGCGTCGTGTTCGACCCGTATGCGAGCGACGAAAACTTCCTGTTGGCGGCGTTCATCTTCGAAGACGTCGGGGTGACGGCCTACAAGGGTGCCTCGCCGCTGATCACCAACAAGACCTTCCTCGAAGCCGCCGCCGGCATCCTGGCAGTCGAGGCGTATCACGCCGCGATCGTGCGCACGACGCTGTACGGCAAGGGCGTCGCGATGCCGAATTTGCGTACGCAGGCCGACGGCATTTCGAATCTGCGCGATACGGTGGATAACGCAGCCGACGTCGATCAGGGAATTTCGCCGAGTGGCGTGGCCCCGACCAGCGACATTTCGAACATCGTGCCGCTGGATGCGGACGGGCTGGCGTACAGCCGGTCGGTCGGTGATGTGCTCAACATCGCCTATGCCACCGCGGGTCAGGCCACGAGTGGCGGTTTCTTCCCCGCTGGCGTCAATGGCGCGCTTCGCACCAGCACTGCCGGTTAAGCGGCTCGTCCAGGAGATTTACGATGAATCATAGCGAGTTGCTCACGGAAGTTCTCGACCACCGCGCCAAGCGGCAAGAAGGTCGGCGTGAATTCATGAAGGTGGCGGCGGGTTCGTCCGCCGCAGTCGCCGGCGCGGCGTTCCTCGCCTCGTGCGGCGGCGGTGACGGCGGCGGCTCGGTCAGCACTCCGGCCCCCAGCCCGAGCGCCAGCGGGACGGCGTTCACCGACTTCGACATCCTAAATTTCGCGCTCAATCTCGAGTATCTCGAGGCAGAGTTTTACGCCTACGCCACGACCGGCGCTGGTCTGGCGGCGAACCTGCGGACCGGAATCGGGCAACAGGGCGCGGTCACGCCGGGCAAGGCGGTAAACTTCACCGACCCGGTCGTTCGTCAATATGCCCGCGAAATCGCCGCCGACGAGATCGCGCACGTCGCGTTTCTACGCCGCGTGCTCGGCACCACCAATGCGGTGGCGGAACCCGCCATCGACGTTGGGTTCGGGGTCAACAACGCCTTTTCGGTCGCTGCACGGTCCGCCGGGTTGGTCGGCGCGGGTCAAGCGTTCGATCCGTATGCCACTGACGAAGCGTTCCTGCTCGGTGCGTTCATTTTCGAAGATGTCGGCGTGACCGCATATAAGGGCGCCGCGCCGCTGCTCAGCCGCACTTACATCGAGGCTGCGGCGGGGATTCTGGCCGCCGAAGCGTACCATGCTGGCCTCGTTCGGACGGTGCTTTATCGCAAAGGACTGGCGACGCCGGCACCCGCGCTCGACCTGATCGGTGCGACCGTCGCTATTTCGGACGCGCGAGATCGGCTCGATGGAGCGACCGATCTGGATCAAGGCATTCGCGCGACCACGACGACAACGGGGGGGGTCACGACGACGACTTCCAATATCGTCCCGGTTGATGCGAATGCGATCGCCTTCAGCCGCAGCGCGGCGCAGGTGCTGAATATCGTGTATTTGTCACCTACCGCGGTGTCGGCGGGCGGCTTCTTCCCGAGCGGCGTGAACGGCAATATCCGGGTCGCGCAGGCGGGCTAGACCTGCGATCTCGCTGCTTTTGGGCCCCGGTCTGCACGAGCAGGCCGGGGCCCGACTGCTTTATGGCGTATTGTCGCGAAGTTCGTCGCGCCAGACCCGCGCGGTGCCGTCGGACGGCGCGCGCCAGTCACCGCGCGGGCTCAGCGCGCCACCGGCCGAGACCTTCGGGCCGTTGGGAAGCGCGGACCGCTTGAACTGACTCGTCGCGAAAAAGCGCTGCAGGAACGCGTCGAGCCAGCCGACAATCGTCGGCAAATCGTAAGCGATCCGGGCTCCTTCGGGCACGCCGAGCGGCCAGCGTCCCACGTCGACGTCGCGCCACGCCTGCCAGGCGAGGAATGCGATCTTCGACGGCGCCATCCCGTGCCGGACGACGTAGTGCAGAAAGAAGTCGTGCAGCGCGTACGGACCGACGCGATCCTCGGTCGATTGCAGTTCCGCGCCGGGGACCAGTTCTGGCGAGATTTCCTGCGCCAGGATTGCCTCGAGCACGCGGTCGGTTTCGGCATCGAATTGCCCAGTACGCGTCGCCCAGCGGATTAAAAACTGGATCAGCGTTTTGGGAACGCCGCCGTTGACGCCGTAATGGCTCATGTGATCGCCGACGCCGTAGGTGCACCACCCGAGCGCAAGCTCGCTGAGGTCGCCGGTGCCGACCACCAGCCCGCCGCGCTGATTGGCGATGCGGAACAGGTAATCGGTGCGCAGCCCCGCCTGCACGTTCTCAAAGGTCACGTCATAGACCGGCTCGCCCTCGGCATAGGGGTGGCGCAGGTCAGCGAGCATCCGGTTGGCGGCAGGGCGGATGTCGATCTCTTCCGCGGTGATGCCGAGCGCGCGCATCAGCGCCCACGCATTGCCCTTCGAGCCCTCGCCGGTCGCGAACCCCGGCATCGTGAAGCCGAGGATGCAGTCGCGGGAAAGGTCGAGCAGGTCGATCGCCTTGGCCGCGACGATCAGCGCGTGGCTGGAATCGAGCCCGCCCGACACGCCGATGACCAGCCGCTCGGCGCCCGCCGCGCGCATCCGCTGGGCGATGCCCTGCACCTGGATGTTGAAGGCTTCGTAGCAATCGGCGTCGAGCTTCTCGGGGGTGTTGGGAACGAACGGAAAGCGGCGCAGCTCGCGCCTAAAGCCGATGTCGGCCGCGCTGGGCTGATGCGTGAACGTCACGCGGCGGAATCGTGTCTCGGGGTCGCCGGCGAGCGTGGCCGCGTCGCCGAAGGTGCCGTTGCGGAAGCGCTCCTGTCGCAGCCGCCCGACATCGACGTCGGCGATCAACAATTCGGGATCGCTCTCGAACCGCGCGGATTCCGCGATCAGCTCGCCCAGTTCATGGACGGTGCCCTGACCATCCCAGGCCAGGTCGGTGGTGCTTTCGCCCGGTCCCGCCGCGGAGAACACATAAGCGCAGGTCGCGCGCGCCGATTGTGCCGATGACAGCATCGCGCGTTCGCGGGCTTTGCCTATGACGATGTTGGATGCCGAGAGGTTGCAGCAGATCAGCGCCCCGGCGAGCGCGCCGAGCGTCGAGGGCGGGGTCGGCGCCCAATAATCCTCGCAGATTTCGGCGTGGAAGACGAAGTCGGGCAAGTCGTCGGCCGCGAAGATCAGGTCGGTGCCGAACGGCGCGGCCTGTCCCGCGACGGTGATTGCCAGCCCGGTCAGGCCCGCGCCGCTCGCGAACCAGCGCTTCTCGTAATATTCGCGGTAGTTGGGCAGGAAGGTCTTGGGAACGACCCCCAGCACCCGGCCCCGCGCGATTATCACCGCGCAATTGTAGAGCCGGCTGGTGTGCGGCAGCGCGGCACCGACCAGCAGCACCGGCGACAGCTTCGCGCTGGCGGCGACGATGTCGGCGAGCGCGGCTTGCGTGGCGGCGATCAGCGCGTCCTGAAGATGAAGGTCGTCGATCGCATAACTGCTGACGTTGAGCTCGGGGAACACCAACAGGTCGGCGCCCGCCTCGTGCCCAGCCTGCGCCAATGCGATCGTCGCGGCGGCGTTGGCGGCGGGGTCGCCGACGGTCGCGACCGGGGTGCACGCTCCGACCCGGACGAAACCGTGGGTGTGGATCGAATAAAATGCATCGCGCTCGGCCATGCCCGCCACCTTACGCCCGCCCGCGGGGTTCATCCAGCACCGCCTGCACCCGCGCCGCTAGGTCGGGCGTGGCGGTAAGCCCCAATTTGGTGCGGCGCATCAGCACGTCGTCGGCGGCGCGCGCCCATTCGCGGTCGCGCAGCCAGCGCACCTCCAGCACGGTCAAGCCCCCGCCGAGGTCGTCGCCCAAGCCGTCGGGGGCGGTGACGCCTGCGAGCAGCTCGGCAACCCGCGAGCCGTAGGCGTGCGCCATCCGTTCCGATCGCACCGCGCCCAGAAAGGGCCAGCGCGCGCGGACATCGCGCAGGAACGCCGCGAAACCGCCGATATCGCCGCCGGGGAAGGCACGCTCGCGGGTCCTCGTGCGCGTCGCGACCTTCAGGCTTTCGCCGATCTTTTCGAGCGCTTCCTCGGCCAGATAGCGCGCGGTCGTGATCTTCCCGCCGAACACCGACAGCAGCGGCGCGCCGGTATCGTCGAGCTCAAGGACGTAATCGCGGGTCACAGCCTTCGCCTCGCTCGCGCCGTCGTCGTAGAGTGGGCGCACCCCCGACCAGCTCGAGGTCACGTCGGCGGGCGTGATTTGCTTCGTGAAATGATGGTTCACCGCTTCGCATAGATACGCGATTTCGTCGGCGTCGATCCGCGCGTCCTCGGGGCGCTCGACCGCGATGTCGGTGGTGCCGATTTCGGTGAAATCGCGCTGATAGGGGATCGCGAACACGATGCGGCCGTCGGGCTGCTGCAGGATATAGGCATGATCGCCGGGGTAGAGCCGGGGGACAACGATGTGGCTGCCCTTGACCAGCCGCACGCCGCTCTGCGCATTGACGCCGAGCCGGCCGAACAGTTCAGCGACCCACGGGCCGGCGGCGTTGACGATCATCCGCGCGGTGACGCTGCGGCCGTCGGAAAGTGCGGCGTGCCACCGGTCGCCCTCACGGCGGGCGCTGTCGAGCGTGGTGCGGGTCGCGATCTCGGCGCCGTTCTCCGCCGCATCGACCGCGTTCAGGACGGTCAGCCGGCTGTCGTCGACGAAGGCGTCCGA
Organism: Pseudomonadota bacterium; assembly: GCA_040385975.1. Taxonomy (GTDB): domain Bacteria; phylum Pseudomonadota; class Alphaproteobacteria; order Sphingomonadales; family Sphingomonadaceae; genus Sphingomonas. Next base: position 17,065 of record JAZKGJ010000191.1, on the reverse strand, counting down.
ATAGACGAAGCCACGCGCGCCGCCTTTCAGCGGCATTGCGTAATTTGTGTCGCTTTTGCGCAGACCCCGTGAGCGCGGGAGCGAACTGCGTCCGGCGAGCAGGTCGTAGAGAAACAGTCCGGCGCGGACCATCCACCACGGGCGCACCGCGTTTTCGTGAGGCAGCACGAACAGCAGGGGATGGATGATGTGCGGCGCCGCCTTGATCAGCCGTTCGCGTTCATGAAGCGCCTCGCGGACCAGGCCGAATTCGTAATATTCGAGATAGCGCAGCCCGCCGTGAATGAGCTTGGTCGAGGCCGACGAGGTGTGGCTGGCGAGATCGTCGCGCTCGACCAGGAGGACGCTGAGCCCGTTAAGCGCGGCTTCGCGCGCAATCGCGCAGCCGTTGATGCCGCCGCCGACGATGAGCAGGTCGTACTGAATCAAACTCACTCCGTCATGCCGGGCTGGACCCGGCATCCCGCTTTTTATCGCCGCTAACGGAAGAAGAAGCTGGACCCCGGGTCAAGCCCGGGGTGACGGGAGGGGTGGGGCGGACTATCTCGTCAATCACATGAAGAAACCCGCCCCCGGCCTGCCGACCCGCCAGCAGATCCTCGATTTCATCGCGAGCAGCGACGTGCCGGCGGGCAAGCGCGAGATCGCCAAGGCGTTCGGGCTCAGTAGCCACGAGAAGATCGTTCTGAAGGCGCTGCTGAAGGACATGGCGGACGAGGGGCTGATCGACAGCGCGCCGGGCCGCGCGTTCCACCAGCTGGGCGGGCTGCCCAGGGTGACGGTGCTGCGGATCGCCGATGTCGACGACAGCGGCACGGTATGGGCGGTGCCCGAGCGGTGGGAAGCAGAGACGCCGCCGCCGCGGCTGCGCGTGCGCGAACGCAAGCGCGGGTCGCTGGGCGTGGGTACGCGGGTGCTCGCGCGCACCGAGGAAGCCGGTCGGGGCTGGATCGCGCATCCGATGAAGACGCTGGCGCCGGCATCCGAGCAGGTGCTGGGGGTGCTGCGGGCGGAGGGCGAGTGCTTGTGGTTGCAGGGGGTGGAGAAGAAGGAGCGGCGCGAGTTCGCAGTGTCGGACGCCGGCGATGCCGCGGCGGGCGATCTGGTGCTCGCGGAGAAGACCGGACGTCCGCCGCGGGTCACCGTCAAGGTCGTCGCGCGGCTGGGCGACCCGTTCGCGCCGCGCAGTTTCTCGCTGATCGCGATCCACAAGCACGATATCCCCGACGTGTTTGCGCAGGAAGCGCTCGACGAGGCGGAGCGGGTGTCGCGGCAACCACTTGGCGAAGATCGCGAGGACCTGAGCCATTTGCCGATCGTCGCGATCGATCCGGCGGACGCGCGCGATCATGACGACGCGGTGTGGGCGGCGCCCGACGATGACCCGGGCAACCCCGGCGGGTGGCAGGCGATCGTCGCGATCGCCGACGTGTCGTTCTACGTCCGCCCGGGGTCGCAGCTCGACCGCGAGGCGCGCGCGCGCGGCAACAGCGTGTATTTTCCGGACCGGGTGGTGCCGATGCTGCCCGAGATTTTGTCGGCGGACGTATGTTCGCTGAAGGTCGGCGAGGACCGTGCGGCGCTGGCGTGTCATTTGCGGATTGCGAAGGATGGGCGGTTGCTGAGCTGGCGGTTCAGCCGGGCGGTCGTGCGGATCGCGGCGAATCTGGTGTATGAGGATGCGCAGGCGGTGGCGGACACGCGCTTCACCAGTGAAAAGAAAACCGTTCGTCCTGAGCCTGTCGAAGGATGTGCGCCGGACACGCACTTCGACAAGCTCAGTGCGAACGGAGTTGGGGTGGCGGAGGTATTGCGCCCGCTGTGGGCCTGCTGGGGCGCGCTCACCACGGCCCGCGATGCGCGCGCGCCGCTCGACCTCGATCTGCCCGAACGGCGGGTGGTGCTCGACGAGAAGGGGCGGATCCTGTCGGTGGCACCGCGCGAGCGGCTCGATGCGCACCGGCTGATCGAGGATTACATGATCGCCGCCAACGTCGCCGCGGCAAAGGCGCTGGAGGCGATGAAGGCACCGGTGATGTACCGCGTCCACGAAGAGCCGGGCCGCGAGAAACTGGTCGCGCTGAAGGATTACCTGAGCACCTTCGGGGTCGAGTTCGCGCTGGGGCAGGTGGTGCGGCCGAGGACCTTCAACCATATCCTGGAACGCGTCGGCGACGCGGATTTCCGGCCGCAGGTGATGGAGCAGATCCTGCGCACCCAGACGCAGGCCTATTATGCGCCCGCTAACCACGGGCATTTCGGGCTGGGGCTGGGGAGCTATGCGCATTTCACCTCGCCGATCCGGCGCTACGCCGATCTGATCGTCCATCGCGCGTTGGTCGATGCGTACAAGCTTGGCCCGGGCGGGGCGTCGCCCGATGCCGCCGAGATGGAACGCGTCGGGGTCGGGATCAGCCGGCTCGAGCGGCGCGCGATGGAAGCCGAGCGCGATACGATCGATCGTTATGTCGCGGCGTTCCTGAGCGAGCGCGTGGGCGAGGTGCTCGCGGCCCGGGTGACGGGGGTGGTCAATTTCGGGGTGTTCGCGACCGTTGACGGGATCGGCGGCGACGGGTTGCTGGCGGTGCGCGATCTGGGCGGCGAGTATTTCCGCTTCGACGAGGGCGCGCGGACGCTGACCGGCGAGCATAGCGGCGATCAGTATGCGCTGGGGCAGCGGCTCGAGTTGCGGCTGGTCGAGGCCAATCCGGTCACGGGGGCGCTGCGTTTCGAACTGCCCGAGGGAAAGGGGGCGGGGACGCCTGACGGTGACAAACGGCCGCCAAGGGTGCTGAAGCGGCGCGGGCGGCCGGCGAATGTCCGCCACCAGGGGAGCAAGCGGCGGTGAGGGTCGATCATCTGTCCGACGCCGAGCTGATGCTGCGTCCGCACCGGGTGAGCGGGCCGGTGATGGACGCGTTTTTGGCGGCGCAGGCGGTCCATCCGAGCCGCGCGCTGGCGTATCGCGGACCGGAAGCGGCCGAGGTCGCGCGGCTGATCGCGGACGGGGTGCTGGTCCCGGTGGCCGGCGGGCGGCACTGGTTCGACCTCAGGCGGCATTATGTGGTCGAGCACGCCCGCGGGGTGCGACGGGCGATGATCGCGGTGGTCGCGGCGCTCGTGATCGCGGTCGGGGCGATGCTGTTTTATCAAGGGTGAAGATTGGGGCGATGAGATAAACCGTTCGTCCTGAGCCTGTCGAAGGACGTGCCGCGGGCGGTGCGCTTGAAACACGTGCTTCGACAGGCTCAGCACGAACGGCAGTTAGATATCACCCCACCGCAAACCTCAGCCCGGCATTCGCCTCCAACCGTTCGCGCAGCCCCGCGCCGAGCAGCGCTCCGGGGGTCCACACACCGCCATCTCCGTCGCGCTCGACCAGCGCCAGCGCGGTTTCGGCGATCATTTTGCTGGTCGAGCCATAGCCGGGATCGCGGTCGCCGGTCACGACGGTGTCGATCCGCGTGCCGTCGGGCATGATGCCCGCGAACAGCAGGTCGTAGCTGCCGCCCTCGCGTTCCGCCAGTGACGGGCCTTCGCCGGGCTTGGGTGCGTTGGTGCCGGTCAGCGGATTGTATTTGGCGATCGCTTCGGCCGCGGCCTTCGCCATATCCCCCAGCCCCGGCGCAACCATCATCTCGTCATAGACGAAATCCTGCCCCCAAGCGTGACCGAGCAGGAAGTTGGTGCGGTGAACGTTCTTGGTATTGATCGGCGCCATCACGAACGGCGCGACCCAGGTGCCGAGTGTGGTGTCATATTCGGGAATCAGCCCGGTCGGCTGGTGCGGGCCGGTAAAGCCGGGGGTCAGTGCGAATGGACTCGCGAGCAGCTTCAGGATGCCCGGGTCGCGCGCGGCGGCGGCGAGCGTGGCCTTCAGGCTGGCGACGGTGCCGCCCGACGCGCCGCCCTTCATACTGCGGACGCGGCCCTTCACGCGCGGGGCGGGCTGGCCGAACTTCGTCTTCGCGGCATCCTGCAAGGATAGCACGCCCAGGTCGAACGGGATCGAGTCGAACCCGCAGCTGAACACGATCCGCGCGCCGGTTTTTTGTGCGGTGGCGTGGTGCGCGTCGATCATGTGCCGCATCCACGCGGGTTCGCCGCACAGATCGACATACGCGGTTCCTGCCTTCGCGCAGGCGGCGACGAGGTCGTTGCCATAGAGCTGATACGGGCCGACCGTGGTCAGCACGACGGTGGCGCGCTCCGCCAGCGCGGCGATACTGGCGGAATCGTCCGCGTCGGCGACAATCAGCGGGGTGTCGCCCGGCGCGCCGATCAGATCACGGACCTCGGCGAGCTTGGCCTCCGATCGCCCAGCCATCGCCCAGCGTTTAGCGTCGGTCTTCGCGAGATATTCGGCGACCAGACGGCCGGTGAAACCGCTCGCGCCATAGACGATGATGTCGAAATCGCGCGTCATGTCGGCCTTTCGGAGGAGTGGGGTCGGCTCACCATATCAGCGCCGGTGATTGCTGGCGCGGTCATCTTTGGGTAAGCGCGCCGACGTTACCGCTCAAGGATCATCTGTGCCCGCCTTCAAAGCCCCATCATTTCAGGATCGTATCGCCGCCGCCGAACAGGCCCGCCTGAAGGCTCTGGAACGGCTGAAGACCAAGCCGCCGGTCGATCCCGCGGTGCTGGCGGCGCGCCGCGAAGCCGCCGAAGCGCGCGACCGGGCGGTGGCGGAGAAGCGCGCCGCCAAGGCCGCCGCCGTCGCGGCGGCCAAGGCGGAAGCGCTTGCGGCCAGGGAACAGGCGGCGGCGGCCGCGGCAGCGGCGGTCGCCGAGGCCGAGGCCGCGGCGGCGGCCAAGGCCGCATTCTTCAAACCCCCGCCGACCGCCGCCGAAATGCAGGCGGCCCGCGACGCAAGGTATGCCGCGCGGAAGGCCCGCAACTAAGCCGCCTCGCTGAACTGCAAACTCGCCAGCCGCGCGTAGAGCCCGCGCTGGCCGATCAGCGCGGCGTGGGTGCCTTCCTCGACGATCCGCCCGTCGTCCATCACGACGATGCGGTCGGCGGCGCGGACGGTCGCCAGGCGGTGGGCGATGACGATCGTGGTGCGCTGCGTCATCAGCCGTTCGAGCGCCTGCTGGACCAGTTGTTCGCTACCCGCGTCGAGCGCGCTCGTTGCCTCGTCGAGCAGCAGCAGCGGTGCGTCTCGCAATAACGCGCGGGCTATGGCGATGCGCTGGCGCTGGCCGCCCGACAGCCGCGCGCCGCCCTCGCCGAGGAAGGTGTCGAGGCCTTGCGGCAGCTTTCGCAGGAATTCGGCGGCGTTGGCGGTCTCGGCGGCGGCCCACAATGCCGCGTCGTCGGCGTCCCATTTGCCGTAGCGCAGATTGTCGCGCGCGCTGGCGCCGAAGATCACGGTCTCCTGCGGCACCATCGCGATCCGCGCGCGAACCGCGGCGGGGTCGGCATCGCGCAGATCGACGCCGTCGATCGTGACACGGCCCGCGGCGGGATCGTAGAAGCGCTGGAGCAGCTGGAACAGCGTGGTCTTGCCCGCGCCCGACGGGCCGACCACCGCGACGGTTTCGCCCGGCGCGACGCCAAGGGTGAAATCGTGCAGCGCGGCGACTTCGGGACGGGTGGGATAGCGGAACTCGACGCCCTCGAACGCCACCGCGCCGCGCGCCGGTTCGGGGAGCGCGACCGGGTTGGCGGGGGCGGCGATCTCGGGGCGTTCACGGAGCAATTCGCCGAGCCGCCCGGCCGCGCCCGCGCCGCGCAGCAGGTCGCCATACACTTCGGTCAGCGCGCCGAACGCGCCCGCGACGATCCCCCCGGTCAGCACGAAAGCGGCGATGCTGCCCCCGGTGATTCGCCCGGCCTGAACATCGACCGCGCCTTCCCAGATCACCATTGTGATCGACCCGAACATCAGCCCGATGACGACCGCGGTCATCAGCGAGCGCAGCAGGATGCGGCGGCGCGCAGCGGCCATCGTCGCCTCGACCGCGGCGGAGAAACGTGCGGCTTCGCGCGGTTCCTGGCCGAACGCCTGGACGATCTTCATTGCGCCCAGCGCCTCGGTTGCGAGCGAGCCGACTTCGGCGACGCGGTCCTGCGACGTGCGTGAGAAGTCGCGGACCCGCCGGCCGAGCAGCATGATCGGCAGGATGATCGCGGGAATGCCGAGCATCAGCAGTCCGGCCAGCTTGGGGCTGATCGCGAAGAGATAGACGATGCCGCCGACCCCGGTGAAGAAGTTGCGCAGCGCGACCGACACCGTGGTGCCGACGACCTGTTCGATCAGCCCGGTGTCGGAGGTCAGCCGGCTCGCGATCTCCGACGGGCGGTTCTCCTCGAAGAAGCGTGGGCTGAGCGTGAGGAGATGCGCCTGCACCTCGGTCCGGATGTCGGCGACGGTGCGTTCGCCGAGCCAGCTGACGAAATAGAAGCGGATCGCGGTCGCGACCGCGAGCACCGCGACGATCATCAGCAGATAGTGAAACGATCCCGCGACGCTACCATGGATGCTGTCGTCGAGCCCGCCGCTGAAGCCGCGGTCGATGATGCGCTTAAACCCGTAGGGAATCGCGATCGTCGCCGCCGACGTGACCATCAGCGCCGCGCCGGCGATGGCGATGCGGCCGCGGTAGCGCGACGCGTGGCGCCAGACCATGCCGAGATCGCCGAGCCGGCGCTTGCCCCCCCCGGGCGGTTTCTCTGATGCGGCTGTTGCCATTGCACGCGTGACTAGCAGGGGGCGGGGGTCGGCTCAACCAGAGCGTGGCGCACGGTCTGCGCCGCGATATTGCATTGCACAATCGAGGCTCGCCGTTACATCCGCGGGGATGCTTTACACGATCCACGAAATGCAGCGGTCGGCGCTCGAAGGCGCGAGCGCGATGGCGAAATTCGGGGCGGGGATGCTCAACAATCCGGCCAACCCGTTCGCCTATTTCGGCGGCGGGCCGGTGATGGCGTCGGCGTTGGAAGTGTTCGCGCACGCGACCGCGCCGCACGGCAAGCCCGAATTCGGGCTGAGCGAGACGGTGGTGGCGGGCAAGACCGTCGCGGTGCGCGAGGAGATTGTGGCGCGCAAGCCCTTCGGGCAGCTCAAGCATTTCGTGCGCGAGGGCGTCAGCACGGGGCCCAAGCTGCTGATCGTCGCGCCGATGAGCGGGCATTATGCGACATTGCTGCGCGGGACCGTCGAACGGATGCTGCCGAGCGCGGACGTATACATCACCGATTGGCGCGACGCACGGCAGGTGCCGCTGGGCGACGGATCGTTCGATCTCGACGATTATATCGATTATCTGATCGCCTGGCTGGGCGTGATCGGCGCCGAGGGAGACAAACGTCTGCACATGCTGGCGGTCTGCCAGCCGTCGGTGCCGTGTTACGCGACCGTCGCGCTGATGAGCGCGGATAAGCACCCCAATCGCCCGCGCACGCTGACGATGATGGGCGGGCCGGTCGATACGCGCGAGGCGCCGACCGCGGTCAATACGCTCGCGACCGAACGGCCGCACAGCTGGTTCGAGCAGAACGTGATCGCGACGGTGCCGATGACCTATCCGGGCGCGGGGCGGCGGGTCTATCCGGGGTTCCTGCAACTCGCCGGGTTCATGTCGATGAACCTGGGGGATCACATGAATTCACACTGGGAGATGTTCAAACATCTGGTCGCGGGCGAGGACCTGGAGGCCGATGCGACCAAGGCGTTCTACGACGAATATCGCAGCGTGTGCGACATGACCGCCGAATTCTACCTCCAGACGATCGACGTGGTGTTCCAGACCCACGCCATTCCAAACGGCACGTACCGCCACCGCGGGCGGCTGGCCGATCCGGGGGCGATCAGCGACGTCGCGTTGATGGCGATCGAGGGGAAGCGCGACGACATTTCGGGCCTGGGGCAGACGAAGGCCGCGCTGACGCTCGCGACCGGGTTACCCGCGGCGAAGAAGAAATACCTGATCGCCGATGCCGGGCATTACGGCATCTTCAACGGCAGCAAGTGGCGCAACCAGATCGCGCCCGAGTTCGAAGCCTGGATGGCGAAAAACGACTGATGCGGGCCGTCGACCCGGCGCAAGCGGGGTCTCACGCCCGAAACCCCAGCTTTCGCTGGGGTAACGGTTAGGCTTAAGCTGCGGTCGTTTCGACCTTCGCATGGCTGCCCGCCTCGCTCGCGGTCTTGATGGTGCCGCCGAACAGCATCTTGAGCTTGCCCGACAGCGACATATCACTTTCCCAGAATTCAGCGCTGTCGATGTCGAAGCGCAGCAGCGCGAGGTTCGGGTCGTTCTTGCCACCCGGAAACCAAGCCTCGACCTGCTTGTTCCAGAGCTTGTCGATTATCGCCGCGTCGTCGTCGACCTGAACATCGCCGGACAGGCACGCGAAGAAATCGTGCCCCTTCGACATATATTGCGCCATCACCGGGCCGCCGTCCGCGAGGCGATTGTCGCGGCCGATGAAGAAGTAGATTCGGTCGACCTGGTCCTTGTCCAGCTGCGCGGTCAGCGGTTCGGCGTGTTCGTCGCCGGACCCGATCATCAGGAACGGGCTGCTCGCGAGCTTGTCCCAGAAGTCCTGTTTGATCTGCTCGTCAGTCTTGTCGGCCATCGTCCGTCTCCCAAGGGTTGTTCGGGAGACAGAACGATTGGGCCGCAGTTGGTTTCCTAGAGGACCTCGAACAGTCCCGCGGCACCCATGCCGCCGCCGACGCACATCGTGACGACGACGTATTTGGCACCACGGCGCTTGCCCTCGATCAGCGCATGGCCGGTCATCCGCGCGCCGCTCATGCCATAGGGATGGCCGATCGAGATCGCGCCGCCGTTGACGTTGAGCAGTTCGTTCGGAATGCCGAGCTTGTCGCGGCAGTAGAGTACCTGGACGGCGAACGCCTCGTTCAGCTCCCACAGACCGATGTCGTCCATCTTCAGGCTGAAACGTTCGAGCAATTTGGGGATCGCGAAGACCGGGCCGATCCCCATTTCGTCGGGCGCTGTGCCGGCGACCGCCATTCCGACGTAGCGGCCGAGCGGAGTCAGGCCCTTTTTCGACGCGACGGCTTCCTCCATCAGCACCGAGGCCGACGCGCCGTCGGATAGCTGGCTCGCGTTCCCCGCGGTGATATTGAGGTCGGGGCCGAGCACCGGGGTCAGCGCCTTCAGCCCCTCGAGCTTGGTGTCGGCGCGGTTGCCCTCGTCCTTGGTCAGCGTGACGGTTTCGTAGGTGACCTCCTTGGTCTCCTTGTTCACGTTGGCCTTGCTGGCGGTGACCGGCACGATCTCGTCGTCGAACTTGCCCGCGGCCTGTGCAGCGGCCGTGCGCTGTTGCGACTGGAGCGCGTATTCGTCCTGCGCGTCGCGGCTGATGTTGTAGCGCTTGGCGACGATCTCCGCGGTCTGGAGCATGGGCATGTAAATGTCGGCGTGCAGCGCGACGAGTTCTGGGTCGGGCGCAACGTTCATCTTGGGGGTCTGCACCAGGCTGATCGAATCGACGCCGCCGCCGATCGTCACGTCTATCCGGTCGACGACGATTTCCTTGGCCGCGGTGGCGATTGCCATGAGGCCGGATGCGCACTGGCGGTCGAGCGACATGCCCGACACCGTAGTCGGCAGCCCGGCGCGGAGCAGCGCGGTGCGCGCGATATTGCCGGCCTGATGCCCCTGTTGCAGCGCCGCGCCGAACACGACGTCGTCGACCTCGGCACCGTCGAGCTTGGCGCGCTCGACCGCGGCCTTGATCGCGTGGCTGGCGAGCGTCGGCGAGGGCAAATTGTTGAACGCGCCGCGATAGGCGCGGCCGATCGGGGTGCGGGCGGTGGAAACGATGACGGCGGAGCGCATGGCAGGTCCCTTATTCGTCGCCCCGGCGGAGGCCGGGGCCGCTGGCGGCTACGAGTGCGCCCCACCGCGGAGCGACCCCGGCCTCCGCCGGAGCGACGCGAACGTCACACGAAAATCTGGCTGATCCATTCGGCGATCAGCGCGGGCTTGTCCTGGCCTTCGATCTCGACGGTGAATTCGTTGGTCTGCTGGAACTGGCCGGGACGCTTTTCGTCGAATTCGATCAATTTGAAGCGGCCGCGGACCTTCGAGCCCGAGCGGACCGGCGACAGGAAGCGGGTTTTGTTGCCGCCGTAATTGACCCCCATCTTCACGCCTTCGAGCGTGACCGGATCGGCGATCTTCGACGACAGCAGCGGCATCAGCGAGAGCGTCAGGAAACCATGCGCGATGGTGCCGCCGAACGGGGTCATCGCCGCCTTGGCGGGATCGACGTGGATGAACTGGTGATCGCCGGTCGCGTCGGCGAACTTGTCGATCATCTCCTGGCTGACCGTCACCCAGTCGCTGACCTGTTCGGCACCGACGCGGGCCTTCATCTGATCGACGGTAATGGTCGCCACGGGATTCCCCTCGCTTGCTCTTTGGCGCTAAACGCCTGTCGCAATCCTGTAGGCGCGCGCAGGCGTCGCCTGCAACCCCGCCCCGACCGAAGGCTCGAAAAGCACGATGACCGATCCGCGCCAGACCATGAAGACGCTGTACCGGGCGAGCGAACCCGAGGTTCTAAAACCGCTGCTCGTACGCGCTGCGCTGATGCCCGAGTCGCGGGTGCGGGTGATCAGCACTGCGGGCGAATTGATCGCCGACCTGCGGGCGGCGCAGGCGAAGGGGTGGGTCAACCAGTTCCTGCAGGAATATCGGCTGAATTCGGCGGAGGGGATCGCGCTCCTCAGCCTGGCGGAGGCGTTCCTGCGGGTGCCCGACCCGGCGACCGCCGACCTGCTGATCGCCGACAAGATCGGCGATGCCGACTGGCGCGCGCACACGGGGGAGTCGAATTCGAAGCTGGTGAACGCAGCGACCTGGGGGCTGGTGGTCGGACGCGCGCTGGTCGGCGAGGGCGGTGGGGCGCTGAAGTCGCTGCTCGCGCGGGCGGGCGAGCCGTTCGTGCGCACCGGGGTCGGCGCGGCGATGCGGATGATGGGCGAGATTTTCGTCATGGGTCGCAGCATCGACGAGGCGATGCGGCGGATGACGAAGCCCGAGAACCGGGGCTTCACCGCGAGCTTCGATATGCTCGGCGAGGCGGCGCGGACCCATGAGGATGCGGCGCGCTATTTCCGCGCGTATACCGACGCGGTCGATGCGGTCGGGCGTGACGCGGCCGCCGGACACTCGATCTCGGTAAAGCTTTCGGCGCTGCACCCGCGCTATGAGGTCGCGCGGCGGCACGAGAGCGTGCCGGCGCTGACCGATATGCTGGCCGCGCTGGCCGAGCAGGCGGCGGCGCGCGGAATTGCGCTGACGGTGGATGCCGAAGAGTCCGAGCGGCTCGAGATGAGCCTAAATATCATCGGCGCGGTCGCCGCGCTGCCGTCGCTCAAGGGCTGGGACGGGTTCGGAATGGCGGTGCAGGCGTACGGCAAGCGCGCGCGGCCGGTGGTGGAATGGGCGAACGGGCTGGGCCGGCTGATGAACGTGCGGCTGGTCAAGGGCGCCTATTGGGACAGCGAGATCAAGCGCACGCAGGTCGAGGGGCTAACCGATTATCCGCTCTTCACGCGCAAGGCCGCGACCGACGTGTCGTATGTGGCGGTGGCGCGCGACATGCTGGATGCGAAGAACATCCGGCCCGCCTTCGCGAGCCACAATGCGCTGACCGTCGCGACTCTCGTTGAATGGGCCGGCAACGACCGCGAGTTCGAGTTCCAGCGGCTGCACGGGATGGGCGAGGGGCTGTACGAGCGGCTGGTCCGCGAGCGCGGCTTCCATGCGCGGATCTACGCGCCGGTCGGCGGGCACCGCGATCTGCTGGCGTATCTGGTGCGGCGCTTGCTGGAGAATGGCGCGAATTCGAGCTTCGTGCACCAGCTGGCCGACGAAGGGCTGAGCGACGAGGAATTGCTGGCCGATCCGGTCGTGAAGATCGCCGCGGTCGGCGGGAGCAGGCACCCGAGCATTCCGTTGCCGGTCGATCTCTTCGGGTCGGAGGGGCACCGGAACTCCGCGGGAATCGATTTGAGCGACGTCGCGACGTTGGCGGCGACGGTGGCGGCGGTTTCCCATCGTCACCCCGGCCCCGTCGGCGAAGCTCAGGACAGGCTCGAGCCGGAGCCCCGCTTTTCTGACGACGCCGAAGCAGCGGGACCCCGGGTCGAGCCCGGGGTGACGGATAAGAATGGGGTCGGGGCCGCGATCACCCGCGCGCACGCCGCTTTCCCGGCCTGGTCCGCCACGTCGGTAGAGGAGCGCGCCGCTTGCCTCGACCGGCTCGGCGACCTTTTGGAGACGCACCGCGAAGAGCTGATGGCGATCGCGGTGCAGGAGGCGTTCAAGTCGATTCCCGACGCAGTCGGCGAAGTGCGCGAGGCGGCGGATTTCTGTCGCTATTATGCGCTTCAGGCGCGCGCAGGTCTCCGGCCGATCGAACTGCCCGGACCGACCGGCGAGCGCAATGTGTTGCGGATGGAGGGGCGCGGGGTGTGGGCGACGATCGCGCCATGGAATTTCCCGCTGGCAATTTTCCTGGGGCAATGCGCGGCGGCGCTGGTGACGGGGAATACCGTCGTCGCGAAGCCCGCACCGCAGACGCCGCGGATTGCGGCGCGCGCGGTAGCGCTGGCGCATGAAGCGGGGTTCCCGGTCGATGCGTTGATCCAGGTGCCGGGCGGGCCGGACGTCGGCGCGGCACTGACCGCCGATCCTCGGGTGCAGGGGGTGGCATTTACCGGCTCGACCGCGACCGCGCGCAAGATCGCGCGCGCGTTGCTGGAGGACGAAAACCGGCCGCTGGTGCCGTTGATCGCGGAGACCGGCGGGATCAATGCGATGTTGGTCGATTCGACCGCGTTGCCCGAACAGGTCGTGACGGATGTGGTGACGAGCGCGTTCCGTTCGGCAGGACAGCGGTGCTCGGCGCTCCGGCTATTGCTGGTGCAGGAGGATGTCGCCGACGGCGTCATCGCGATGTTGAAGGGAGCGATGGCGACGCTGATCGTCGGCGATCCCGGCGATCCGGCGAGCGATGTCGGGCCGGTGATCGACCGCGCCGCGTACGACCGGCTGATGACCTATCGCGACAGCCGCAAGGCCGATTGGCTCGCGACTTGCGCGGTGCCGGCCGAGGGACTGTATGTGCCGCCGACGCTGATCCGCTCGGGGTCGGTCGATGAGTTGCGCCAGGAATGGTTCGGCCCCTTGCTCCACGTCGCGACCTTTCCGTCGGGCGGGCTGGCGGACACGGTGCGGCGGATCAACGCCAAGGGCTACGGGCTGACCATGGGGCTCCACACCCGGATCGCGCGCGCGGCGGAAGAGGTCGAGGCGCTGGCGCAGGTCGGCAATCTCTACGTCAACCGCAGCATGATCGGCGCGGTGGTCGGGTCGCAGCCGTTCGGGGGCGAGGGGCTGTCGGGGACCGGGCCGAAGGCGGGCGGGCCACACTATCTCTACCGGTTCTGCGCCGAGCGCCACGTATCGACCGACACCACCAGCGCAGGAGGAAACGCGACCCTGCTGAGCCTGGACGAAGGCGGGATTTAGAAAACTAGCGGAGCTTCTTGGCGGTCCAGCCGAGCACCACGGTGCCGAGGACGCCGAGATCGACCGCGGCCTGCGCAGCGGTCGGGGCGGGATCGGCAAGGTTCGGATCGACCGCCACCGTCGCGATAGGGCGATGGAACGCGCTGGCGACCAGCAGCAGCGCGACGATGGCCAGCATTGCCTTTTGACGTTCGCGCACGATCAGCTTCCCACCGTTCGCAGCATGATTAACGCGGACGCCCCGGCAGGTAAAGCGCCTTCAGGCGGCGCGCAGCTGGACCGAGTTCCTCGCGCGCACGCGGTCGCGCCCCGCGGCCTTCGCCTCGAACAAAGCCGCGTCGGCGGCCCGGTAGAGCGCCTTCCAGCCAGTTTCGTCGGCGAGCGGACCGGTGCAGCCGCCGATGCTGGCGGTGACGGTCAGGTCGAACGGCATCCGCGCCTCGCGCAGCCGCGCCAGCACGAATTCGGCAGCGGGGCCGGTGCCGGCGGGTAGCAGGATCGCGAACTCCTCACCGCCCAGCCGCGCTGCCAGGCCGGTGGGCGGTGTGATTTCGCGCATGACGCGGGCGAAGCGGCGCAGCACTTCGTCGCCGCCGTCATGGCCGATCGTGTCGTTGACGCGTTTGAAATGGTCGATGTCGAGCACGAGCAGCGTGTGCTCACCGGCGCGTCCGATCGCCTGGCCCAGGAACGCGCGGCGGTTGAGCAGCCCGGTCAGCGGGTCGGTGTCGGCGAGCAGCCGCGCGGCGATTTCCTGCACGCGCGCCTCGTCGCGGTCGCGGGCGAGGCCGCGGACGCGGTAGGCGATCGCGAGGCTTGAGAGGAGCGCTTCGAGCGTCATCGTGACGAGCGTCGAATTGTCGAGCCAGAAATTCCACGGCAGCGGGAAGACATTGTGTGCGACGCGGACCGCCGCGAGCACTACCGGCGCGGCCCAGGCGACCGCGAACAGCCAGCGATAGTCGCTGCGCAGCCGCCACGCCCGCCACAAAACCGGGCCGACCACGAGCACCATGCCGGCGAAGGCGACGGAATAAGCCGCGTCGAGCAAGCCGAGCCGCCACGGCGCGAGGACCGCAAAAGCAGTCGCGCTCAGCGCGATCGCGGTGCCGACCGCGGTCGCCATGCGGCCGACCCACCCGGCGAAAATGCGCGGCTCGAAGAAATCGCGCGCAAACGCCAGCGCGGTGATCCCGCACAGCGCGAGCGCGGCGTAATTGACCCGCAGCCGGTCGGTGTTGGCGATCCCGGGCCAGACCCAGGCGAGCGCGCCCGAAGAGCTGAGCGCGTAGACCAGCAGGCAGCCGAGCATCGCGACATAGGCGAGCTGGAAACGGTGTCGCAACGCGCGCCACAATGCGAGATTGTAGATCAGCAGTGCGAACGCGAAGCCGGCGAATGCGGCGTAAAGCGCGGCCATCACCATGTTTGAACTGGCGCTCTGCGTCGGGGTGGCGAGCCGGACGCCGTTTATGATCCCGCGCAGGTTCGCGGCGTCTTCGACATGCCAGAGGAGCACGGTCGGGGCGATATCGCCGCGCGGAAGCAGCCGGCGTTCGACGATTGCCCCCAATTGCAGGCTTCGCGCTGCCGCCCGGTCGTCGGTCGTGATCGGCACGACCTCGCCGTCCGGATAATAGGCATAAAGCGTCATTCGCGCCTGCCACAGGCTGGCGGTGCGGACCGCGATCGGCCGGTCGGCGGCGATGTCGGCGGGCAGGCGCGCCGAGCGCACCCAAAAATCACCCGGGCCGAACGCGGTCTGCGGCGTGCGACAGTCGAAGCGCGCGCTTTCCAGGAGTGCGCGGGCTGGGGTCAGTCCCGGCGCGTCGCGGGCGACACAGGTCGCGACCGGCAGGCCGGCGAGCCCGGCCTGCGCCGCGGCCGGGTGCGCGCCGAACCCGGCGAAGGCCAGCAGGAGGAACAGAAACGTCGCGCGCGGACCGGCCATGCGGCTGGCTTAGCCGCAGGATGCCGAACAGAACGTAAAGGACGTTCGTTCGGTATGCCGTGCGCTCAGCAGTCGCGGCTGGTGAGCCGTCCCCACCGGTCGCGGCAGCGCATTCCCGCCGCAACCACGATCGCGCGGCCGCCCGAGGTCTTGACCGCGGTGACGTAGCGGCAGGCGACACCGTTCACCCAGCGCTTGGGGCCGACGGTGACGTAGCCGGTGCGGTCGCGGTACGCCCAATGCGTGCGGTGACCCGTCACAAAGGCGCGGACGATGGCGTGATCGATCGCCCGATAGGCCTGCGGCGGCAGCCACGACCCGGCGACCGCGGGGCGGCGCGCATAGCCACGGCTGACGGTCGTCGTGACGGTGCGCGTCACGATCGTGCGGCGCTTCACCTTGACGACGTGCGGTGCCGGTGCGGGATCGAGCGGCACATAGCGCGTGGCCGGTGGCGCCATCACCGGCGGCGGCGCCTGGACGACCGGCGGCGGGCCGCGATACGCATAATCGGGCATCCGCGGTGCGGGGCCGTGGTGCGGCGGAGGCGGCGGGCCGATGAGATCACGCTCGGCGATCGCGGCGCGGCGTTCGGCGGCAGCGATCGCGCCATCGACTTGGGGCCCGACGCTGGCGACCGCATCGCGGCGGCAGCGCGACACCGCCGCCGCGTGCTTCAGATTGCGGTGGCGGCTGCGGTCGTCGGGACAGATCTTGTCGATCGCACGGTTGATGCGGCCTTCGAGCAGCTCGACGCCTTCGGGAGTGGCGAGATCTAGCCCGACATAGCTGACCGCGAGCCGCGGCGGGTCGGCGTCGAGCACCGGGTCGTAATTGTCATACGCCTGAATGCCGATCGCGGCCACCAGCGCCACGGCGAGCAGTCCGGCCAGCGCCAGCAAATTGCGAACCATCCGAATGTCCCCCCGCGCGCCGACTCGATTGCCGGCCCGGCCCAGGGGCAAATATAGTTAACGCGGGCGCGCTTAGCGACTCGCGACGCGCACTCTGCCCCATTTCGGGACAGAGTGCGGTTGCATCACGCCTTCGCGGTCGCCTTGGTCTTGCCGCCCTTCTTGGGTTTGCCGGGCGGGGCCGAGGCGATCTCGAACGACAGCGCGCCGTCCTTCAGCTTCACGTTGACCTCGCCGCCGTGGACCAGCTTGCCGAACAGCAGTTCCTCGGCGAGCGGCTGCTTGATCTTTTCCTGGATCAATCGGCCCATCGGGCGCGCGCCGTAGAGTTTGTCGTAGCCCTTTTCGGTCAGCCACTCCTTGGCATCGTCGGCCAGCTTGATGTGCACGTTGCGGTCGGCCAGCTGGAGTTCGAGCTGGAGGATGAACTTGTCCACCACCCGCGCGACGACTTCGGTCGGGAGGTAGCCGAACGGCACGATCGCATCGAGCCGGTTGCGGAATTCGGGGGTGAACATCTTCTGGACCGCCTGCTCGTCCTCACCCTCGCGGCTGAGGTTGCCGAAGCCGAGCGTTTCGCGCGCCATGTCCGACGCACCCGCGTTGGTCGTCATGATCAGGATGACGTTGCGGAAATCGACGGTCTTGCCGTGCTGGTCGGTCAACCGGCC
>JAZKGJ010000190.1:0-8847 GCA_040385975.1 Pseudomonadota bacterium | reverse complement strand
TCCTGGCGCTCGCGGACCGGGCGCGGGGTGTCGCCGATCATGATTGCCACCGCATAGGATTTGCCGTCGGGCGCGGTCAGCAGGCCGACGTCGTTGTAACCCGCGGTGCGTCCGGCCAGATCCTGCCCGGTGCCGGTCTTGTGGCCGAATTCCCAGCCGGGCGGGACCGCGCCGCGGATCCGCATCCGCCCGGTCTTGGACGACCCCATCGTGCCGATCAGATAGTCGGTCGAGGACGGCGAGAGCACCTTGCCCGCCTTCAATTTGGCGAGCGCGCCGGCGATGGCGTTGGGGGCGGCGCCGTCGGGCGGGTCGGCGACATAGGCCTCGAACGCCGCCAGCCGCGCCGAGGCGGGGATCCGCGCACGCGCCATCGTGAAGGCGTTGCCGAACGCGTATTCGGGCTTCCAGTCGAGCCCCGCGGTGCCGGCCTGGAGCAGCCGCTCGCCGGGACCGAAGCGGATGTTGCCGAGCCCCTTGCGGGCGATCATCTCACGCACCGCGCCGGGTCCGCCAACATAGTGCAGCAGCCGGTCGTTGGCAGTATTGTCCGACATCGTCAGCGCGCGCTGCAGCAGGTCGCCGACGGTGGTCCGGTAGCCGCCTTCCTTGGCGGCGAGGAAGGCGATCGGCTGATGGAAGACGGTCAGGTCGTCGCGGGTGACGGTCACCGGATCGTCGAGCTTGAGCCGTCCGGCGTCGCGGAAATCGAGCACGGTCATTGCGACCCACAGCTTCGACACGCTCTGTTGCGGGAGCCGCATGTCGCCGTTCGACTGGACGGTCCAGCCGTCGCCGACGCTGGCGACCGAGATTCCGACCCGGCCCTGAAACAGCCGGCCGAGCAGGTCGACGCTCTGGACCAGTCCGGCCGGCGCAGCCTTCGGCAACGGGGTCGCCGGCGGCACCAGCATGGCGACGCGGTAGACCTGCGGGACGGTGGCCAGCGCGGCCTTGGGGCGGTCGCCGGTCGCGCAGGCGGCCAGGATGAACCCGCCCGCCAGCGTCAGTCCGCGCAACATTCCCTGCCGTATCGCCATCGACATTTCGCCCCGCTCACCCGTGGACCATTGGTTAGACCGCAATCGTCGTGAATATAGTCCTAACGTCAAGTGGTTGCGATGAATGGTTAGCGTCCCGCGCCAGAGTGAATCTAGGGTGTGAGCACGGTGTCGGCGGCGACCGGCAACAGCGCGGGATAATCGAGCGTGAAGTGCAGGCCACGGCTTTCGTGGCGGTGGAGTGCGCTGCGGACGATCAATTCGGCGGTCTGGAGCAGGTTGCGTAGCTCGATCAGATCGGGGGTGACGCGAAAATGGCCGTAATAATCGGCAACTTCGCCATTCAGCACCTCGATCCGGTGGAGGGCGCGTTCGAGTCGCTTGGTGGTACGCACGATCCCGACGTAATTCCACATGAAGCGGCGGATTTCGGTCCAGTTCTGCTGGATAACGACCTCTTCGTCCGAATCGGTGACGCGACTTTCGTCCCACGCGCGGATCGTCGGGACCGGCGGCAGCGCGTCCCAATGTGCGTTGATGTGCCGTGCCGCCGCTTCGCCGAACACAAAACATTCCAGCAGTGAATTGGACGCGAGCCGGTTGGCGCCGTGCAGGCCGCTTTCGGTGCATTCGCCAGCGGCATAGAGCCCGGGCAGATCGGTGCGACCGTCGCGGTCGATCACGATTCCGCCGCAGGTGTAATGCTGCGCCGGCACCACCGGGATGGGTCCCGCGGTCATGTCGATGCCCAACCCCAGCAATTTCTCGTGGATGGTCGGGAAATGCTGGCGGATGAAGTCCGCGCCCTGGTGGCTGATGTCGAGGTGAACGTAATCGAGGCCGTCGCGCTTGATTTCGGCATCGATCGCGCGCGCCACCACGTCGCGCGGCGCGAGTTCGGCGCGGGGGTCGTAATCGGGCATGAAACGATGCCCGGATTTGGGGTTGACGAGGTGCCCGCCCTCGCCGCGAACGGCTTCGGTGATCAGGAAATTCTTGACCGACAAATGGTAGAGACAGGTCGGGTGGAATTGCATGAATTCCATGTTCGAGACGCGACATCCGGCGCGCCACGCCATCGCGATGCCGTCGCCGGTCGCGCCGCGTGGCGCGGTCGAGAACAGATAGGTCCGCCCCGCCCCGCCGGTCGCCAGGATCGTCGCCCGCGCGGTATGGCGC
This sequence comes from Pseudomonadota bacterium, assembly GCA_040385975.1. Taxonomy (GTDB): domain Bacteria; phylum Pseudomonadota; class Alphaproteobacteria; order Sphingomonadales; family Sphingomonadaceae; genus Sphingomonas. The sequence goes on along the minus strand of JAZKGJ010000190.1, from coordinate 6,667 downwards.
TGCACCCGGCCGGTAGCGCGGTCGACCGCATAGACCCCCCAGACGTTGCCCGCCCCCGAATAGCGTTCCTCGTGCCGGCTGGTCGCGAGGTCGATCACGACCTGATCGGCGACGAGGGTGATGTTGGGGTGCGCCCGCGCCGCGGTCAGCAGCGCCTGCAGCACCGCCCAGCCGGTCGCATCGGCGACGTGGACGATGCGGCGGTGCGAATGGCCGCCTTCGCGGGTCAGATGCAGGTCGCCGTCCGCTTCGGTCGCGAACGGCACGCCCAGGTCGGTCAGTCGCGCGATCGCGGCGGGCGCGCGTTCGACCACGAATTCGACGATCGCGCGGTCGTTCAATCCCGCGCCGGCGATCATCGTATCCTCGATATGGCTGGCGAACGTGTCGCCGGGTTCGAGCACCGCGGCGACTCCGCCCTGCGCCCACGCCGTCGCGCCTTCGTCGAGCGCGCCCTTCGCCAGCACGGTCACCTTGAACCGCTCGGCCAGATTGAGCGCGGCGGTCAGCCCGGCGGCGCCCGAGCCGACGATGAGGACGTCGGAAACGGTCATACCATATTCCGAAAGGTCCCAATGGTCGCACCGGCCATTGGAAGTCGCGCCCGCCAGCGGCCAGGAAGGGCCACGCGCTCACGCATAGCCGCACCCGAACAGACTGCGTGCGGGACTGTCGGGATCGGGCAGGAGCGACATGACTTCTTCGACATCGGTTTCGCCAACGCCGATCGGTACTGCAGCGCCGGCCTTCACCGGAAAGCCGCGCGCGGCGAGCGCTTTTGCCGCGACCGCGACCGGGACGTCGAAGCGGTAGGTCACGTCGCCCGCGTCCCCGCCCTCGGGCAGGGCATGATCGATCCGCCCGAGCGGCAATCCGAACAATGTGCCGGTGGTGGCGACGCCGATCACCCAATAGCCGTCGGCCCGGCGCGCGGTCACCGGGCCGAACGCCGCGGCGAGCGACGCCGGCGCATCGACCCGCCCGGGCTTGAAACCGCGGTCGGCATCGCCCGCGATCAGGCCGGCAAGGAAGCGCGCATGACCAGCGTCGGGGCGGCAATGCGCGGGGTCGCTGAAGCCGAGCAAGGGATCGAGCGCGGCGGTGAGCGGCGGTCGTAGTTGGGCCGGGCGTGGCCCACATCCCGCGACCGTCAAGGCGAGCGGTGCCAACGCCAGCAGCGCGCGAATGTTGAGAATGTTGAGACGATACGACGTTTTTTCGCGGACGCGCGCGGCGGCGAAAGCGGAAGAGCGCGCGGGCGGGTCGGCGGACATGGACCAGCGTGTGCCACAAGTGACACGCTGTAGGACAGCGCGTTCACGCGGAACGGTGCGAGTCGGTGGTGCGTTCGTCGCGGATGATCGATCTGCTTCGCACGTCGCTGACCCGGCTGGGGGTCTGGATGGCGCATCCCGCCGCGTTCCTAGTCTGGCTGGCGTACCTCGTCGCATGGCTCGTCATCGAGCCCGACACGTTCGACTGGCACGCGTCGGCGACGCTCGCGACGTGGCTGATGACGCTGTTCATCCAGCGCGCCGAGCACCGCGACACGCAGGCGATCCACGCCAAGCTCGACGAGATCCTGAAGGCGCACGGCGGAGCGCGCACCGAGCTGCGCGAGATCGACGACGAGGAGCCCGAGGACATCGAACGGGCGCGCGCGCGCGAACGCAATCGACCTGCCTGACCTGGCGGCATGCGATCGGGCTGATAGGATGCGGCGATGGACGCGCAGCGCCAGCACCTCGCCGAGCGCCGCGCCGCGCTGGCGGAGCGGCGGATCGCGGCGCTGCGGGTCGAGAACACCGCCCGGGTGCGCGCCTGGCTGGCGCCGCTGCTGACCGCGCTGGAAGGGGCGGGGGACGCGTACGCGCTGCTGGGTCTGAAACAGGTGCCGGGCTGGACGCCCGACTGGATTCCGTGGGGTTGGTCGGAGGTGCCGTGGCAGCTGGCGCCGCCCGAGCGTTTCCCGGCGTGGCGGGACGACAGGACGGCACACGCCCCGGCGGCGACGGCATTCCTGGCCGAAGTCGCCGATCCGGCGGTGCCGGTGCTGATGATCTGGCGCGAGGACAATATGATCGTGCGGCTGTCGCGCGATGCGGCGGTCAAACACCTGTCCGCGGCGCTCGCGGTCGATATCGGCTATGGCGATTTCTGGCTGCGGGCACCGCCCGACGACTGGCTGATCCGGTTCGAGAACGACGGCGGGCTGACCCTGTACGACGCGCCGGTGGCGGACGTGGCGGCGGCGCATCGTGCGCGCCGGGCGGGGCGCGCGGTGCTTCGACCCGCGCTGGCGAAGCTGGTGGCGGCGGGGCTGCGCTACCGGCTCGAGCCCGGGAGCGACCCGCGGTTCGCGCGCTATCCCGGGCCGGGGCCGCGGCGTCCACGGATTGCGGGCGCGGCGATGACGCTCGACCACGATCTGCGTGCCGACCCGGCGGGCCGTGACCCGGCAGCAATGGGCTTCGTGGCGGACCGGGCAAGCGGGTCAGGCTGGTTGCGGCTGACCACCGCGCGCGGATCGGATTCGACGGCATGGCTGCCGACGGTGCGGTTTCGGCGCGAGAGCTTTCTGGCCCGCCCCGGCGCGGTGCTCGACGCGTTCGCGCCGCCGTTCTGGATCGCGCCGCCGGACGAGGCCTGGGTGCTCGATGTCGGCCCGGTGCGGATGCGCGGGCGCGGCTGAGGCGTCAGCCGCGCGGCAGCGACGACAGCGCGTTGAACGCGCCGAAGATCGGGTCCCATGCGGCGACGGTCTGATCGGCGATAAGGCCGTGTTCGGCAAACGGATCGCTCGCGATCAGCGCATCGAGCGCGGCGCGGTCGGCAGCGCGCAATATCAGCAGCGCGCGCTTGACGCCCTCGCCCGGGAGCGGTCCCGAGGCGAGCAGGCTGCCATCAGCCACGCGCTCGTTGAGCCAGGCAATGTGCGGCATGAGCTGCGCCTGCCACCCGGCTTCGTCGGGGTGGGCGTAGGTGACGATGTAGGTAGTCATGCCGCCATTCCCGTCCGCTCGGGGCGCTGCCAGCGCGCGACCGCGACGATCAGCCGGGCGGTCATGGCGGCGCTGATTACGGTTGCGATCGTGTCGGCGGTCAGCGCGTGGTCGGGCCTCAGCGCTGCCCACGCGCCGCAGGCGAAGCGCGCGGCGAAGACCAATAGGTAGAGAATGAGCGGCAGCCGGGTCGCGGGCAACAGCACCCGCCCGCCGGGCCGGCGCACGCCGCGCGGCTCGGCCAGCACCAAGGTACTGAGTGCGCCGAGCGCCGCCCCGCCGAGCCACGCGAGCGCCGCGAACGGCGCGCCGCCGGTTTGCGCCAACAGCCACGCGCCGCTCAGGCTCCAGCTCAGGAAGGCGACACTGGGCAGCGCCGCGACCGCGACCGGCACCTCGCGCGTGCGCAAGCGCCGCACCCCGAGCAGGATCAGCGCGGCGAGCAGGACCCAGACCCAGACCGGCGCGCCGGTGGCGAGGTCGGACGCGGTCATGCCGCGACGTCGGGCGGGCTGCGGGTCAGGCTGAGGAACACGTCCTCGAGATCGGGTTCCTTGGTGGTCACGTCGACGATCCCGAGGCCCTCGCGCTGCACCGCGTCGATGACGTCACCGGCGTTCACCCGGTCCTTGGCATAGGTGATGGTCAGGACGCGCGCGCCCGACAGGACTATCTTGTGGAAGCAGGGCGCGGCGGGGGCGGCCGTCAGATCGCGGTCGACGGTGACGACAACGACCTTTTCCTGCGCGCGCCCGACCAGCTCGCGGGTCGGTTCGTTGGCGATCAGCCGGCCGTGGTTGATGATCGCGATCCGGTCGCAGAGCTGCTCGGCTTCCTCGAGGTAATGCGTGGTGAGGACGACGGTGGTGCCCGCGGCGTTCAGTTCGCGGACGTAGGCCCATAGTTGCTGGCGCAGCTCGATGTCGACCCCCGCGGTCGGCTCGTCGAGCACGAGGACCGGCGGATTGTGGACGAGTGCCTTGGCGACCATCAATCGGCGCTTCATCCCCCCCGACAGCGTGCGGGCATAAGCGCGCGCCTTGTCCTCGAGATGGACCGCGCGGAGCAACTCGAGGCTGCGGCGTCTGGCCTTGGGCACGCCGTACAGCCCGGCCTGGATGTCGAGCGTCTCGATCGGGGTGAAGAACGGGTCGAACATGATCTCCTGATTGACGATGCCGATCGACGCCTTGGCGTTGCGCGGATGCGCGTCGATGTCGAACCCCCAGATCGACGCGGTCCCGGCGGTCTTGTTCACGAGCCCCGCGAGGATGTTGATCAGCGTCGATTTGCCCGCGCCGTTGGGACCGAGCAGCCCGAAGATCTCGCCGCGCGGTACGTCGAAGGTGACGTCGGCCAGCGCCTGTTTGCCGGTGGCGTAGGTCTTGGCGAGGTCGCGGATCGAAATGGCGGCTTCGGTCATGGCGCGGCGATAGGCGCGCGCGGCGCTGTCGCCAAGGCGCTAGCGGCGGGTCAGCGTCGTCCGGTTGCGGACCAGCCATTCGGCCTTGCCGTCGTCGCTGAAGTCGACTTCCTTCAGCGTGGTCAGGACCGCGCCGTCGCGCACCGACGTTTCGCGGATGCGGGCTGGGCGATCGTCGTCCTGGCCGTCGCGCTCCTCAATCAGCGTCCAGTGGGTCGCATCGCCGGACGCGGCGAGCCGCAGCGTCGCGGTGTCGGGTTCGACCGGGCGACCGGCGCGAAAGCTCGCGCTGGTCTCGCGACTGGTGGCCGGATCGAACAGTGCCACCGACGTGATGTGGACGGTGCCGACTCGCGGCCCGTCGTCGAACGCGGCCTTGCGGATCAGCGTGCGGCCGTCGGGCACCGCTTCGATCGTCACGGTGACGGGCAGTCCGAACCAGCGATCGGCGCCGTAGTCGCGATATTCCAGCTTGCCGCGCCATTCGCCGGCCAGCGACGCGCGTGCGGTCTGAATGGTGACGGGGTCGGGAGCGGGCGCCGCCGCGAGCAGCAGCGGGAGCAGGGCGAGGCGGCGACAGGTCATGGGCGGCGCTTTCATGGCGGAACCGCGACGATGGCACAGCGCAGGCGGCAATTGAAGCGCGCGCGACCGCTTGCTAGGCCGATGAAATGCAGGCCCCTCCCGAAACCACCCGCGTCACGACCCCCCGCGTCGCGTGCGACGGGGCGAGCGACATTCCCGGCGGCGCGGCGCTGGGGCATCCGCGGGTGTGGCTGCAGATCGATGAGAGCGGCTATGTCGATTGCGGCTATTGCGACCGGCGCTTCGTGCTGGCGGGCGGGCCCGCGGACGGGGCGGACCAGGCGCACCTGCACGATCATGGGGATGGCGCGGGCAGATAGAATCCTTAGGTTGGGGGCATGACCCCAGCTTCTCCCGGCATTCCCGACCCCCGCAGCTTCCTCTATCGCGATGGCCAGCTCGACCCCGATGCGGCGCGCGCGCTGACCGCGCAGACGCTGAGCGCGGCGGAAGATGGCGAGCTGTATCTCCAATACAAGAAGTCCGAGGCGTTCGGGTTCGACGACGGGCGGCTGAAGACCGCGAGCTACGATACCCATGCCGGCTTCGGCCTGCGTGCGGTGGCGGGCGAGATGACCGCGTTCGCGCACGCCAGCGAGATCAGCGCCGACGCGATTCGTCGCGCGGGGGCAACGATGGCGTTGATCGAGCCCGGGACCGCCAAGGCACCGCCGCCGCGCGCGACCAACCGGCACCTTTATACCGACGGCGATCCGCTCGACCTGATCCCCTTCGCCGCCAAGGTGAATTTGTGCCAGACGATCGACGCCGCGGCGCGCGCGCGCGATCCGCGCGTGGCGCAGGTCAGCGTCGCGCTGATGGGGTCGTGGCAGGTGGTCGAGATCGTGCGGCCCGACGGTTTCGTAGCGACCGACGTGCGCCCGCTGGTGCGGCTGAACGTCAGCATCGTGGTGGAAGAGAACGGGCGGCGCGAGACAGGGACGTTCGGAACCGGCGGGCGCTATCTGTACGACCGATTGTTCGAGGAGCCGGTCTGGAACCGCGCGATCGACGAGGCGCTGCACCAGGCGGTGGTGAACTTGAGCTCGGTGGCGGCGCCGGCGGGGGAAATGACGGTGCTGCTCGGCAACGGCTGGCCGGGCATCTTGCTGCACGAGGCGATCGGCCACGGGCTGGAGGGCGATTTCAATCGCAAGGGGACCAGCGCGTTTTCGGGGCGGATCGGTGAAATGGTCGCGGCGCCGGGCGTGACGGTGGTCGACGACGGCTCGCTCCACGACCGGCGTGGCTCGCTGAGCATCGACGACGAGGGCACCCCGACGCAGGAAAACGTGCTGATCGAAGACGGCGTGCTGAAGGGCTATATCCACGACCGGCTGAACGCGCGGCTGATGGGGGTCGCGCCGACCGGCAACGGGCGCCGCGAGAGCTTTGCGCACGCGCCGATGCCGCGGATGACCAACACCTTCATGCGCGGCGGTAGCGACGACCCCGCCGAGCTGCTGTCACGGGTGAAAAAGGGCATTTTCGCCAAGGCGTTCGGCGGCGGGCAGGTCGATATCGTCAGCGGCAAATTCGTGTTCAGCTGCACCGAGGCGTATCTGGTCGAGAACGGCAAGCTGGGCGCGCCGATCAAGGGCGCGACGTTGATCGGCGACGGGCCGAGCGCGCTGACCAAGGTGACCGGGATCGGCAA
>JAZKGJ010000189.1:0-4594 GCA_040385975.1 Pseudomonadota bacterium | reverse complement strand
GTGCCGACGTGCTCGGCCTGTTTCTGCATCTGCTCCATCAGCCACGGGCCCTGGATGACGTCGGCGAAGCCCGGATAATTCTCGACATCGGTGGTGGTCATCAGCTGCCCGCCGGGCTGGATGCCCTGCACCAGGATCGGCTTCATCCCGGCGCGCGCGCCATAGATCGCCGCGGACAGCCCGGCCGGGCCCGACCCCAGGATCAACATGCGGGTGGTATGCGTGGTCATGGCCGAATCCGAATCTGGTGAGCAGCGCATCTAGGGACCGCGCCCGCGCCCATACAAGATTTGCTTTGCGCGTGCGGCGATCCCGCGTCAGCTTCGTTGGCGACGCATGAGCGAAAAAGTCGAGATCAAGCCGTACCATGGCCCCGCCGGCGGGTTCGGTTCGCTGAAAAGCGTCGCGCAAATCCTGGCGCGTGAAAAGGTCGGACCCGCCGCGCTCGACGTGCTGGCGCATCAGAACAAGCCCGAAGGCGTGATGTGCGTCAGCTGCGCGTGGGGAAAGCCCGAAAAGCCGCACCTCGCCGAATTCTGCGAAAACGGCGCAAAGGCGACTGCGTGGGAACTGACCAGCCTGCGCGTGACGCCCGATTTTTTCGCCAAACATACCGTCAGCGAGCTGCTCACCTGGCGCGACCACGACCTCGAACAGGCCGGCCGGCTGACCCATCCGCTCAAATATGATGCGAACACCGACCGCTATGTCGCTGTATCCTGGGCCGAAGCCTTCGCCGACATCGGCGCGCGACTCGGGCCGCTCGACCCGACCAAGGTCATCTTCTACGCCTCGGGCCGCGCCAGTCTGGAGACCAGCTACATGTGGGCGATGTACGCCCGGCTCTACGGCAGCCAGAACCTGCCCGACAGTTCGAACATGTGCCACGAGACCACGTCGGTCGGGCTGAAGAACGCGATCGGCTCGCCGGTCGCGACCATCCAGATGAAGGATTACGAGGTCTGCGAGGCGATCTTCTACTTCGGCCAGAACCCCGGCTCGAACAGCCCACGTTTTCTCCACGACCTGCAAAAATGCGCGCAGCGCGGGGTCGAGATCGTCGTGTTTAATCCACTGCGCGAACGCGGGCTCGAACGCTTCGTCAACCCGCAGAACGCGGTCCAGATGGCGACACAGGCCGCGACCCCGATCGCCACCCAATATCACCAGGTCAAGGCGGGCGGCGACATCGCGGCGGTCATGGGCATCGCCAAATGGTGCATCGAGCAGGACGATGCGGGCGAGCGCGTGCTCGACCACGACTTCATCGCCCGGCACACCGTCCGCTTCGCCGAATTCGCCGCCAAGGCACGCGCGACGTCATGGGACGATATCGTTCACGAAAGCGGCCTCAGTCAGGACGCAGTGATTCGCGCCGCCCGGGTCTATGCCGGATCGCGCGCGACCATCGTGGTCTACGGCATGGGCATCACCCAGCATGTCGGCGGGGTCGACAGCCTCTACATGCTCGTCAACCTGCTCCTGCTGAAGGGTAACGTCGGCAAACCCGGCGCGGGCCCCGGCCCGGTCCGCGGGCACAGCAATGTCCAGGGCCAGCGCACCGTCGGGATCACCGAAAAGCCCGAGCTGATGCCGCTCGACGATCTCGCCAGGCAATACGGCTTCGAACCGCCGCGCGAAAAGGGCTGGGACACGGTCGAGGCCTGCGAAGCGGTGCTCGCGGGCGAAGCGCAGGCGTTCCTGGGCTTGGGCGGCAATTTCGTCCGCGCGATCCCCGACACCGCACGGATGGAAGCCAAGTGGCGCGATCTGCCGCTCACCGTCCACATCGCGACCAAATTGAACCGGTCGCACTTGCTGCCCGGACAGACCAGCTATTTGCTCCCCTGCCTCGGCCGAATCGAGGTCGATCGCCAGGCGACCGGGCCGCAGACGGTGACGATGGAGGACAGCTTCTCGCGCATCTATGGCTCTAAGGGCCGCGCCGAGCCCGCCAGCAAGGCGTTGCTGAGCGAACCCGCGATCGTCGCTGAACTCGCGAAGGCGACGCTTGCCCCTAATCCCAAGGTCGACTGGCACGGCTGGGTCGCTGACTACGGCAACGTCCGCAACGCGATCGAGGAGACCTATCCCGAGCTGTTCGCGCGCTTCAATCAGCGGCTGTTCGAGCCCGGCGGGTTCTGGAAGGGCAACCATGCCGCGCACCGCCAGTGGAAGACCGAAAGCGGCAAGGCCGAATTCAACGTGCCGCAAGCACTCAACGCGACCGGCTTCGCCGAGGCCGAGGGCCGCTTCCGGCTGATAACGCTGCGCTCCAACGATCAGTTCAACACGACCGTCTACGGCTACGATGACCGCTTCCGCGGCATCAAGGGGACCCGCGACGTGGTGCTGATGAACCGGACCGATATGGCGAAGCTGGGCGTGGCGGAGGCCGATACCGTGAATTTGGTCGGCGACGCCGGCGACGACACCGAACGCCGGCTCGATGGCCTGCGCGTGGTCGGCTACGACATTCCGGCGGGGTGCATCGGCGCCTATTATCCCGAAGCCAACGTGCTGATCCCGGTCAGCCATCACGCCCGCGAAAGCCACGTCCCCGCGGGCAAGTCGGTCCCGGTCCGGATCGAGCGCGCGACCTGATGGTGGCTGCCTGATTCTGGGCGCGATCATCGCCGGCGGACGCGCCAGCCGGTTCGGCAGCGACAAGGCGCTGGCGCGCTGGCGCGGCCAGCCACTGATCGCGCACGCCCGAGCCGCGCTCGCGCCTTGGTGCGAAGCGCTGGTGGTCTGCGGACGCGAGTGGGGGTGCATGACGTCGCTCCCCGATCTGCCCGGCCCCGGCCGCGGCCCATTGGGCGGCATCGCCGCGGCACTCGCCCACGCCCAACGCAAAGGCTACGCCAGCGTCCTGACGATCGGCTGCGACATGCCCGACGTGCCCGCGGGTTTGTTGGCGGCACTCGTCGGCACCAATCCGAGCTATTGTCCCGAAGCACCGATCCTCGGTCATTGGCCCGCCGCGCAGGCCGCCGACCTCGTCAAACTCCTGAGTGCTCCTGCGCAAGCAGGAGCCCAGGGCGGCAATCACCGTTCGCGCGACCCTGGACTCCTGCTTGCGCAGGAGCACGGCGGAGGGCGGTCGGTCCGCGGCTGGGCAACCGCCGTAAACGCGACCCCCATTCCCGCCCCCGCTCCGCTCCGCAACATCAACACCCCGGCGGACCTGCCGGCATGAACGCCCGCGACGAACTCGTCACGATCCTCACCCCGAACGGCATCCGCACCACCACCCGCCCGATCGCGCTCGAAGCGCCGGTCGCGTTCGAGATCAACGGCATCGGCTATGCGGTGATGATGGCGACTCCCGCCGACCTGACCGATTTCGCGACCGGATTCCTGCTCACCGAACGCCTCGCCGACACCCCCGCCGATCTGCTCGAGATCGCTCCGTTCGAGACCGAAGCCGGCTGGATCATCCGCGTCACGCTCAGCAAACGCTGCGCGGACCGCATCGCCGACCGCGTCCGCCACCGCTCCAGCGAGACCGCGTGCGGGCTGTGCGGCATCGCCAGCCTGGAACAGCTCCGGCGCCCGATCGCGCCCGCCCCGCCCCCGCCCGCCATCGACCGCGCCGCCATCTTTGCCGCGCTCGCGAACCTGCGCGCGCATCAGCCGCTCAACGCCGCGACCGGCGCAGTCCACGCCGCCGCCTGGGCTGCGGCCGACGGCCACATCGTTTCCGCCCGCGAGGATGTCGGCCGCCACAACGCGCTCGACAAGCTGATCGGCGCGCTTGCCGCCATCGATCACCCGCCCGGCTTCCTCCTCGTCACTTCGCGGCTCAGTTTCGAGATGGTCGACAAGGCGCTGGTCGCGCGCGCCGGCTTGCTGGTCGGCATCTCCGCCCCCACGGCGCTCGCGACCGATCACGCCCGCGATCACGGGCTGACGCTGATCGCGCTCGCCCGCCCCGACGCGATGTTGCTGCTCAACGACCCACATGCCGCCTTTGCCGATTGAACCCCGGCGCGCAGCGGTGCGTTGTTCGAGCGCAATTCATCAAAGGATTTCGCCCATGAAGACCTCGCTCGCGCTGTTCGCGCTCGGCCTCGCCACCGCTGCGACCGCGCAAACCAGCACCGGAACGCTGACCGCCTTCTCGCTCCCCGGCTACCTCGGCACCCGCACCGCGCTGACCACCGCCACCCCCAGCACCACGCTGGCGGCGCGCAGTCTGCGGGTGACCGGGTCGTGGCAGGTGTGTTCGGCGGTCGATTATGCCGGGACGTGCGAGACGATCACCGCCAGCCAGCCGTTCTCCCGCCTCACCATCCGTTCGGCGCGCCCCAGCCCGAACGCAACGACCGCGACCGCGACGCCGACCGCCAGCACTTCGGTCGCCGCGGCGGCGACGATCAACCTCGACGCGCTCGATCCGGGCGCGGGCACCAATGGGCAGGACGTCGAATTCTACGCCCAGCCTGCGTTCGGCAGCGACCAGGTATCGGCGGGGACCAACGACAAGACCGCCGCCGATGCCTTCTGCAAGCGCGCCGGCGCGACGAGTTCGATCTACGCCAGCCGCGGGCGGGTCCAGGTCTCCAATTTGATCGACCTCGCGACCGCGACC
>JAZKGJ010000188.1:6285-34899 GCA_040385975.1 Pseudomonadota bacterium | reverse complement strand
TGCGTTCGTTGATCAGCACGTTGGCGTCGACCGCGGTCCCGATCGTCAGCACGAACCCCGCAATCCCCGGCAGCGTCAGCGTCGAATTGAGCATCGCCATCACCGCCAGAATCACCAGCACGTTGATGACGACCGCGAGGTTCGCGTAGATCCCGAAGCGGCCATAGGTGACCAGCATGAACACGATCACCGCGACTGCGGCGATTACGCTGGCGAGGATGCCGGCGCGGATCGAATCGGCGCCGAGTTCGGGGCTGGTGGTCGATTCGTTGACGACCTTAAGCGCGACCGGCAGCTTGCCCGAACGCAGCGCGATCGCCAGCTGATTGGCGCTGTCGGTCGTGAACCCGCCCGAGATCTGCGCATTCCCGGTCAGGATCGGTTCGTTGATGTTGGGGGCGGAGATCACCTGATTGTCGACGATGATCGCGAATGGCTTGCCGGTGTTCGCCTGCGTTACTTGCGCAAAGCGGCGTCCGCCGACCCCGTTGAACGTGATGGTGACGATCGCCGCATTGGTTTGCTGATCGAACCCCTGCCGCGCGTCGGTCAGCATGTCGCCGGCGATGATCGTGTTGCGCTTGACCGCGATCGCGCCCTGCCCGGGATAGGGGAGCACCTGGCTACCGACCGGGGCGATCCCCTTGGCGACCTGAGCCGGGTCGGCGAGAATATCGACCAGCTTGAATTCGAGCTTCGCGGTCCGCCCGAGCAAATCCTTCAACGCGCGCGGGTCCTGAAGGCCCGGCACCTGCACCATGATCCGGCTCTGTCCCTGCCGGACGATGGTCGGCTCCTTGGTGCCGAGTTCGTCGATGCGGGTGCGCACGACGTTGGTCGCATCGTCCATCGCCTGGTTGACCGCGACGGTCAGCCCGGCATCGGTCGGGGTCAGCACAAACCGGGTGCCGTCGACGACCTCGATGTTCCAATCGCGCTGACCGGTCATGCCGGCGCCGTTGGTGAAGCCGTTGATCCGCTCGCGCGCCTCGTCGACCTGCGCCGGGTCACGCAACATGAAGGTCAGCCGCCCGCCGCGGGTCGAGATGTCGCCGATCGAAATCCGCGGGGTGCCGCGCCGCATTTCGGTCGTGACGGTCTCGCGCATCAGCTCGATCCGCTGCGTTTTCACATCGGCAACGTCGGCCTCGAGCAACAGATAGCTGCCCCCCGCCAGATCGAGCCCCAGATTGATCCGGGGCAGCCGCGCGAACGCGGTGCCGGCGGTGACACGTTCGGGCACGAAACTCGGGATCGCCAGCGCGCACAGCACGGCGAGCAGCCCCCAGATCCAGATGACCTTCCAGCGCGGGAAATCGAGCATTACGGTCGGATCAGTCGTTCGCGGGCGCGGCGGGGGCCCCGACCGACGCCAGCGTCGCCTTGACCACGCGCACCTTGACCGTCGGCGCGATCTCGACCTCGACATGCGCGCCGTCGACCTTGGTCACCTTGCCGACGATCCCGCCCGCGGTGGTCACGGTATCGCCCTTCTTGACCGCATCGACCGACGCGGCGAGCGCCTTCATGCGCTTCTGCTGCGGGCGCAGCATCAGGAAATAGAAGGCGATGAAGACCAGGAAGAGCGGCGCGATGCCGAGGATCGAGTCGAGACCGCCCGGCTGGCCAGCGGCACCGGCCGTCTGGGCATGGGCTTGGGAAATGAACATGATGGGGTCCGCCGAATGAGGCTGAATGAAGTCGCGGGGCGCTAACATCGGTTACGCTGCTACGCAACGGTGGCGCGATGCTCGCGCAACGGCGAAGCTTGCATCCCCCCGCGCCCCGGCATATCGCGCGGCTCGCTTCGCCGTCTTCCGACGGCGGGCCACGGTCGGGGCGTAGCGCAGCCTGGTAGCGCATCACACTGGGGGTGTGGGGGTCGCAGGTTCGAATCCTGTCGCCCCGACCAATTTTTTTCCCGAAGCAGCGCGCGCCGGAGACACGCGTCGTCTTTGTATGTCCGGGTAATCGAGGCGCGTGGGCGAACGCAATCGCTATACGGCATATCATGCTAGGGTCAGCGCGGGTAGGGTCCCGACATTTTACGCCGTAGCGGCATCGCAGCCAGCACTCTGGTTCGATCGCGGTACGATCATGCTGGAAGGCCTGAACCTGACGGCGCAGGGGCCTGCGGCGAACGCGCTCTACATGTTGGGAGGGGTGTCGCGGGCGAAGAAAGTTCGGTTTGAATGGACCGGCGTGCGCAAGGCCGAACCGCTCGCCAACTTCGACTCCGCGGTTTACTTAAGCGGGGGCGCGCTTTTCAGCAGAACGGCAATCTTCGCATGGACGACGGATCGATCGGCGATGCGCAAGCCGCGTTTACCGCCAGCGCCGGAAAAGCCATTCTCTCCTATGTCGCAGTGTTCAGGGTACGTTGCGACATCAACCACCTGATCTATCTAACTGGGTCGGCGAAGCTGCAGATTAATTCCAGCGTCACGTGTATACCTGTGAACTAAAAATTGAGTTTGGACAAATATTCTGCTAAACTTACCGATTCTGGAATTTACAATAATGAAGGCAAGTTGATTTCGTCCGTCATGACCAGCAACGCTGGCTCATTGCCGCAACAGTCGCGCGATATATGCAAGAGTCGAAATGAGCGCCGTCGGTAATCGATGACCGCAACGCGCTGCTGATCGCTTCTCCTCCCAGCCGCTAAGCCGCTAAGCGTTAGGACGATATAAAGCACGGATCTTGTGCCGAGTCGTAGCAATAGGTTTTTCTGGCATCTGTATTATAGCTAGCATTCCAAGCGAAGCTAGGACTTGTAAAGCCGCTCCACTGGAAGTTTGTGCACAACGTGCCATCGGCTAGTTTCCGTGCCTGATAGTGATAATTTAGCCGTCGGCAGAGACCGGTAGCGACTGCGGACTGCGCTACTATGCGAGGCGGCGGGGTGAGCATCGCGTCGGGAACGGCCTGAAGGTTTTCGGACGGACCCGAGCAAGCGCCCACAGCAAGTCCGAGCGTGATGACTGATAACAACTTCATGGTGATTGCTCCTTTATAATTCGATCTGTACGGTCAGCGGTTCGGGCAAATACACCAGCGGGCCTTCCGACTTATCGGGCGAGCCCGGCACGCCCTTCGAATTGGCATGTGCGCTGGCCAGGCTGATCCGAACCGCCAGACGGTCGTAGTCGATACGCCCGCTTGGGATGGCCAGCGGTATCGACCAGCGCGACCAGCCCGCTGGAATATCGGCGCCATTCGTCGTCGGCACCACGTTCAGGTTCGTTGCGACGACGGGTCGGCCATCGCCGTCCACCACTGGAAGTGGCATCCCATCAGTCAAACGCTCAAGCTCGACGGTAATGCGCGGCGCGCCGGCCTGGATGGCGACCGACGGATGAATACCGCCTGCGACATCGCCGATGCCCGCCAGCCCGCGCGTCATCGGCGCTCGCTCGCGATAGGCCGGCCCGAGCGCCGAGATCTCGATACGCCTTCCTCTGCGGACGGCGGAAAACGTCCAAGGCTGATGAAGCTGAAAAGCGTTGATCGCCACCGCGGTCGAGAGTTGGCAGCCACTGAGCCCACGTTCTTGATACCGGGCAACGCTGAGCTGCAATATTGCGCGAAATGTCGGTGCCTGTCGCAACTCGATGTCGCAGTACCAGCGCCCCAGGCCGGAATGAAAGACCGGTCGAAGCAACGCCAGATCGACATTGCGGGCGCCGTCACCCGACCCAGCGGCGGGCACAGGCAACGGCACGTTTTTTCTAATCGAACTGATCTGCCGCCCATCGCCAATCTCAATCATCGAGGCGAGTGCGAGTTGTTCTGGCCGCAGATAATTGGGGAAATTATCGCTCCCCAATCTTGCGCCCGGCGCCATCGTCATGTCGCCGCCCCACCGGCTAAGCATTGCATCAAGCCATGGCTCGGGCGTCACCGAAGGCCGACGACATACGACTGCGAGCAATTCGTGCGGTCCCGAGCTGAACCAGCCGTCCAGCCAGCAGCGATAGGTGTGAGTAAGCGTCACCCGCGGCGGTGCCGCAGACGTGCCGGGCGATGTTTCGAAGCGTCGCTGGTATAGCGTCCCGCGATCCTGTGTGACGACGGGTGCAGCCGGACGCCGTGTCGCCGGCAGCCAGACCGTCTTGACGCCTTCCTCTGGGCTTCCGTCCAGCGCCCGGGACAGCTGCCGGTCATCCGCGCTGGACGACGAGTAGCTGTAGGGATCCGACGCGTCGTCCGGTGGCGCGAATCCTGCTGGCGCGAATCGCGAACGGGCGATGAGCCGCACGACGAGACGCCGCGCCTGGTACGTTCGGAAGGAGGCGGTCAGATTGCGCGGCTTCCCGGTTTCATCCGTCGCCAGGTTTATCTTGTTTGCCCGACTATCGTATTCGGCTGCGCCTTCACCAGGCCGCGACGGCAGGAGATCAATCTTGTCAAGCGTGAAGAGTCGGCCTTGCCTGCGCTTCTTCTGATCGTACGCGTACAGGCCTTCGGGCTCGATCTCCCAGGGTTCGTCCGGTTTGGCGGTGCGGCTGAGGCACAAAGCGGATTCCGAATCGTACCAGAGGCACTCGGCCCAGACCAAACTCGTGGAGCGCCGGTCGATTTCGATATCGCCCAGCGCGAAAACGGTCTCCGAATCGACGTAACGGCGTGCGTCCAGCAGCACCGCCTTTGGCGGCGAGCGCGGCCGATCGACCGGGTGCCTTATTTCGAAAACTACCTCTTCCTGTTGCGCGGCCAGGCGGCGGGTGCGTGCAAAGGGCGCCCACCATGCCTCGATTTCGGCGGGAGATCGCGTGCCCAGCCCGGCGGGCACGAGCCCCGAGACTCGCGCGGCGATGCTGGCCAGCGCCTTTTGCATCGCGGGGTGCGCGACCGCCGTTTCCCCCAGTCGATTGGTCCAAACCGTCAGCTTGAGCGTATCGGCAGGCGCGACTTCGACCCGCAGCACCGGAACGGTGATCTCTGCGCCGGCCGGACCGATCTTCCGGTCCTTGTCGCGGTAAACCCGACTTTGCCCGTCACTGACAGCGGGCACCGCCTCCAGCATGATCGGCACGATCGCCTCGGGTGAAAACCCTTGCCCGGGTTTGGCGTGATCGGCGGGGCGACGGTTCCAGAACGACAGTTCATCGGTCACATGCCGGGCACCAACCGCCGCCTCGGGGGTCGCCTCGGTCGGCGCCAGTCGCATCCCGAGGAAGCACAAGGTGTTGTCGACGAAATAGGGTGATGATGGTTCGCTGTCTGCGACGATCTTGAACAGGAGGGCGCGGTCCTTGTCGTCGCCGCTGCCTGGCAGGACTGGAAAGCCTGGCGAATCCGGCGCACGCTCCAGACGGGAATAAGATCCACGCTTCAGACGACGCGTCGCGCGAGCCCATGCCTGCGCATTTTCGAACTGACCGATGGGTAGGTCGAACTGCCCCTGCTGTTCAGCGCGAAGCAAGCCGATGTTGGGCGATACCAGCATTCGGACCGCTGCTCCTTCGTCGGACACTATCAGCGTTTTAACGAGGAGCTTCGTACGGTCGCGCCGCGAGGAATTGCGGTCGGGCGATGGTACCAAAATCACTGGTCCAGGGGCGCGCTCGACGGGGGTGTAGGTGTAACTTTTGCCAAGTGTGTCGGTGCCGAGCGCGTGCTTCAGCAAGCTTTCCGCGACCGCGTCGGGTACACTCGACCCGTTCAACTTGCGCGCGCGCAGCATCACGCGATAGCCTTTGCCTTCGCGCAGGATTGGCCCCGGTTGATCGGCAAAGGCGTACGTCGCCACAAATTTCAGATCGGCGGACCGCCTGGCGTCCGGAACGCTCTCAACGGGACGCGGCGCCGGCAGGCCGATGTTCTCACCCGTCCAGGTGAACACCATTTCGGATTGCATGATTCGCTGGACCGGTACCGGGGCCGAGGTCTGGGACGCCGGTGGCGAGGCCGGCATCGCGGGAGCAGCGTCCGCGGTCCAAACCCGGCTGGCGATCGTGATATAGCCGTGATCGCGCGCCGCGACATCGGCGTAAGGATTGGTTGCAGCCCCGCCGAAAGCCTGATCGATGACGTCGTAGCGCATCTTTCGCGCGCCGCCTGGAACGACATGCTGTTCGGTCCCACCGATCGTGACTCGTTCAGGGGCGACGATATCGACCCGGTAACCATCGACCAGATCTTCGGCGTGTAGCAAGGTCCGGCTGGACAACAATGGCGCGGCCTCTGCGCGCTTGTTTGCCGCGATCTGCGCCGGCACCATCGCCTCCACATCGAGCAAGGCCAGGCCGAGCGTTCGCAACGAAGGCTCATCGACCGGTACGTCGGGGGACCCTTTGCGGGACGCCTCCACGGTCGCTTGCAAACCACGCACGAACGCGGCGGTGGCAGCGTTGGCATCGACGACTTCCAATCGGAAGCGCGGCGACCCGTCATCCGCATTCTGCCGCGTCGAATTGAGTTGCACGATGCCGCGATCCAGCGGCAACGACGGAACCAGCGATTTCACGTCGCTGCGACCCCTGGTCGCGAACTTCCATTCGGGACAGGGTTCGAACAGGCCCGCCGACGGATCCAGTTCGAACGCCGTCGCCCAAAAGCGCAACGCGCGACCGCGCGCATTGCCGGGGTTGGCTGGATCTTCGATCTCGACCGAAACGACCCCCTTTTCGAGCGTGGCAAGATCGATCCCGGGCGTGTCGAGCGGGATATCGATATCGACGATCAGCTGCACGAATTTGCGCAGTGCCGGATGCGCCTGCAACGCTGCCAGCGTTCGGCCGACAGCTTGGTCGGCCTCCGCGTCGGTCATCGTTGCGCTCGCTGATGCTGCGACTGGCGGCGGCGAGATTGCGCCCAACCCCGTATCCGTGTTCCGTGACCGCCGCCACGCCGCCAAATTCAGGCGCGTCGTCGAGGCAGCGCTGGCTTGGAGCGCATTTCGATCGACCGGCTTGCCGAATATCGGATCGCGGAATCGCTTCGCGAACAACTCTTGCGCCGATACGGTCGCCAGAGCGTCGCGGGCAGGCGGGTCGAGAAAAGGGTTCCATGATGTGCCGCGGAGCGCCGCGTCGGCGGCGGCGGCGGTGGCCGGCGTCTGCCACGCCTTGTTGATCGATTTCCGGATGTCCGCATAAACGCCCAGCAGCCCTGGCAGGGGAGCCGGGCCTGCCCCGAAGCCCGGACCGTCATCGTCGTTTCCAGATTGGGCGAGCGGCCCGGTCCGCGCCCGATCGATCGCATCATCGATCGGCAGGTCGTAAAACGTGTCGAGCTCCAACAAAGATTTCGCATCTGCCACGCGGATTGCCGGATCATGCGGGTCCGCCTGCCGCGCCGCCGCAGCCCCAGTCAGACCCAAATCCGCACCAGCGAGCATACCGATCTCGATGTCGCTCGCCGCACGGGCGATCGCCAGTTCGGCCAATTGCGCATAGCTGAAGGTTTCGACCTCGGCCGGGGTTGTAGCTGTCGTGCGCGGCGTCATCGCCCGCGCAAACGCGGCACGTACCTCTGGTTTTTCCCATAGCGTCGCCCACCAGGCCGTGGCCGGGTCCGTCGTGCCACCCGGCGGAACTGGCGGAACTGGCGGAACTGGCGGAAGGACGAACCTGGGCGTCACCGGTATCGTGACCCGGTTGGCAAGGTCGGGTCCGATCGTGACCATGAACGGCAGTTGCGGAATGATCTCTGGCCATTTGAGCAACGGCACCGCGTTCGTATCGTCGGGCGGCGGCATAAAACGTTCGGTCGGGAATGGATCGGGGCGGAGGATCACGCTCAAGCGCAACGTCGGCTTGCCGCCGATCTGGTGAATGCCGTCTGGAATCGCGGTACATTCGACGCGGTAATAATCGCTCATGATCATGGCCATTCGCTGATGAAACGCCGGCGCCATTTTTCCCAGTCGGTCCGTCGGTCCACATATTCGAGCTTGTACGAAGCGGCCGTTTCCACTGTTGCGGTCACCCGCCCGGGTGCGAGCGCGGGCACGATCGGCAACGGCGGTGGCGCCCGCGTCGCACCGATCCCTCCCTGAAAGGTGAACTCAGCCTCGAACTCGTAGCTGACGCTCGCGATGCCTACCGAAAATGAGTAGCTGTATTTCGCCTTTCCCGTCATCGAGCTGCCTTCCGGTCGCACGGTGACGTCGATATTTACGCTGATCCCGAAACACGCGATCTGGCCCTCGCCGACCGCGTGAACGAACCCTTCCAGGCGTCGTCCGCCTCGCCCGGTCATCATGTAGATGCCGGTCGCGATCTTGCCGTAACCCCTCATCGGGCCGAAGCTGAAATCTCGGGCGGCGCCGAACTCGAGCTGGATCTCGAAGCTCACCACCCCCGACGCGTCGGCCTCCAGCGCGACGAAGCCACCGCCGTAATAATATGGCGCGATGATGATGCCGAAGGGCAGCGCCCGGCTGGCAAAGGCGAAGCGGAACAGCGCCTTGTCGCCGTTGAAAGGCAACAACACGCCGACACTGAAATTGACGTTGAGGAAGGTTATGCCAACGCATTCGATCTTCGGTTCGCCGATGCCGTAGCTTACCATGATTCCGGGAGGCGTAATGCTGGGCAGCACCGACAAGCCGCTGCCGCGTTTCATCGTTTCCTGGAGCGCTTTAAGAAACTTCAGATCTTCGCCTATCTCGACGTTGGCGATGTTCGTCTTGAAACTGGGGCTGCCGCTGCCGTCGGATTCAAATTTCGTGTTCGCAAACTCGATTTTGACGAGATCGGGAGACGAACCCAGCAGATGAAGGTGGAACGTCGCAAGCGTGCCGACGACCGACACTTTGCGGTCCTTCGGATTCAACAGATCGACTTCGATCTGCGTTTTAAGTGTCAAATCCTTGCGTGTCCCGGTTGCGAGCGGGCGGGTGCCGATAGCTCCAGGGTTAAAGATCGGATTGCCCGCCGGGATCGGATTCAGCTCCGCGTCCCAAGCGTACGTCAGCGTAACTTTCGATGGGATCAGTCGCCGGACCGCCTCCTCGACCGCTCGCCGCGCGGCAGCCAGATCGAACAGCGCACCGAGTTGGCCGCGCGCGATCGCGTCGAACAATTCGGCGATGGTACGCGTCGTCTGGGCCAGCCCGGGCGGATCGCCTTCCCAGCGATCGATCAGCCCCCGCGCCTGTCCCGGGTCGTTCAACAGTTTTTGAAGATCGAGAATATCCTTGGCAAGCGCCGTGCGGATTACCGCGAGCCGTCCGAGCAGCGGCCCGGTCAACATGGCGACGATGTCCGGCGCCGCCTTTACCGCCCTGATGGCATCGTCGGCCTGACCGAGCACGGCGATATGCAGGTCGATCACGGGTTTGCCGACCGTTCCCGCGAGATTACGCGCCAAGGCACCGACCCGAACCAGAATTTGATCGGTAACCGCGGAAAAGTCGGTGGCGAGCGCGAACAGGCGATGCTCGACCGCGGCGAGCGGCGCCGTGCGGGCGAGGATGCCGATCAAATCGGCAGCCGACGGTGCGGGCGGCAGCGCAGCGACCGCGTCGTTGAGCGTCACCGCGGCGCGATACGCTTCCGCCCTGACCGCGGCCAGCCGGGCGATCACCGGCGGCGGTAGGATGCGGAGTTGCACGGCGAGCGCGGAGGACGCCTCGTTAGCGCCGGTTGCCAGTCGCGCCAGTGTGCATTCCCGTGCGAGGACAATGAGATCCTGCAACGTCTCCGTAGCCGCATCGCGAGCCTTTTTGGCTTGCGTCTGCTCCGCCGCCGAAAGCTTGGACAGAGCATCGCCGATCCGTCCTGCTTGCATCGCGCAATCGTCGAGCGCCGCGATGACGCCGCTGCGCCAACGCAGAAATTCGGCAATCGCCGCCGGTAGGCGACCGGTATCCGCACACCAGGCGCCGCGTGCGACCGCGTCCCCCGGCAGCGTCGCGCGACACGCATTTATCGCTACGAACTGGCTGGCCAGGCGCTGCACCGTGGCCGCGAAGCCGGCGGCGGCATCGCGTACCTGATCGACCGCCGGCGACGCGGGCAGATTGGGCAAAGTCAGCGTGACATTGCGTCGATCGAATGCAGCCAGCAGATCGGCGATGCGTTGCTTGTCGGGCACCGCTGCGAACGCCAGATCGGCCACCGCCCACAGCGGCTGGGTCGCGCCCGCGCACATTGCCGCCGCGCCTGCACGCGCGACGTCGGCCAGCGCCTGAAGCTCGGCGACCCCGTCGACCACGGCGCGCAGTGCGCCGAGCGCGGTTTCCGCAATGCGCGCCAAGGCCTGCGTTGCTGCTTGGTCGGCGGCTTGGGTCAGATCGCGCGCAGCCCCGATGATCCGCAACAACGGAACCGTCATCGCCGACGCCAGCGGCGCCGCGACCAGGCCGACCGGCAGCTGGTTCGGGGATACGATCAGGACGTCGATTTTGACTTTCAATTCCGCGCGGGTCACGACCTTGACGTCCGGCGGGATCGGGCCGAAAAATGCTTCGTACAGCCAAGGGTTGGTCACTACCCCTTGAGCATCGACGATCAGACGATCGAGGATCGCGTCGCGCAGGGGAGTCACGAACTGCGTCAGGAAAGCCGATAGGGCAGTGTTGGCTTGCCTGGTCAGCGTGCCGCCAAGCGCGGCGACGAGATCGTCGATGATAGCGCGCAAGCCCTTGACGATGCCCCGGACCGGTTCGGGCGTCGGATTGGCGATGACCGCGTCCACCGCCCCCTTGACCTCGCGCCATTGGTCGATCAGCGGCGATGCTGCCTTGATGATATCCCCGATGTCGCGGAACAACGCCGCTTCTTCCAGGTCTTGAGCGAGGTTCGTCAGTTGGCGCGCCAAATCGGGATAGAGCTGGGCAAGGTTGGGACGGACCGGCGGCGCGCTGAGGACGGCTATACCCTCCTCGCCGAGAAACCCGATCAGCCGCTGCTCGGCGTCGTCGAGTGCCGCGTTCAGTGCCTTGCCGGCTGCGACCGCCGCCGCGCTGAAGCGCGCGACGACGACCCCCGCCGTTTCATCTTTCTTGTCGATCGCGTAATCGTAGACTTCGCGCAGCTTCGGCTGCTTCGCAATCAGCGCAGGTCCGACGGCCTCGCCGATATCGATCACGCCCAACAGCTTGGGCAGCTTGAAAAACTTGGCGGGATTAAAACTGCCGGCGACCACGTCGGACAGATCCCACGGGGTCTGGTGGTCCGACCCGACCGCGGGTTGTCCGCTCACGCGCTGGTCCGCCACCGTGGCCAGTGCAGCCGCAACCAAACGCACGGGTGCCGCGCCCGTCGGCGGTGGGCGTCCCGGCGCTCCGACGATCGCGTTGTCGCGGCTGATTCCGGAAATCGACGTGGGCGTCTGCGCGACACCGCCCGAGATTTCGCCCCGACCGCCGAGTTGCATGACGCCGTCCGCGTCGAGGAAATTGAGATACAGGCTGGAAGGATTGCCGCGCCTGTCGAAGCCGTTACGGAGGTAATTTGCGTTGTAGCCGACGCGCTTGAAGCCCTGCGGCGAACCAAGCAACCGGTCGAGCGGGGGCACGACGATCTTGGCCTCTTCCATCACGGGATAGAAAGGCGGTTCGTCGGCACCCTCCATGAAGGCGTCCATCTGATATTGCGCGAGATCCGGATCGTTCTGCGATGAGACGCCGGCGCCTGGCACCCCTGGCGCGGTCGCCGTGTCGACAATGCGGCTCCGCGCCTTCAGCAGAATGCTCTCGGTCGCGAAAGTGGTATCGCCGGTCTTGGCGGGGACGGCGAAGATGGTCGGACCGCCGTGATGCTGTTCGGTGCGCAGCTGCACGTCGTTGAGCGTGTTGTAGTAATGCACGACCGCGCGCACCGTCGGCGCGTCGTGGACCGCCGCGTTGTCGAGAAACAGCATCGGCAGCGAGCGGCGCACGCCGGTGTCGTCGGCGGTAAAATCGAACGCGATCTCCCGACCGGGGCTACCCGGCTCGCCGCGCAACCGTGGCCAGAAAACCGAGCCGACCGGTTTGCGCTGTTCCGGCGGACAAATCCCGTTTGGCACGGGCGTTTGTGTTGGAGATGGAAAACCGGCCATGATGGCCGCGATTTCGGGCGGAACCTCCATCGTAGGATCGAGTTCGGGGCTCCGGACCGGGTCCAGTTCCGCGCGGCGTATCGGGATCTCGAACCCGTTAAACGGCTGATAGATGCCGGGCATCGATTTGGCGACGGGCTTCGGAATGATGAAATGCCGCTGGATCGCGGGCATCATCGCACCCCACTCGCCCATCTCATAAGCTTGGCGCTGCGTTACCTTGATTAATGCGACGCGAAAGCCGTAGGGGAACAGGAATCCCTTGTAGACCACCTCGACGAACATGTCCGAACCGAGGCTGGTGCGATGGACGTAGCGCTCGACTGAAAACGCGCGGTTGAAGAATATTCCCTTGGTGGGGCTGACCCACGGCGCGACCGGTTCCCCCGACCATTCCGCATCCAGGTCCGCACCGAATGCGGTCAGCCGCGCGCTGAAGCGGGTAAACGGCGCCGGTGCCATGACCCCCTCCTGGCGATAAGTCGGACCGCGCGGATCGCGGGGATGGGCCCGCGCCGTGCTGTCCAGATATTTATAGGGCCGGCCAGTCGCTTCCTTGGGTAACCGTACCAGACTGGCGGGGATGTCCTTGCCCGTTTCCGACAAAGCCCGCAGCGCCGGCAGGCCGAGGGTCGAGCTCAGCATCACGATTTCCGCCCGATCGCGTCCGTTCAGCGAGGTTTCGAACGGCGGCTCCGCAGCAATCGGCAGCGGCGTGCCGCACGGTGCCGTTCCGATCACGCTTTGCGGCAGAAGCTCGTCCGCCCAGATCGCACGTATCTGGCCCGCCATCTGTGTGATCGGATCGATCGGCAGCAATTCGAGCTGCGCCGTCCACAGTGCGGGATTTGCACCGGGGACAGTGCGCGGCACCCGAAAGCGCGCGTGTTGGTCGGGCGAGAAAGTCAGTCCGGTCACCAGTTCCAGCGACGTCTCGTCCCCAGCGGGTGCCACGAACTGCGCGTTGACCAGATCGCGAGCGGTGGGGCGGTCGGTGTCGACAGTGATGCCCAGCGAGGAGATCTGTTCTTCGAGCGTTCCGCGAGCGGCATCGACGCGCTTCATTGCAGCGACCTGTTCGCCTGCCCAGTCGGTCAGGGACTTGACCGTCAGCGGCAGCTTGTCGAAAGCACGGGGACGAAAAATGACACGCGAGGAGCCCGCCACCCGGGTGCGCGCGAGCTTGGTCTGAATGCCGTCCTCGTCAAATTCCGAATTGGCGAGGCTGCCGAGCACGCGGATTTTCAAGGCGGGTGCTGGCGCTATCAGGCCGGCGGTCAGCGCGATCAGCGCGCCCGCCCAATGCAACAGACCGCCAGGTGTATTCGCCACCGAATCGCCCGGCGGCGGATCGAACACTTCCTCCTGCAAATGCTGTGGATGAAATCGCACGCCGCGTTGCGCGCCGGGAAGGCCCCGGATGCGCGACCCGTCGTTATCGACCTCGATCCGGCATTGGTGAAAAACGAAGCCCAAGTCGAAACCGTCCCGATGACGGCGCACGCGCAAGATTGGATTGGCGAGGCCGATCGCGCTCGCATCTTTCGGATGGAGCAGCACGGCCGCCCCGCTATTCGATCCCAGATGCAGCTGGTTGTCGTTCAGCTTGGGCGTCGGTCGGACACCGATCGTCAGATCGACCGGGTGGCCATCCATCGACTGTGTGCTGCGCCAGGGAATGGCCGAGCGATCGAGGTACGTACCGCCCGGTTTGTAACCGCGAAAATCCACGTCGTAGCGCGCATCGTCCGACCCGCGTGCGTGGAGCGTCAACAATGTGGCCGGAAACGTCAGCGTGGCGCTGTTGCGAAAGCCGGTCAGCAGCGTGCTGCCGCTGCCCCTCAACGTCGCCGCATACCGCAGACCCTGCACCGTCAGCGGCTCTTCGGACAGGTCCGCGATCAATGCATAGGTCGGGGCAGTGCCGAGATTATAGCCGCCGACCTCCAGCAGTTCGGCTTCTTCGCCCAACAGGATTGAGCGAGGCCGGTCCGCATCGCCGATCTGAAGCCGTGAAGATCCGTTCGAACCGAGCCGCCAGACCGACATGAAAGATCGCTCGGCCGGTCGCCAAATCACCTCGATCCGAAGTTCCGGCCGCAGCGGCGACCAACGCAACCAGCTGTCCCCGATCTTGCCGATTTCCCACCCATCGGAGGGGCTGGTCAGTACGACGTCCCTCAACTCGATGCGAAGTTTGTGCAGGGCACCGGCGGGTAGAAGCTTACTGACGTGCGTATTGGGAACGGCACCGTTGCCTGACGGGTTCCCGTATGGGGTCAATTTCAGATATTTTGCGCTGCCTGCAGACTTGCCAAGGCGGAATTTGAAACTCGGCGGGCTGTCAGCCGATGTCTCCAACACAAATGGCCACTTCAGCCACACCCTCACGGGAGCAATTACTCGAAGCGATCCCCCTGCTGCCGCCCCGCCCAACGGCACAAGGACAATGGGTCCAACCGAATTTGGCCCGGCGAACCAGTCATCGACGGCGATCGACTGTGCGGGGTCGTCGGCAAACTTCCACACGAACTTCCACACGCCGCCGAAGTCGCGGATCGTCAGGGTAAACACTGCTGGCAGATTGGTGCCGGCGAAACGTCCGTTCACGCGCAGCTCGGTGTTACTAACCCATTTCAGCTGCGAACTGCCAGGCCATTGCGGCAGCCACGGATCGCGGTCTCCGACAAACCAAGCCGGATCGATTTCCCAGACCTTTTCCGTCGCGCCCGAGCCTCGCCGGACGCGGATGACACCGCCGTCTCCCTGTTCGAACACAGGCTGCGTCGTGTCGAGCGGTGCGGCGGAAAGCGCCGATGCGACCAGCACGCCGGACCCACCGAGAAACGCGCGGCGATCGAGACAAAGGTCGGTGATCCGCAGCGACCGGGCCGGGTCTTGATCTTCGGGTGCCGTATCCGCCATCCCACCCCCAATCGCCACGTCGGTCTCAGTGTCCTCACGGCCACCGATCAACCGCCCCCGCGAGTCGCGTTGCAATCATCGATTCCTTTGCAACAGATGTAAATAACCGACGACCTCAATAAATGGCGGAAACAGTTCCACGGCTAAATAGCTTCATGTTTTCAAACAAATAGCGCTTATTAAAACGTGATGCCTGGGCCTTTCGAGCCAACTAGTTCGGCAGCTTGTCGTTTCGCCAAGTGTGTAGCAATGTTTCCCAAGTGCTGAACGTAAACCATCGGACCAGGGCGGAGGTAGGAAATGACGGACATGATCGATGTTCCACCGGCGATGTTCTCACCGCGTGACACGCCAATCCTTCCCGCCGTATCGGTCACCACGACGCCGTTCACGACGGCGCTTTACCCGACCCAATTGGGTGGCGTGCCGGTGCTGGGACACGCCGGGGAGTTACGCGGCTGTTACGCGAACGATCGCTGGAAGCCCAAATGGAGCGGTTTCAAGTTTCCGCGATCACCACCGAAGGAACACGGCGGCGTGGACATCTATGCGCCCAGAAACACGCCGATCGTCGCGATGATCGCGGCGGAACTCGAGCAGGTATCTGACGCAAACGAGATGGGAAAGCGCGTTCACCTCAAATTTCGCCATGCCGGTATCGCCTATCGCTTCATCCTCGGACATCTCGATCGATTCGAGGGTGCGGAGCGTTCGGTCTCGAAAGGCGCAGTAGTGGGATATGCCGGCTGTACAGGCAATGCCGCGGGCAACCAGCCCTGTCTGGTCCCCAATGCCTGCGGCAAATACTCCACGCACCTCCACCTGCAATTGCAGCGCGACATCGACGGCATGAAGCTCGATCCGCTGAGGGCATTGGGCTGGCGGCTCGACTATGACACCGATTTGCGGGACGTGCTTTGCAGCCAGATTTGAGAGTATTTCGCCGGTAAGCGATCGCCACCGGCGCCGGCGGCTTCGGTTTGCGGTTAATCAACACGGACATCGCAGCGCGACGTCTCAAGTTCGCCCCGCGAGATCTGCCAAGCTGCGCGCGCGTCTTTGACGCCGGAAATCGTATCGGCGGCACAAAGCGGCGCGGTGCGCATTGCACGTCAGCATGCCTCAGTCCCTTGCCTTCGTCGGCGCCGGCCCGACCACGATCTATACGCTTTGCGCGGTGCTGAACGCGGCGCACCGGCCGGGCGCGATCACTATTTACGAGGAACAGCCGCGCGCTGGGCTCGGCACGCCCTATCGCCCGGGGTGGAACGACCCGGCGATGCTGTCGAATATTGCCAGTATCGAGATTCCGCCGATCAGGGAGACGCTGACCGCGTGGCTGTCGCATCAGCCCCGCGCGCGGCTGGTGCGGCTCGGGATCGATCCCGACGCGATCGACGACCATGCATTCTATCCGCGCCTCGCGCTGGGCGAATATTTCCTCGACCAATTCACCGCGCTGATCGCGCGCGCGAAGGACGACGGCATTGCGATCGAGATCGTCTCGAAATGCCGTGTCACCGACATCGTGGCCGAGGGGGACGGCTTCCGGCTGGTCAGCGAGACCTGCGCCGACCGCACTTTCGACCGGGTCGTGATCGCGACCGGGCATCAATGGCCCGAAGAGCCCGAGGTGCGTCCCGGCTATTTCCTCAGCCCGTGGCCGGCCACCGCGCTACAGCGCATCCCCGCGACCGATGTCGGAATCCGCGGTAGTTCGCTGACCGCGATCGACGCCGTCGTCGCACTGGCGTCGGCGCACGGCACCTTCATCGAGACCGAAGGCACCGCGGTCGCGTTCAGGATCAATCACGGGGCCGAGGCGCTCCGCCTGACGATGATGTCGCGCAAGGGCCTGTTGCCCGAGGCGGATTTCCATCACCCGGTCCCCTACGAGCCGCTCGCGATCTGCACGCCCGCGGCGATCGAGTGCCTGATCGCGTCGGATTGCGATACTCTGCTTGAACGGTCCTATGCGCTGTTCAAGGACGAGTTGGCGCAGGCCGATCCCACTTATGCGGCGCGGGTCGGACTGTCCGGGCTGGCGCTGGAGGATTTCGCCGAGCGGTATTTCGCGGACCGCGTGGCCGCCGACCCCTTCACCTGGGCCGCGCAGAACCTGGCGGAAGCGCGCGCCGACTACGAACGGGCGGTTACGGTCCCGTGGCGCTACGCGATCCTGCGGATGCACGAAGTGCTTGCGTTGATCGTGCCGCATCTCGACGAAGACGCGCTGGAGCGGTTCAGCCGTTATCTGAAGCCGGTGTTCGTCGATGAATATGCGACCGTTCCCCACCTTTCGATCGAGCGTTTGCTGGCGCTCCACCGTGCCGGCCACCTGGCGGTGGTCGAACTCGGCGAGGATTACCGGATCGACAGTCGCGGCGAAGCGCCCGGCGCGATCGTGACGATTCGGGGCGAGCGTCGCCACTTCCCGGCGTTCATCGATGCGACCGGGCAACGCGCGCTGGCGTTCGATGCCTTCCCATTCCCGACTTTGCTCGACCAAGGGGTGCTTCGCGATGCGGCGGACCCTGGTGGAAGGGGTGCGAAGGGGATCGCGGTCGACGAATATTTCCACCCCGCGTCGGACCACCCGGCGGCGGCGCGGCTTTATTGCCTCAGCATCCCGTTCCTGCTCGGCCGACACCCCTTCATCCAGGGCATCACCAGTTCGCACGAAATGGGCGAGACCGTCGCCGCCGACCTGGCGCAGGCGATCGCAACCGTCAGTTCTTGAGCTTCCAGCCCGAACGCAGCAGCGCATAGCACAGCACGCCGAGCGCGACGTCTAGCGCGAGGATCGCGATGCTGCCGACCAGAATCGGGGAATCGGCGGTGCCAAGGAAGCCGTATCGGAACCCCGAGATAATATAGAAGAACGGGTTCGCGTGACTGAACGCGCGGAACGCGGGCGCCAGCCGGTCGACCGAGTAAAAGGTCCCCGACAGCAACGCCATCGGCGCAATCACGAAATTGGTGACCGCGGCGGCATGATCGAACTTTTCCGCCCAGATCGAGGTCAGCACGCCGAGCAGCGACAGGAACATCGCCCCCAGGAACCCGAACCACAACACCGCCCACAGATGCACCGGCGTCACATGAACGTCGGGATAGAGCGCCATCGCGACCCAGCTGACCGCGCCGACCACGAAGGCGCGCGTCATCGAGCCGCCGACCAATGCGGTCAGCAATTCCCAGGTCGAGAGCGGCGGCTGAAGATAATCGACGATCGTCCCTTGGATCTTGCCGACCAGCAGCGAAAAGCTGGCATTGGCGAACGCCGGGGTCATCATCCCCTGCGAAATGATTAGCCCGGGCGCAATGAAATCGGCGAACGCGACGTCGATTCCACCGACATGGACCGGTCGTTTGGCCCCGGTCGCGACCGTGAAGACGATCAGGAACAAGAGGGTCGTGAGCGCGGGCGCCCATACCGTCTGCAGGTGCACCTTGAAGAAACGGCGCACCTCCTTCACATAGAGGGTCTTCAGCCCGCCCCAGTTGACGTTCCGGATGACCGGTACGCCCGGGGCGCTATGAACCGCGGAATTTGCTTCAATACTCCGGGGCTGGTCTGGCATGGCGGCGCACGTACGCGCTGCCGCCGCGCCCCGCAACGTACGAGGAAACGTCAGATGTCCTGGACCGATGAGCGCATCGCCACGCTCAGCAAGATGTGGGAAGGCGGGCAGACCGCCAGCCAGATCGCCGAGGCGCTGGGCGGGGTCAGTCGCAACGCCGTGATCGGCAAGGCGCACCGGCTGGGGCTGCAGGCGCGGCCGTCACCGGTGAAGCCGAATGAACCCGCAGCAGTCGAAGGTGTGGTCAAGCCTGCTCCGCCGTCCGTGGCCAAGGCGGTCGTGGAAGCCCCGCGGCCCGCGCCGCCGACCGAGCCGAAACCGCCGCGCGTGGAAGCCGTCGCGCCCGCACCGGCCATCGACGACGAGGATGAGGACGAGCCCGCCAGCCTGGTCCCGCCGACTCCTTCGCCACACACCGAAGCCCCCACGCAGCCGCTGATGCGCTCGATCGGGCCGGGCGGATTCGTGCGTCAGTCGCCCGGCGAGCAGCAGCCGCCGGCCACCCCCGCCCCGCCGCGGCGGCTGGTCCCGGCCAAGCCAAGCGCGGAGATCGCAGGCAAGACCAGCCTGCTCGATCTGAACGACCGGATTTGCAAATGGCCGCTCGGCCATCCCGGGGAACCCGACTTCCATTTTTGCGGAGACAAGGTGAATCCGGGCTTTCCATATTGCGTCGCGCATTGCGGCCACGCGTATCAGGCGCAGCTTCCCCGCCGCGACCGCCGTCCGCCGCCACCACTCCCGTTCGGCGGGCCGCGGGTGCGCTAGGCACAAAAAAGGGGCCGGTCCGAAAACCAGCCCCTTTTTCTTGGCGCGAAGACTGGCGGCTTAGAAGTGGAAGCCGACAGTGCCGCGGATCGAATGCCAGCGGAAAATGTCGTCGCTGCGCCGGAAATCGGTACCCGTAAGGGTGCCGCCATTGGCCGCGTTGGTGAAGGGCGTGCCGCCCGGTCCCGCGACGCGGATCCGGTAATCGTCGTCCTGATACCGGTGGTGCAGATATTCCAGACCGAACGAGAACGCCCCGATCCGCTGCTCTACGCCGCCGCCGGCGGTCACGCCGAACTTGCGGCTCTTGCCACGACCGGTGAAGGTATTGGTGCTCTGGCTGGACGAGAACGTGCTGTCGATCTTCGCATAGCCGGGGCCGCCGGTCGCATAGAACAACGTGCTGTTGTTAGGCGTGAAGCCGAGCCGACCGCGGATGCTGCCCTCGTAATCGATCTCGCGATTGAAGATGTAGTTCGCGGGCGTGACCGAAAATGCGGTCGAACTGTCGCGAATGTCGCTCGTGCCGAATTCGGCGACGACGCCGACGACGATGTTACCCGACTGCGAATCGAAGCCGACCCGACCGTAATAGCCGATATCGTCCTTGTCGGAGCGGCACCCGCCGGGGCTGCGGGCAGCGCCGACCGCCTGGCCGTTGCAGAAGCCCGCGCCGGGCTGCGCGAGCGACGGTGCGAAAGCATTGGCACCGGTGCCGGTCAGCACGGTGTCGCCGAAACGCCCATCGAGATTGCGGTCGAACAGCACAGTCGAACCGCCGTCGTTAGGTTGCACGTCGTAGCCGACAGCGGCGCCGACGTAGGGGCCGTCAAATGCCGGTTCGGGATAGGTCTGCGCCGACGCGGGCACGGCTGCCAACGCCGCCGCCGCAGCGCTTGCCGCCAGCATGATCTTGATCTGCATAAAGTTTGCCTTTTTCCTGCGGTTATCGTCGATTGGGTCTCAACGTCGTCGGCCGGGTTTGGCCGCACTGCAACATTAATTTGATGCGTCCTGTGGCCCGCGTGCAACACCGTGGAACAGGCGATCGGCTCCAGGCGGCTGGTACGGCACCGGTCTCACACCTATGACAGCAGACATGCCATCAGATCTGTTCGCGTCCGTACCTATCGCCACCGACGCCTACGATGCCGCCTCGATCGAGGTGCTCGAAGGACTTGAGCCGGTTCGCCGCCGGCCGGGGATGTACGTCGGCGGCACCGACGAGCGCGCGCTGCATCATCTGGCCGCCGAGGTGCTCGACAATGCGATGGACGAGGCGGTCGCGGGGCACGCGACGCGCATCGAAGTAACGCTGGCCCCCGGCAATCGCCTGACGATCGTCGACAATGGCCGCGGCATTCCGGTCGATCCGCACCCGAAGTTTCCCGGCAAGTCGGCGTTGGAAGTGATTTTGTCCACGCTCCATTCCGGCGGAAAATTCGCGGGCAAGGCCTATGCGACTAGCGGCGGGCTGCACGGCGTCGGCGTGTCGGTGGTCAACGCCCTGTCAAGCGACACCGTTGTCGAAGTCGCGCGCGACCGCCAATTGTATCGGCAGCGGTTCTCGCGCGGCGCGACGCTTGGCCCGCTCGAGCATCTTGGCGGCACGCCCAACCGGCGCGGCACGTCGGTCGCCTTTACCCCCGACGAGGAAATCTTCGGACCCGACCTGCATTTCAAGCCGGGGCGGCTGTACCGGCTCGCGCGCTCGAAGGCGTATCTGTTCGCCGGGGTCGAAATCCGCTGGTCGTGCGACGCGGCGCTGATCCCGCTCGACGATCCGACGCCGCCCGACGCGGTCTTCCAGTTTCCCGGCGGGCTCGCCGATCACCTGCGCGAACAACTGGGGGAGCGTGAAGCGGCGACCGCGGACTTCTTCGCGGGGTCACAGGAATTTCCGGGCGCGGGCGGGCGGGTAGAATGGGCGGTCGCATGGCCCTTGTGGTCCGACGGCAGCTACAGCTGGTATTGCAATACCATCCCGACCCCCGACGGCGGCACCCACGAACAGGGTTTGCGCCAGGCGCTGGTGCGCGGCTTGCGCCAATTCGGCGAGCTGGTCGGCAACAAGAAGGCGCGCGAACTGACCGCCGACGATGCGATGGTCGGCAGCGAGCTGATGCTGTCGGTCTTCATCCGCGACCCGCAATTCCAGTCGCAGACCAAGGATCGGCTGACCTCACCCGAAGCCGCCGGGCTCGTCGAGAAAGCCGTGCGCGATCATTTCGACCTGTGGCTCAGCCATAATATGGAGCGCGGCAAGGCGCTGCTCGGCTACGTGCTGGAGCGGATGGACGACCGTCTGCGCCGCAAGCAGGAGCGCGAGGTCAAGCGCAAGACCGCAACCAGCGCCCGCAAATTGCGGCTGCCGGGCAAGCTGACCGATTGTTCGAACAACGGAAACGAAGGCACCGAACTGTTCATCGTCGAAGGCGATAGCGCGGGCGGGTCGGCGAAACAGGCGCGCGACCGCAAGACGCAGGCGATCCTGCCGATCCGCGGCAAGATCCTGAACGTCGCCAGCGCCACCAGCGCCAAGATCGCCGCCAATTCGGAGATCGCCGACCTGATCCAGGCGCTGGGCTGCGGTACCCGCAAGGACTGCCAGCCCGACGCGCTGCGCTACGAACGGATCGTCATCATGACCGACGCCGACGTCGATGGCGCGCATATCGCGACGCTGCTGATGACGTTCTTCTTTCAGGAAATGCCCGACCTGGTCCGGCGCGGGCACCTGTATCTGGCGCAGCCGCCGCTCTATCGGCTGACCGCAGGCGCCAAAAGTCTGTACGCAATGGACGAAGCTGCTCGCACTGAAATCGAGAACGGCGCCTTCAAGGGCAAGAAGGTCGAGGTCGCACGCTTCAAGGGGCTGGGTGAGATGAACCCATCGCAGCTGCGCGAAACGACGATGGATCCGAAGACCCGCGCGATGCTGCGGATCACGCTGCCGCAGGAATATGAGGAGCGCGCCGGGGTGCGCGACCTGGTCGACCGGCTGATGGGCACCAACCCAGCGCACCGCTTCGCCTTCATCCAGGAAAACGCCGCGCGGATGGATGAGGAAGCGATCGACGCCTAGCGGTTAGCGTCGCGCAACCGGTGCGCCGCCACGAGCGCGAGCGTGTAGCAACCCGCCAACAGCCCCAGGTCCTTCGCCAGGAACTGCCCGATCATGCCGAGGAACGGCGCGCCGTACGCTTCTTGCCAAATCGGCGCGCCCAGCGCGATGCTGAGGGTGATCAAGAAGGTGCAAACGCCCATCACCCCACCGATCAGGCTGATGCGCGGCGACCACGCGCCGACCGCCAGGCAGGCCGCGGTCGCCAATTCGATCGCACCGATGATCCCGCTCGCCACATAGGGCCCCCACAGCGGGTAGAGCCACGACAGCAACGGATGCTTTTCACCGATCTTCGCGACCCCTTCGGCCTCGTAGGCGGCAAATTTGGCGATCCCGAACAGCACGAAGATGACGACCAGCGACCAGCGCAGTGCCGCGATTGCGGTATCGGGTCCGGGCACCTTGTCGAAACCCCCGATGCGCCGTCCCGCCATGCCGTGTTCCCTTACCCGTTCGATCAGGGATTCGCGCGCTGAGCGCGTGCGGTTACAGCGGGTCCGGGCGCTTGGCTCGTCCGCCCATGTGAGCGAGATGCCAGCGCGTGCGACGGACGATGCCGATCAGTATCAGTCCGAGCGCGGTGGCGATGACCGCGAGCGGGAGCCACGCAGGCAGCTGCGGCAGCCAATAGGTGCGCACCACCGCCAGCCCCGCGCCGACCACAGCCAGCGTCAGGCCGCCGAGCCGCGCGCCGCGTGCGACCTGGCGCAGCTCGGCGAGATATGCGGCGCGGGTGGCCGGATCGGTCAGGTCGGGTGAGGTCATTGTCCGCTCGCGCTTTGCCCGAGGCTGGCATATCAGGTGCGCGGATCGGGTACGAGGGGGGTGTGAAATGATGGGCGAACCGCTGACGCTGAACCCCACGCTCGACCCCGCGGCGCTGGCCGCAGCCTATGCGTCGGCGCAGCGATTGCAGATTCGCGACGTCCTGACGCAAGCCTCCGCCGGCGCGATCCACGCCCTGTTATCGCGCGACACGCCCTGGGGCTTGGCGTGGAAGGGCGAGGGGAAACCGGCGTGGCTGCGCCGCGCGGACGTTGCGGCGTTGTCGGTCGAGCAGCAGCAGGCGATGACCTTCGAGTTGACCGCGGCGATGCGGCGCGGCGATTACGCCTTTCTCTACACGGTCTATCCGATGTTGACCGCCTATCTTGAGAAATGGGCGCCGGGTGGCGCGTTCGACCGGCTGTTCGAGGCGATCAACGGGGAGGCGTTTCTCGCCTTTGTCCGGACCGTTACCGGCATCCCCGAACTGATCAAGGCCGATGCGCAGGCGACGCTCTATGCGCCCAATCAGTTCCTGGCGCAGCACAACGATGCCGACCACGAGCGCGGGCGGCGGGTCGCCTATGTGCTGTCGCTATGCGCCGAGGAGTGGCGACCCGACTGGGGCGGGTATCTCAATTTCCTGGACGCCGACGGCGACGTGATCGCGGGTTACCAGCCGCGGTTCAACGCGCTCAACCTGTTCACCGTCCCGCAGTTGCATAACGTGTCGCTGGTGCCGTGGTTTGCACCGACCGGGCGGTTCGCGATCACCGGCTGGTTCCGCGACCGCTAGTTTGTAAGAAACCGGCGCGCCCGCCGACTAATCGGGCATGGACATGATCCGCCCCGCCGCGAACGACCGCCGCGACGCGCTGTATGCCGAGGCGGCAGCTGCGTTGTCGCCGGCCATTGCACGGCTGGCACGCGCGCTCGAAGCAGACACGGACCGCGCCCGCGACCTTGAGCAGGACGTTCACGTCGAGTTGTGGCGCAGCTTCGCCGGGTTCGACGGGCGCTGCACCCTGAAGACCTGGACGTGGCGGGTCGCGCACAATGTCGCGGCAAGCCATGTCGCACGCGCGAAGCGGGGGATCCGGACGGTTGCGCTCGACGAGGCGGCCGAAGCGATCGCCGACGCCGACACCGAGCGCGCGTTCCACGATGGCCAGGCACTGGCACGGATCCACGCGTTGATCGCGGTCCTGAAGCCCGCCGACCGCAGCGTCATTCTGCTGTATCTCGAAGACCTCGACGCCGCCGCGATCGGCGAGATCACCGGGCTGTCGCCCGGCAACGTCGCGGTCAAGATTCACCGCATCAAGGCGCTGCTGACGCGCCGCTTCGCCGCCGGAGCCCCCGTATGACCGATCCGATCCAGCAGCTCTGGGCCGCCCAGCCGATCGCTCCGCACCCGCTCGACCCCGCCGCACTGGCGCGTCGCGCCGCGCAATTGCGCCGTCAGACGTGGTTGCGCGATGGACTCGAATATACGGCGGGCGCGGTGGGGATCGCCATCTTCGCCATGTACGCGCTGCGCAGCGACAGCAGGTGGATGTGGGCGGCGTGCGCGCTGGTGATAGCGGGCGCGGTGTTCACGATGGTCGGCCTATGGCGGCGCCGGGTACGCGCCGCGCCGGGCGCGATTGCCGCGACCAGCGCCGACTATCTGCGCACGCAGCTCACCGGGCAACGCGACTCACTTGCCAGCGTATGGCGCTGGTACCTCGCGCCGCTGGTGCCGGGGTTCGCGGTGTTTACCGTCGCGATCTGGCTGCAAGTTGCCGAACGTCACTCGCTCCTGCGGGCAAGTGTCGGTGGCGTCTTCACTACCGCGCTCGTCGCGATCATGTTCTATGCGCTTCACCGCATCAACCGCGCCGCCGCGCGCCAGCTAGACGACGAGATCACCGCCCTCGATGCCGATACCAACCAGGGATGAATGCCATGCGTTACATTTTGCTCGCTACCCTCCTCGCGCTCCCGAGCCCCACGCTCGCCCAGCCTGCGTCCTCGCCGTCGGCAGCCGCGCTCCAGACAGCGCTCGACACCCGAGCGGCCGAGCTGGTGCCGCTGTTGAACGGCGGCGGCGACCCCGCGACGATGTTCGCGCCGGCCTTTCTCTCGCAAATCTCCGCCGAACAGGTCCGGGCGGTGTCGACGCAGCTGACCGCCGGAATCGGCAAGGCGCAGCGGGTGGGTGGGATCGACCGCAAGGGCGCAAACGCGGGTGACGTCACCATCGTCGGCGAACGCGGCACGGTGGTCTTGCGCCTGACGCTCAGCGCCGAAGCGCCGAATCTGATCGTCGGGCTGGTCGTCACCGGCGGTGGTCCGACGGCGGCGGCCGAAGCGACGCTGCCCGCGGTGATCGACGCGCTCAAGGCGCTGCCCGGCGCGACCGGGTTCGCGCTCGCCGATCTGGGCACCAAGCCGGTGATCGTCGCCGGGCACGCGGCCGATCGCCCGCTCGCGATCGGGTCGGCGTTCAAGCTGGTGATCCTGGCCGAACTCGTACGCGCGACCGCGGCGGGCGAGCGCAAGTGGGACGACCTCGTCACGCTCGACGGGACCGAGTTACCCGCCGGTGGATACAATCTGAAGCCCAAGGGCACGCAGGTCAGCTTGCGTGAACTGGCGACGCAGATGATCTCGATCAGCGACAACAGCGCGACCGACGTACTGCTCGCGACGCTCGGCCGGCGCAAGGTCGAGGCGATGCTTAAGACCATCGGCATCCGCGACGCCGCACGCAATCGGCCGTTTTTGAACACGATGGAGGCGTTCAAGCTGAAAGGCGTGGCAGCACTGCGCACCGCTTGGCTCAGCGCCGACGAACGCGCCCGGCGCGCGTTGCTGACCGGCGCGGTCGCGACCACCCCCGGCAGCGCGATCGGCGATCTGTTTGCCGATGGAAAGCCCGTCCTGATCGACCGGATCGAATGGTTCGCGTCGCCGGCCGATCTGGTCCGGGTGATGGACTGGCTGCGCGTTCGCACCGAAAGCGGGCCGGGTGCCGAGGCGCGGCGGATCCTGGCGGTTAACCCGGGGATTGCCAAGGCGGATGCGGCGCGGTTCGATTATGTCGGGTTCAAGGGTGGGTCGGAGCCGGGAGTGATCAACCTAACGTTGCTGCTGCGCGACAGGGCGGGCGGCTGGCACGCGCTGACCGGCAGCTGGAACGATCCCACCGCAGGGGTCGACGTCGGCCGCTTCGTCGCACTGATGACGCGCGCCGCTGAGCTGACCGCGACGCGCTAGACCCCGACCGCGGGGGCGGTCAGCGCGAACTTCGGAATGACGGCGTCGAAGCCGGTGCCGTCGGCACGAACCATCCGGTAGCTTCCCGCCATCGTCCCGGTCGGCGTGGCGAGCGGGCAGCCCGAGACATAATCGTAGCTGGCGCCGGGTTCGATCAGCGGTTGTTCGCCGACCACGCCTTCGCCCTCGACCGAATGGCGCTGGCCGCGGCCGTCGGTGATGACCCAGTGGCGGGTCAGCAGCCGCACCGCCTGATCGCCCGCATTCTCGATTCGGATATGATAGGCCCAGAACCAGCGGCCGCGCCCCGGCTCGGATTGTTCGAAAAGATAGCTGACCGACACCCGCACGACGACGCCGTCGCTCTCGGCGACATGCGGGAACAGCGCCTTCACAGCCCCGCCGCCGTCAGCGCCCGGTCGAGGTCGTCGATCAGATCGGCGGGATCTTCCAGCCCGACGTTCAGCCGCAACATCCCTTCGTCGATACCCATCTCTGTCCGCACGTCCTCGCTCAAGCCCGAATGGGTGGTCGAGGCAGGATGCGTCATCAGCGAGCGCGAGTCGCCGATATTGTTCGAAATATCGATCAACTGCAGCGCGTCGAGGAGGGCGTGCGCCTGCACGCGGCCACCGTCGACGTGGAACGCGAAGATCGGCCCGGTCATGTCCATCTGTCGCATTGCCAGCTCGTGCTGCGGATGGCTCGGCAGCCCGGGGTGCAGCAGGCGCGGCACGCGGCCCTCCAGGAAGCGCCCGACCGTCAGCGCGCTCGCCGACTGATGGCGGATCCGCAGATCGAGCGTCTCGAGCCCCTTCAGCACGACCCAGGCATTGAACGGCGACAGCGTCGGCCCGGTGTTGCGCTGGAACGGCAGCAGCGTCTTCTCGATGAACTCCGCGGTCCCGCACACCGCGCCGGCGAGCACGCGGCCCTGCCCATCCATCATCTTCGTCGCCGAATAGGCAACGACGTCCGCGCCGAATTCGAGCGGACGTTGCAGCGCGGGTGTGGCGAAGGCGTTGTCGACGACGCTGACGATGCCGTGGTCGCGGGCGATCCCGCACACCGCGGCCAGATCGACGACGTCCATGGTCGGGTTGGCGGGGGTTTCGAAGAAGAAGACCTTGGTCTCGGGCCGGATCGCGTCGCGGAACGCCTGCGGATCGCGGGCATCGACGATCGTCGTGGCGATGCCGAAGCGCGGCAGCAAGGTATCGGTCAGCCAGCGGCACGAGCCGAACGCGGCGCGCCCGCCGATCAGATGATCGCCCGCCGACAGCTGGCAGAGCAACGCCGCGGTCATCGCCGCCATGCCGCTGGCGCTGGCGCGGCACGCCTCCGCCCCTTCCAGCAACGCGATCCGCTGTTCGAGCATCTCAACGGTCGGGTTCTGGAGCCGCGAATAGGTCATGCCGGCCTGTTCGCCGGCAAAGCGCGCTGCGGCATCGGCGGCGCAATCGTAGCTGTAGCCGCTGGTCAGGAAGAGCGCTTCGGAGGTTTCGCCATATTCGCTGCGCGCGGTGCCGCCACGCACCGCCTGGGTCGCGGGGCGCCAACGTTCGGTGATCGCGCGGTCCTGGCCGGTGCGGCGTTTCATAGGCCCGTCTTGCCGGGGCGGCGGCGCTCGCGTCAACGGCGGATGCGGGTTAGGTGACCGGCCATGTTCGCGCGCCGCCCCTGGCTGATCCCGCTCGGCCTCGCGGTCGTCGCGCAATTGCTGTTCGGTTTCCGGCTCGCGATGCCGCCGAGCTTCGTGTTCGACGAAGTCCATTACGTTCCCGCCGCTCGGGAATTGCTGGCGCTTTCGGGACCGATCAATGTCGAGCATCCGCTGTTCGGCAAGACGCTGATCGCGCTTTCCATCGCGCTGTTCGGCGACAATCCGCTCGGCTGGCGCGCGCTCTCTACGGTGGCGGGGACCGCGACGGTCATGGCGCTCTATGCGATCGCGCGGTTGCTCACCGGGCGGCAGCGGCCGGCGGTGATTGCGGCAATGTTGGCGATCACCTGCGGCACGGTGTTCGTGCAGGCGCGGATCGCGATGCTCGACACGTTCATGGCGGCGCTGCTGGCGGGCGGGCTCGCGTTGCTGCTGTGGGCGCTCAGGAGCCCGGTGCGGCCGTGGCCGAAGTGGGTGGGCGGGGCGACGCTGCTGGGGTTGGCGATCGGCACCAAATGGGCGGC
>JAZKGJ010000188.1:0-6185 GCA_040385975.1 Pseudomonadota bacterium | reverse complement strand
CATGTCTATCAGTCGAACTGGTGGACGTGGCCGCTGCTGATCCGGCCGATCTGGTATTTCTACGAGCCGGTCGCGGGGGTCCAGCGCGGGGTGTGGCTGATCGCCAATCCGCTGATCGCCTGGGCCGGGTTGCTGGCGGTGGCGGTGTGCCTGTGGGCGGGGCGGCGGCGTTGGAGCGTATCGGCACCGGGCGTTTTGTGGCTGGGAAGTATCCTGATGTGGGCGGCGATCCCCAAGTCGCTCGGTTTCTATTATTATTACTATCCTTCGACCCTATGGCTCGTCGTTGCGCTGGCGGTCGCTCTCGACCGGGTCGATCCGGGCGGGCGCAAGCGCTGGGACGAATGGTTCGCGACCGCCGCGATCGCGCTGTTCGCGTTCTTCTGGCCGGTGCTGTCGGCCGCACCGCTGAGCGGGCCGGGCGCGTTCCACCGCTGGGCATGGTTCGCGAGCTGGATTTAATACCGTCCCCAGACGAAGCGCGACGACAAAGCGTAATTCCACACCGCGCCGACCATCACGCCGGCGACGGCCGACAGCGCCCACGCCCCGTGCCGCGCATCGTGCAGGAAGGCGGCAATGCCGACGTTGGCGATCGCCCCGACGGCGCAGACCAGGCAGAACGAGACCCACCCGTCGAACAGCGCCCGCGCGCCCTGCAACCGCCGATCGCGATAGGTCAGCGCATTGTTGAGGAAGAAGTTGAACGTCATCGCGATCCCGGTCGCGACGATCGTGCCGGTCAGGAAGCTGCTCCCAGCGCCGACGAACAAGACGCTGAGCGCCGCCATGTGCACGCCCAGGCCGAGCAGCCCGATCGCGGCGAACATCGCGAAGCGCACCGGCACCGCGCGGCCGAACAGCCGGTCGTAGAGCGCGACGAGATATTCGAGCGCGACGACGTGATCGAGCTTGCTCTCGCCCACGCTGCGGGCCCGGAAGGTGTAGGGAAATTCGCGGAAGGTCAGCGGCCGGGGACTGGCGGTCATCACGTCGAGCAGGATCTTGAAGCCGATCCCCGATAATCTCGGTGCGAGCGAGCGCAGCGTCGCGGTCCGCAGCATGAAGAAGCCGCTCATCGGATCGCCCAGGTCCGCTTTCAGCACATAGCGCGACAAGCGCGTGGCGAGCGCCGATTTGGCGACGCGGTCGCGGTCCCAGTCGCCGGTCCCGCCGCCATCCGCGAAACGCGAGCCGATCGCGAGGTCGAGCGCGGGGTTGGTTTCCAGCGCCGCCAGCATCGCCGGCAGGATCGTCTCGTCATGCTGGAGATCGCCGTCGATCACCGCGGCAAAGGGCGCCGCGGTCGCGCACATCCCCTCGACGCAGGCTGTCGACAGCCCGCGCCGGTCGAGCCGCTGAATGACGCGGATCCGCGGGTCGGTTCGGGCGATGGCGCGGGCGGCGTCCGCCGTGCCGTCGGGACTGTCGTCGTCGACGAAGATCGCTTCCCAGCGTCGCCCGGCCAGCGCCGCATCGAGCCGCACGACCAACGCCGCGACATTGCCCGCTTCGTTGAAGGTCGGGATCACGACCGCAAGTTCGAGCGCTTCGGTCGCCATTGTCATCCGCGAATGTTGAGGAAGTTGAGACGATACGCTGTTTTTTTCATCATCGCCCCCTGCCCCGTTCACGCCCACCCGTCCTGTGCCATAAAATCGGTGTTGTAGGACACCCCGACCGCGCTACCCCGTCACCCGCTGCAACCGGTCGACCAGCCGCTCGCGCGCGGCGAGGGTGTCGGCGCGGCGCTCGGTCAGCACATCGCGTGCAAGGAAGTGGCCGGTGAGCGCAAGGCCGGCGAAGATGTCGTCCCAGGCACAGGCGGTGTCGCCGGTGAGAAAGGCGGGCAACGTCAACAAGCGCGGTTCGTGGCCGAGCGCGCCTGCGCGGCTGACCGCGGCGCCGCTCTTCGGGCTGACGAAAGCAAGATCGTCGGTCGCGCCGGTCACGACGCAGCGCTCCAGATCGAGCCCAAACCCCAATTCCGCCAGCAGCAGCAGTTCGTAGCGTACCAGCGCCTCGGCCCAGCCACGCGCCGCCGGCGCCGCCTCGACCGCGCCGATCACCCCGCTGAGCCCCGCGTGGAGACGCGGATAGGCCTGCCCCTCGGGGAGCGCCGCCGCGGTCAGCGCGGTCGCCCAGTCGAGCGCCGCCGCCGCCAGCGGTTCGGCGTGCAGCGGCGCGAGGCTGTGGATCAGCTCGACCGTCAGCGAGCCGAGCTGATCGTCGGTCCGCGCGCGCCATTCGCCCTGGATGGTGTTGGCGGGCTGCAGGATGGGACGCAGCCGCCGTGAACGCCCGCCGCGGACATAGCCGGCCTGGACCCCTTCGGCCGCGGTCAGCGCGCGCACGATCGCGCCGGCTTCGCCGTGGGCGCGGACGCTGAGGACGATGGCTTCGGCGCGGAGGTGCATGGCGAGGCCATAGCTTCCCACCCTCCGTTCGTCCCGAGCGAAGTCGAGGGACCGGGTAGATGCTGCTGCGATGCCTCGATTACGCTCGGCACGAACGGGTTTGGGCGCTGTTACCCCGCCCGCCGCACTCGTTTCGCCAGCCCCTTGAGCGCGGGATGGTCGGATGCCTGCTTCGCGGTCGTCGCCAATCGCTCGAATCCGCCCAGCGCCGCCGCGGCCAGCCGGTTGGCGAGCGACGGGCGCAACAGCAGCATGTCGCAGCACGGCACGCCGCCGGTCGCGAACTGGCGTTTGTGCTGGCCTTCGCCCTCGGTGAAGTCGAACCGTTCGAAGCGTCCTTCGTTCATCAGATCGCGCATCGCTTCGAGCATCAGTACCGCGCCCGGCGACAAATCGTTGAACGCGGGGTCGTGACCGACATGGTCGTAGCCGAGAATGCGCCCGCGCGCTTCGCCGTAGAGATAGGCGGCGGGTTCCCCCGCGATCGTGAGCAGCCAGCCGCGCACCCGGTCGTTCGCCGCCGCGGCCAGCATATTGGCGACGAAGCCGGAATCGTCGGGCAGCCCGCCGCCAAGCAAGCGCTCCTGATAGGTGCGTTCCGAAATTCGTCGCGCGATGTCGTAGAAATGCTCGATCTCATCGGGGTCGGCGAAGCGCTCCACCCGCAGCGTCCCGCCCGACACCTCGGCGATCTTCTTGGCCTTGCGCTTCAACCCCGAGCGCGCATTGCCCGACATCCGCGCCAGATAATCGTCGAACCCGATCCGCAGGTCGGTGTGGTAACGCGTGTAGCGTTGCCGGACGTGCGCGATCATGCCGGGCACCGCTGCGGCCAGATCGGCGCGGCGCGGTTCGGCGAGCGATGTCACGAGATAGCCGTCGCTGTCGCGCGCGAGTTCGGGCAGGACCGGCAACCGTCCGGCCATCGCGTCGGTCAGATCGACCGACACCCGCGCCAGCCGGCGCTGGATCGACGCGAGCGTGCGTGCCCCAACCTGAAACTTCAGCGCGGTGGTGGTCATGCCGCGCGTTCGCTGACCAGGTTGGTCCACAATTGTTCGGCCTGACGCAGCCGCAAGCGGAGCACGTTGGGCGCGAGCGGCGCGTCGGGGCGGCCAAGCGCGAGCGCCGGTCGGTCGGCGAAATGCGCGGTCGGCAGCGCGTCGCGGCGCTCGGCCAGATAATCGCACAATGCCTCGAACCGACGCACGTGAATGGTGTTTGCGCGGGTGCCGGCCCGGTTCGACAATTCGAAGCCGTGGCTGACGATCGTCACCGCGGCGTGATCGTTGGTGGCTGCGTGGTCGAGCGCGGCGCGCATTTCCGCGGTCGAGATCGCGCACAATTGAAACGGCCGGTACTGGCCGGCGCGGTCCTCGATCACCGTCACCGGGACTTCGGTGACGCCGAGATGCGCCAGCGGTGCAATCTGGTCCTGCGATAGCCCGATCGTGCTGGGCCACGGCTGTTCAGCGCCATTGTGGCTCGAATCGTACAGGAAACCGAGTGCGGCGAGCGCGCGCAGGGTGTCGTCATTGGCACCGAAGCTGCCGGCGCGAAACGCGTTCGGCGGAGGGGCGCCCGCCGCGACCAGCAATTCGCTGGCGCCGGCGATCAAATCCTGCTGCTGCGCACGGGTATAGTCGATCAGCTCGAACGCGGTATGGCCCGCTCCGCCGTCGCCCGCGACCGCACCGCCCCAGTTGGGATGGAGATGGAGCTGCACTTCCTGCCCGCCCGCCAGGATCAGGTCGACGATCTGCCGGATCACGTCGAGCCCGAAGGTCAACGCGGGCATCGGATCGACGAAAAAGGTTGCTTTCAGCCCGTGCTGCGCCAGTTCGCGCAATTGATACGCGACCCC
This sequence comes from Pseudomonadota bacterium, assembly GCA_040385975.1. Classification (GTDB taxonomy): domain Bacteria; phylum Pseudomonadota; class Alphaproteobacteria; order Sphingomonadales; family Sphingomonadaceae; genus Sphingomonas. The sequence goes on along the minus strand of JAZKGJ010000188.1, from coordinate 1,904 downwards.
GACCCCGGCCGGGTCGATCGAGCGCGCGACGATCTGCGCCAGCGACAGCCCCGCGACATGGTGGCGCCAGACCAGTTCGGTGTCGATCGTCAGGAAAACGGGCGTCGGCATACCGGCTCGGTCTAGGGCGCAGCGGTGAAGATTTGCCTTACGCGGCGGCCTCGGCCTCCGGACTGGCGGGACCGCCCGCCCCGCGCGCCGCGATGATGCACCCCGTCACGATCAGCGCGGTGCCCGCCAGTGTCGCGAGCGTTACCGCTTCGTCGAACACCCACCAGCCGAGCAAGGCTGCCCACACAAAGGCGGTATATTCGACATTGATCAAAATCTGCGCCTCCGCCCGCGCATAGGCCCAGGACAGCAGCAGCAGCGACACGACCGCGAGCACCGCGGCGGCGGCGAGCGCGGGCCAGTGTTCCGCGGCGGGAACGCTGACGAAGACCGGCACGCCGAGCGCCAGAATCGCGAGCACGAACACGCTTTGAAAGAAAGCGATCTCGCGCGGTTTCGCCAGCTGTGCCTGGCGCCGCGCCATCACCAGATTGACGGCATAGAACGCCGCCGAGACCAGCACCGCGGCGATCCCCCACATCGTCTCCGGCCCGTGCTCGCCGCCGACCCGCCCGGCCAGGATCACCGCGACCCCGGCAATGCCGAGCGTGGAAGCGATCAGGCTGCGCCGGCCGATCCTCTCCTTCAGGAACACCGCGGCGAGCGCGAGCGCAATAAGCGGCGCGATGAACGAGAGCGCGATCGCCTCGGCCAGCGGCACCCGCGCGATCCCCCAGAAGAAGGCCAGCGCCATGATGGTGACGACGACGCTGCGCGCGGCGTGGACGCGGATGACGTGGTTGCTCGGGCGGACCGGGCGCGACGTGGCGTAGAGCGCGGCGGTCAGCAGCACGCCGATGCCGAGCCGCCAGAACAAGGTCGAATAGGCGCCGATCGCGATCGACAGCCCCTTCATCAATGCATCCATCGCCGCGTAGGTCGCGATGCCGAGGCAGGCGACCGCGAACGGCGCAAACGAAGGATGCGACGCGCCCCGCCGGTCGGGCATCATCGAGTCAGGCGGACGGCGATGCCCAAGTCAAGTTCCGCCCACTGCCGGTCGGCCGTGGCGACAGGGAGGTTCAGCGACTGAGCTAGCGCCAGACACGCACGGTCGCCGAGCGAAAGCCCGCGATGGCGAGTGGCGGTGCGCAACAATGCCGCGCGACGAGCGTCCTCGCGATCGAACGGCTTATGCTCGATTGGCAAACCACGAAGGGCGTTCATCGCTTCGTCGTGATCGACCGCCCGATCGATCAGCTTCGAGAGCGCTTCGGCGAAATTGACACTCGACAGCACGAACGGTCCCTCGTCGCGCGCCAGCAAATTCCCACCGGGTTCTTGGAATAGATATGCCAGCAATACAGACGTATCGATGACCTGCCTCATTCGCCCCAATCCTGCCGACGCTCGGCAAGGAACTGGTCGACGCTATAACCCTTCATCTTTTCGCGGATCCGTTGCAGCGCCGCATCGGGATTGCTGCGCTTAATCGTCAGGCCATCGCCGCTACGTTCCACGGCGACCGAATCGCCATCCTTGATCCCGAATTCTCGCCGCAAGTCCGCGGGAATGACGATCTTTCCGCCAGCGATCACCTTGGCATAATAGGTCATGCTCGGTCCTCCAGGTCCTGAATCTATCACAAGACCCGAACGGCTGCTAGGTCATGCCGCGACCCGGGCCTCGTCCGCCGCATCGATCTCGGCGGCCTTGGCTTCGACCAGGCGGACGATGTGATCGACCATGCCTTCGTCGGCGACGTGATGGTCGGTGACCCCCGACAGATACACCATGTGCTTGCCGTTGCCGCCGCCGGTGATGCCGATGTCGGTCTCGCGCGCTTCGCCGGG
>JAZKGJ010000187.1:0-10639 GCA_040385975.1 Pseudomonadota bacterium | reverse complement strand
CGGGAGAGAGCCAATGGCCGAGCATTTCGACGTGGTGGTGGTGGGTGCCGGTATCTCCGGGGTCGGGGCGGGCTATCATTTGCAGCGCTATTCGCCCGACCGCAGCTACGTCATTCTCGAAGGGCGCGCCGACCTGGGCGGGACGTGGGACCTGTTCCGCTACCCCGGCATCCGCAGCGATTCGGACATGTATACGCTCGGCTACAGCTTCGCGCCGTGGACCGACCCGAAGGCGATCGCCGACGGCCCGTCGATCCTGCGCTACGTCCGCGCGACCGCGGAACAGCACGGCATCGACCGCCACATCCGCTATGGCCACCATGTGGAGCGGGCCGCTTGGTCGACCGCCGACGCCGCGTGGACGGTCGAAGCCGAGCAGGACGGGCAGCTCCGCACCTTCACCTGCAATTTCCTCTTCATGTGCTCGGGCTATTACAATTACGCCAAGGCGCATTCGCCCGAATTCACAGGCGCCGAGGATTTCGCCGGAACCATCGTCCACCCGCAATTTTGGCCCGGCGACCTGGATTATGCCGGCAAGAACGTCGTCGTGATCGGCTCGGGCGCGACCGCGGTCACGCTCGTTCCCGAAATGGCGAAGGCCGCGGCGCACGTGACCATGCTGCAGCGCTCACCGACCTACGTCGTGTCGCGCCCGTCGGAGGACGGGGTCGCCAACTGGCTGCGCGCGAAGCTCCCGTCCAAGCTCGCCTACGGGCTGACGCGGTGGAAGAACGTGCTGTTCGGGATGTTCTTTTTTCGGCTCGCGAAGAAGCGTCCCGACCGGGTCAAGGACCGCATCATCGGCATGGTGCGCGAACACCTCGGCCCCGACTACGACGTCGCGACGCATTTCACCCCGAGCTACAATCCGTGGGATCAGCGGCTGTGTCTGGTGCCCGACGCCGATCTGTTCGATGCGCTGAAGGCAGGGCGCGCGTCGGTCGCGACGGGACATATCGCGCGTTTCGATGCGACCGGCATCGCGCTCAAGTCCGGCCAGCACATCCCCGCCGACGTGATCGTCACCGCGACCGGGCTGGAGCTGCAATTGCTCAGCGACGTCGCCTTCAGCGTCGATGGCGAGGCGCGCGATCTATCCAAATCGCTTGGCTACAAGGGGATGATGTATTCGGACATCCCGAACCTGGCGTCGTCGTTCGGTTACACCAATGCCTCGTGGACGCTGAAGGCCGACCTGACCTGTCGCTACGTCTGTCGCTTGCTCAACACGATGGCGAAGCGCGGGCTGCGCCAGGCGACGCCGCGGGTCGATCGCGCGGCGGTGAACGAGGTCGATTTCCTCGATTTCTCGTCGGGCTACGTCCAGCGCTCGGTCGACAAATTTCCCAAACAGGGTGACCGCAAACCGTGGCGGCTCAACCAGAATTATGCGCTCGACATCGTCGCGCTCAAATTCGGGTCGATCGACAATGCGATGGAATTTTCAAACCCGGTCCCGGCGAAACCGCGCGCCGCGGCCTGATTCGCGAATCGGCGTTCGGCGTTAACTATTGATTCCGTTAACTTTTCTTAACGCGATCTGCGGCAGGCGATAAAAAGGCCCGGCCTTTCCGCTAAGCAATTGCCTAGACTGGAAAAACCGGGCCGTTGGCACTTCACCAGGGGCGAATGGAATCGCCGAAGACGAGCGCCAGGATGAAAGCGATCATTACTTTTCTCCCAGATGCACCCTGTTGAGTGCGACGCCGTATTAACAAAAAATTCACTATAAAACAAACGATCTTGCGGGCGGTTCCGTGGCGGCAAAGCCACATAAAGTTAACGGTAATTTCAGTCCCGGCCGGGTAGCGAAACCGCCATGGACGCCCCCGCGCATCCCGATCCCGCGACTGCCGGGCGCACACCGTGGCGTGCCGAGGTTCCGCAGCCGGTCGTCCGCGCCGCGAAGCGCCGGACGCCCCCGCCGGGACACGTGCCGGCCGCGGGCCGCGCCTGGCGCTTCCTGTGCCTGGCGGAAATCGACAATTTCACCGACCTGCGCCGCCATCTCGGCCGGACCCGCGCCGACCGGCTCGTGCTCGACGTCGCCGCGCGGGTCGGTCAGGTCATGCCCGATGCCCGGCTCGGCGTCGTCGGCCGCAATCTGGTCGAGATCGCGTTCGAGGCCGACGAACGCGGCGCGCTCGACACCGCGCTGACCGCGCTCGAAGCCGCCTTTGCCGCGGCGACCGACTTCGATCACGAAAGCTACCGGCTCGAAATGCTGTTCGGCGCCGCCGCCGCACGTGCGATCGGCTGCGACGAAGTCCGTCTGATCGAAGAGGCCGAGGAAGCGCTCGCGCTCGCCCGCGGTGACGACCAGCATCCGATCGTGCGCGACCTGACCGAACTGAAGCCCGCGATCGATCGCTCGACGCTGTCGCGCGAATTGCCCGCGGCGATCGCGGCCGGTCAGCTGTTCCTGCAATTCCAGCCCAAGGTTCACCTCCGCCGCCAGGAAATCGTCGGAGTCGAGGCGCTGGTCCGCTGGGAACATCCCGAGCGCGGCCTGGTCCTGCCGAGCGACTTCATCCCCTCGGCGGAGGAATCGCGCCACATCGGCCCGCTGACGCTCTGGACGCTGCGTCAGGTCATCGCCGATCAGCGCACGCTGGCGGGGCGCGGCCACGACATTCCGGTCTTCATCAATATTTCCGGGCAATTGCTCGGCGATCAGCCGTTCGTCGCCGAAGCGATCGAACTGGTCCGCGGCGGCGGCGCCAAGATCGGGTTCGAGATCACCGAAACCTCGGTCATCCGCGATCCCGACAGTGCGATCGCCAACCTCGAACGCTTCGCCGACATCGGCATTCCGATCGCGATCGACGATTACGGCGCCGGGCTGTCGAGCCTGGCCTATCTCAAGCGGCTGCCGGCGCGCGAGCTGAAGATCGACAAACTGTTCGTGACCCAGCTGACCAGCTCGAACCGCGATCCGCTGATCGTGCGCTCGACCATCGACCTCGCGCACGCGCTGGAGATGGAAGTGACCGCGGAAGGCGTCGAATCGCAGGCCGCGCTGGCGTTGCTCAGCGTCATGGGCTGCGACATGGTGCAGGGCTATCTGATCAGCCGGCCGGTCGCGCTCGACGCGCTGCTGCACTATCTCGACCAGGATCAGCATCTCGGCGCGACCGTCGACCCGCGGGCCTCGTTCGGCGGATTGGCCAGCGCCTGGAAGCGCGCGTGATCGGCTGGCGCGCAGTGCGTGGCGGCGGCATCGCGACCCTGCTGCTCCTCTCGCTTTTCGGTGCCTTTCCTTCGGTCGCGCTGGCTCGGACCGGGGCTGCATTCGATGTCGCGATCGCGCAAGCCAAGGCGGCGATGCTCGCCGATCCCGGCGCCGCGCGGGCGCAGGCGCGGGCGGCCGAGCAGCTGGCGCTGCGACAGCCCGCGTCGCCGACCCGCGACGTACGGGTGGCGACCGCGGAATGGTTGCAGGGCGAAGCGGCATTGCGGCAGGACGATACGGCGGCGGCGCAACCGCTGATCGAACGCGCCTTGTCACGGCTCGGCCCCAGCGCCGCGCCGACCAAGCTGCGCGGCGACCTGCTGATGTCGCGTGGCACGATCCACGCCGCCTCGGCCGAGGTCGCCGGCGCGCTTGCCGACTATCAGGCCGCGCACAATATCTTTCGCGACATCGGCGAGACCCGCAGCCAGTCGATCGCGCTGATTACGATCGGTACCTTGTTCCAACAGGCCGACGACAACCCCAGCGCGCTGAAATATTTCGGTCGTGCGCTCGACATCTACGGCGGCGACCCCGGGCTGTCGGTGTCGATCTACAATAACCGTGGCTTTTCGCTCAAGGACCTGAAGCGCTATCCGGAGGCGGCGCGGCAATTCGACCTGGCGCTCGGGCTCGCGCGCCAGCTGAAGAGTCCGGTCCTCGAATCGCAGGTACTGCGCAATATCGCCCGATTGCGCACTGCGCAGGGCGATTTGATCGGCGCCGAGAGCGCGGTTCGGCGCGGTCGCGCGGTCGGCGACAGCGGCGCCCCGATCGACGCGATCGCGGCCGAAGTCGCGTTGCAGCGCGGCACCGTCGCCCGCGCCCGTGCGCTGATCGAACACGCTTTTGCCGGTGCCGACCTGACCACCACCGACCTTGGCGCGCGCGAGGCGCATTATACCGCCTATAAACTCTATACGAAGCTCGGCGAACGTGGCCCGGCGCTGGTCCATCTGCAGGCGATGAAGCGGCTCGACGACCAGGTCTGGAAGCTGTCGGCCTCGACCAACACCGCGCTGATGGCGGCAAAGTTCGATTCTGTCGGGCAGGAGGCCAAGATCAGCGATTTGCGCGCCAAGGACGCCGCGCGCCGGCTGGCGATGGAAAAAGCGCAGGTGCGGTTTCAGCGCATCCTGTTCGGGTCGGTCGCGGCCGCCGCGCTCGTCGTGATGGGGCTGCTCGCCGCCGGCTTGATCCAGACCCGCCGCAGCCGCGCGCGGCTCGCGCTCAGCAACACCGCGCTCGAAAAGGCGCTGGCCGCCAAGACCGAATTCCTCGCCACCACCAGCCACGAAATCCGCACGCCGCTGAACGGTATCCTCGGCATGACGCAGGTGATGCTGGCCGACGCGAACCTCGCGCCCGCGACGCGCGACCGGCTCGGGATCGTCAACGACGCCGGGCTGACGATGCGCGCGCTGGTCGATGACATCCTCGACGTCGCCAAGATGGAAACCGGCAATCTGACCATGGAAAGCCTACCCTTCGACCTGAAGGACATGCTCGCCGACGTGACGCGGATCTGGGGTGAACAGGCGCGTGCCAAGGGGCTGCGCTTCGACCTCGACCTCGGCGATTGCCCGCGCGGCATCGTCGGCGACGCCGGACGGCTGCGTCAGATCGTCTTCAACCTCCTCTCCAATGCGGTGAAGTTCACCGCCGCGGGCGGCGTCACCGTCCGCGCCGCCTGCGCCGGCGATCGGCTGACGATCGCGATCACCGATACCGGGATCGGGATCGACCCCGCAAAGCACGCCGAGATCTTCGAATCCTTCAAACAGGCCGATGGCGGCACCACGCGCCAGTTCGGCGGCACCGGCCTGGGTCTGGCGATCTGCAAGAACATCGCGCGCGGCATGACCGGCGAAATCCGCGTCGCCAGCGCGCTGGGGCAGGGGGCGACCTTCACCCTCGACATTCCCTTCACCGCCGCCGAGATCGCAGCACCCGTGGCGGTCGTCGGCGACGGCGCGCTGCTGATCGTCGACAAGAACCCGATCGCGCGCGCGATGCTGAAGGCGGTGCTCGAGCCACGCGCCGGGACCATCGTGTTCGCCGCGAATTGTGCCGAGGCGGCCGATCGGGTCGCCGCCGGCGGGATCGTGCGGGTCCTGATCGACGAAGCCGCCGCGCGCGCCGACGGTGCCGACCCGCTCGCGGCAATCGCCGCGCTGGCGGCCGTGTCGCCCGGCCCGGTCGCGGTGCTGTGGGCCGGCCCCGACGACGCGGTTCGCGCGGCGCTGTTGGCCAGCGGTGTCAGCCAAGTCATTGGAAAGCCAGTCGCCGGTCCCGCGCTTGCCGCACAACTGTATGATTTGGATAAAACAGCGCTTGTGTCGCAGGCGGCATGAGGCGTAAATTCCGCCGCGTCATGGCCCGCCGATGAACATCCTATTCGTCGAAGACGACCCGATGAACCGGCGCGTCGTGAAGGACATGCTCGACGTCGCCGGCGCCACCATGACCGAGGCGGAGGATGCCGAGGCCGGGTTGGCCGCGATCGACGCCCATGATTTCGACATGGTGCTGATGGATCTGCGGATGCCCGGGATGGACGGCATCACCGCGATCGAGCACATCCGCGCGCGCGGCGATGCCAAGGCCAAGCTCCCGGTCATCGTCGTCACCGCCGACACCGCTCCCGATCTGCGTGAACGCTGCATTGCTGCGGGCGCCGACGAAGTGATTTTTAAACCCGTCGCGATGGACGCTTTGTTCGACGCGATCGGCCGCCTGCTCGCGCGCGGCGACGGGGCGATTCACTAACCCCCGCGTTCAACCTTCCGCGATCCGGCTGAAGCGTTTGGTGTCGCGCATCGTCAGATACGTCACCAGGCTGACCGCGATCATCGCCGTGACATACCAATACAATCCGCGCTCGAACCCCGCGCCCTTCAGCGCGAATGCGACCGTCTCCTGCGTCCCGCCGAACACCGCGTTTGCGATCGCATAGGGCAGCGCCACCCCCAAGGTGCGGATATGCGCCGGAAACATCTCGGCCTTCACCACCCCCGAAATCGCGCTGTACCCCGACAGGATGGCCAGCAGCCCGAGCACGATCGCGAATGCGGTCCACGGGTCGCGCACCCCCTCCAGCGCGACGAACGCGGGATAGGTCGCCACCGTCCCCAGCATCCCGAATCCCACCATCAGCGGCTTGCGCCCGATCCGGTCGGACAGCGCCCCGACCAGCGGCTGCAACAGCATGAAACAGGTCAGCGACCCCGCGCTGATCCACGCCGCGGTCGATCGGTCGAACCCGCTGGTGTTGACCAGGAATTTCTGCATGTAGATCGAGTACGCATAGAAGGCGAGCGTGCCCCCCGCGGTCAGGAACACCACCGTCAGCGCCTCGCGCGGGTGTTCGCGCACCAACGTCCATGCCGACGACCGCGACCCGCCCGCCGCCTGCACGTTGGCGAAGCTCTCGGTCTCGGCCAGCCGCCGCCGCAGCACGAACACCACAACCGCCAGCAGCCCGCCGATCACGAACGCGATCCGCCAGCCCCACGCATCGAGCGCCGCTTCGCCCAGCAGCGCCTGCAGCATCAGCAACACCGCCAGCGCCGACAATTGCCCGCCGATCAGCGTCACATATTGAAAGCTCGCCCAGAAGCCGCGGTGCTTTTCGTGCGCGATCTCCGACAGATACGTGGCACTCGCGCCATATTCGCCGCCCAGCGACAGCCCCTGCAGCAGCCGCGCGACGATCAACAGCGCGGGCGCCGCCCACCCGATCGTCTCGCGCCCGGGGATTAGCGCGATCATCATCGATCCCGCGCACATCAGGCTGACGGTCAGCGTCAGCCCGGCCTTGCGCCCCCGCCGGTCGGCATAGACCCCGAGCAACCACGCCCCGAGCGGCCGCATCAGGAACCCGACCGCGAACACCATCGCGCTCTGCAACTGCTCGGTCGTGCGGTCGCCCGAGGGAAAGAAATGCGGCGCGAAATAGAGCGAGAACGCGGCATAGGTGTACCAGTCGTACCATTCGACGAGGTTCCCCGCCGACCCGCCGACGATCGAGCGCAGGCGGGAGGGCGCAGAGGGCGCCGCCCTGGTATCATCTGGATCCATCTTCGCGCCTTAGCGGGGGCGGCCCGGTCTTGAAATGTCGGACTTCGCGCTGTAGAGGCCCCCGCACACGGCGCGAAGGCTGCTTCGCGACGACCAATTCCTATTGCCGGAGCTCGCCGACTTTTTATGCAGATCATCGTTCGCGACAACAATGTCGATCAGGCCCTCCGTGCGCTCAAGAAGAAGCTGCAGCGCGAAGGCGTTTATCGCGAAATGAAGCTGCGCCGGCACTATGAAAAGCCCAGCGAAAAGCGCGCGCGCGAACGCGCCGCCGCGGTCCGCCGCGCCCGCAAGCTGGAGCGCAAGCGCATGGAGCGCGACGGGGCGCGGTAAGTCGAAAAAACGCGCTATCGTCTCAACATTCTCAACATTCGCGGCCGGGAAATCTCATGTCTGACGTGACCGCCGTCCCGATTCGCCCGATCAAGCGCAGCATCGTCGTCTGGATCGTGCTCGGGATCGTGCTCGCGCTCGGTGCCGCGATCTGGTTCGCGGTCCACGGCACCGCGTCAGTGGTCGCCGAAAAGGGCCCGCCTGACCAATTCCTTGCCGCCAACGCGCGTCAGGACGGCGTCATTCAGACCGCATCGGGGCTGCAGTACAAGGTGCTCGAGCCCGGGCAGGGCGGCGCGAAGCCGACCGACAGCGACATCACCCTGGTCGAATATGAAGGCAAGCTGCGCGACGGCAGCACCTTCGACAAGAGCGAGCGTCCCACTCCGATGCCGGTCGCCGCGGTCGTGCCGGGCTTTTCCGAAGCGCTCAAGCTGATGACCAAGGGCCAGAAGATCCGCGCGTGGATCAAGCCCGAACTGGCTTATGGTGCGGAGCCCAAGAGCGACCCGCAGGGCAAGGAAGTCATCCCCGCCAATTCGGTGCTGATCTTCGACCTGACGCTGCGCGACTTCCTGCCCGAGGCCGCCGTGCGCCAGATGCAGATGCAGCAGCAGATGATGCAGCAGCAGGGCGGCGCTGGCGGGGCGCCGGGCGGGATGCCGCCGGGACTGCCGGGAATGCCGGGACAGTAACTTCGGTTGTTGCCCGCGCACTTGCGCGGGGGCTGGGCGAAGCGCACTGACCCGGCGTGTTCGATCAGGCCGTCAGTTCTTGGGACCCCGTCCTGCTGGCGCGCATCCAGTTCGGCTTTACGGTCAGCTTCCACTTCATCTTCCCGGCCTTTTCGATCGGGCTCGCCAGCTATCTCGCGGTGCTCGAGGGGCTGCATCTGTGGACCGGCAAGCAGCGCTTCATCGACCTCTACAAATTCTGGGTGAAGATCTTCGCGGTCGCCTTCGCGATGGGCGTCGTCAGCGGCATCGTCATGTCCTATCAATTCGGCACCAACTGGTCGGTCTTCTCCGACCGCGCGGGCCCGGTCATCGGCCCGCTGATGGCCTACGAAGTGCTGACCGCATTCTTTTTGGAGGCCGGGTTCCTCGGCGTCATGCTGTTCGGGATGACCCGGGTAGGGAAGGGGCTGCACTTCACTGCGACGCTCGCGGTGGCGCTCGGCACCTTCATCTCGGCATTCTGGATCATCAGCGTCAACAGCTGGATGCACACGCCGCAGGGCTACGGCCTTGCCGCCAACGGCCAGTTCGTGCCGGAGGACTGGTGGCTGATCGTCTTCAATCCCAGCTTCCCCTACCGCCTGGTCCACACCGTCATCGCCGCCTATCTGACCACCGCGCTGGTCGTCGGCGCCAGCTCGGCGTGGCATCTGCTCAAGGACCAGGGCGACGCCCCCAATCGCACCGGCTTTTCGATGGCGATGTGGATGGCGGCGCTCGTCACCCCGCTCCAGATCGTTGCCGGCCATGCGCAGGGCATCAACACGCTCGATTATCAACCTGCCAAGGTGATGGCGATGGAAGGCCATTTCGACAGCCACCCCGACGGCGCGCCGCTGATCCTGTTCGGGCTGCCGGACCAAGCCGCCAAGCGCGTCGATTATGCGGTGGAAATCCCCAAACTGTCGTCGCTGATCCTGAAGGAGGATCTCGACGCGCCGCTGGCCGGGCTCGACACGATCCCCGATGCGAACGAGCCCCCGGTTGCGGTGGTGTTCTGGTCGTTCCGCGTGATGGTCGGGCTGGGCCTGCTCATGCTGGCGCTGGGGGCCTGGAGCCTGCTGGCGCGGCTGCGTGGCAAGCTGTTCGACTGGCGCTGGCTGCACCGTTTCGCCGTCGCGATGGGTCCGGCGGGCTTCGTCGCGGTCATCGCCGGGTGGATCACGACCGAGGTCGGCCGCCAGCCCTTCACCATCTACAATGTCATGCGTACCGCCGACAGCGCCTCGCCGATCGCCGCGCCCGCGGTCGCCAGTTCGCTGATCGCGTTCGTGTTGGTCTATTTCGCGGTGTTCGGGGTCGGCACCTGGTACATCCTGCGGATGATCGCAAAGGGTGTCGAGCCGGGCGAAGCGCCGCCTCGGGAGGGTATGCCCGCGCATACCGGGCCAAAGGCGCCGGTGACCGAATGAGCGCATATTTCGCAGACACCGACCTCGCGACCGTCTGGGCGTTCGTCATCGCCTTCGCGGTATTTCTCTACGTCGTCCTCGACGGCTTCGACCTCGGTATCGGCGTGCTCTTTCCCGTGTTCGAACCCGGCGCGGAGCGTGATCAGGCGCTCAACAGCATTGCGCCGGTGTGGGACGGGAACGAGACCTGGCTGGTGCTGGGCGGTGCCAGCCTGATGGCGGCGTTCCCGCTCGCGTTCGCGGTGCTGATGCCCGCGCTCTACCCGCCGATCGTCGCGATGCTGTTGGGACTGGTGTTCCGCGGGGTCGCGTTCGAATTTCGTTTCCGCGACCCGCGGCACCGCCATTTCTGGGACTTCGGCTTCACCGCCGGCTCGGTCGTCGCGGCACTGGCACAGGGGGTGACGCTCGGCGCGGTGCTGCAGGGGATCGACGTTCAGGGCCGTGCCTATGGCGGCGGCTGGCTCGATTGGCTGACCCCGTTCTCGCTGCTGACCGGAGCGAGCGTGCTGGTCGCCTATGCGCTGCTCGGCGCCTGCTGGCTGATCTGGAAGACCGAGGGCGGCACGCAGGCGCACGCCTTCCGCCTGGCCCGTCCGCTCGGCGCAGCGACGTTGGCGGCGATCGCCGCGGTCAGCCTGGCGACGCCGTTCCTTGACCACGATTATTACAGCCGCTGGCTTGCCTGGCCCGGCATCGCGCTGACCGCGCCGGTGCCGATCGCGGTCGTGGCGCTGGCAATATGGTTCGCCCGCGCGCTGGCGGCCAAGCGCGAGGCGCAGCCGTTCCTCATTGCGCTCGCCCTGTTCGCACTGACCTTCGCGGGGCTCGGTATCAGCATG
>JAZKGJ010000186.1:0-10070 GCA_040385975.1 Pseudomonadota bacterium | reverse complement strand
GTCGCGCAGAAACGCCTCGTCGACCGGCTGACCCGCGTCGTAGCGTGCGTCGATCCGCGCCTGAAGCGCCTCGCGGCGCGCCAGCAATGCGCGATTTTCGGGTGCGAAACGCGCGAAGATGTCGGCCACCCCCGCCCACCAGGTCGCCGGATCGATGCCGAGCGGCGGCAGGACGCGGGTGTCGACGAAATCGGCGAGGACGGGGGCGACCGACAGGCCGGCGCGGGGTTCGTAAGCGGTCAAGACGGGCACCTTTCGTTGACGGGGTGCCTGGGGAGGGCGTGGCTGCCTAGCGCGGGGGGCGGCGGCGCTTCAACCCCGCTCGCGACCCTCGGCGGCGGCTTCGAGCCGGATCAGCAGATCGCGAAACGCCGCCAGTTCGTCGGCGCTGAAACCGCCGAACAGCTCGGCCTCGATCGCCAGCGCCTTGGGCGCGACCTGGTCGTAGAGCGCGCGGCCCGCGTCGGTCAGCGACAGCCGCGCCGCGCGCTGGTCGTTGCGGTCGGCCGCGCGTGCGATCAGCCCGCGGTCGGCCAGCGCGATCGCGGCGCGGCTGACCGTCACCTTGTCCATCCGGGTCGCGCGACCCAGCGCCTGCTGCGACAGCCCCTCCCCTTCGGCCAGCACCGCGATCAGCCGCCATTCGGGAATCTTCAGCCCGAACAGCGCCTTGTACGCACTCGCCACCGCGTCCGACACGCGATTCGACGCGATCGATAGCCGGTACGGCAGGAACGCGTCGAGGCTGAGCTTCGGCGCGTCGCTCACCGCGCGGCCATCGTGGTCGGGAGCACCACCAGCGACCATTCGGCTTCGGGCCGGAAATAGCGCGCCGCGGTCGCCTGCAGGTCGGCGGGGGTCATCGTCGCGAAATCGCGCCCGATCGCGCGGATGTTGTCATAGATCTTCGGGTCGCGGGTAGCCCCCTCCGATAGGCGCATCCAAAAGGTGTTGCCGGTCGAGGCGCGCAGCAGCGACTGGCGGATCGGCCCCAGGATGCGCTGCAATTCGTCGTCGCCGATCGGGTTGGCGACCAGATCGGCGGCGATCTCGCGCGCCATGGTCAGGAAGAAGTCGGTCTTGTCGGGTGCGACCTGCCCAAGTGCGAGGATGCGTCCGCCGCCGGGGAGCCCACGCGGCCAGCTGGCGCCGACGTTGGGGCTGTAGCTGACCCCCGACGCCTGGCGCAGCTTTTCGAACAGCCGGTCGCTGAAGACCGCCGCCAGCACGTCCAGCCGCCTCGCCTCCGTGATATTGTCGGAGCCCGCCCCGGCCGGCCAGGCGATCACCGCCGCCGCCTGCCCCGGATTTCCGTCGTGGGTCAGCTTGACCGGGCTGGCGACGTGCTCCGGAAAGCGCACCGGCGGCGGGACCGGCGCCGCGTCGGAGCGGCGCGGCAGCGCGCCGAGCGACCTGGCCACCGCGTCGATCGCCTGATCGAGCGTGACGTCGCCGAACACCTGGACCTCGATCGGCCCGGTCGCGAGGTACGGTGCCCAGAACGTCTTGAAACGCGCCGGGGTCGTCGCCCGCAGCGTCGCGAGCGGCGGCGTACCCCAACGCGGGTCGCCCGCGTGAAGCAATTCCTCGAGCCGGCGCTGCAGCACGGCGTCGGGCGACGCATTCTCCCCCGCCTGTCCCGCGATCGCCGCGACCCGCGCGCGCACCACCGGTGCCGCGTCCCAGCGCGGGCGATAGAGCTTGGCCGCGATCAGCCGGAGCTGATCGGCCAGATCGGTCGGCGAGGTCGCAGCGGCGAATTCGAAGGCATCGTCGTCGATCGCGAAGTCGAGTCCGATCCGCCGCCCCGCGGTCATCCGGTCGAGCCCTTCCTGATCGATCTTGCCGATCCCCGACGCGGCCAGCGCGATCGGCGCGGCCCATGCCGGGGTGTCGCGGTCGACCGGCAATGCGTTCAGCCCGCGCCCGAAGCGCACCTTTACATAGACCCGGTTTTCCTCCGCCTTGGTCGGGAAGACGATCAGCCGGACGCCGTTGTCGAATTCGAGCTGGGTCATGTCGAGCCCGGCGATCGTTTCGCGCCCGACTTCCTTGGCAACCACCGCGGGCAGCGGCAGCTGCGCGAAGGTCGGGGTCGGGCCGTCGCTGCGCCGCGCCCTGGCCCGCGCGACGTCGGCCTTCAGCGCCGCACTCAGCTGGGTCGAGAGGTCGGCACCCGCGGTCGTCGGGGCCTTGGTGATCAGGAACGCGCGGGTCGCGTCGCCCTGAAAGATGCGCTTGGTCGATGCCAGCACCCGTTCGCGCGTGAAGAAACCGGCGGCGCGAGCGTCGGTGAAGATCTTGTACGATACGGCAGGACTGGCGACGGCTTCGCGGATGTCGACCGCGCCGACGATGTCGTCGGCCTGCGCCGAACCGGCTTCGGCGGCGGCGGTATCGGCCTGGTTCTTCAGCGCCGAATCGTAGTTCGACAGCGCCAGTGCGACCTCCGCCGCACTCGGCGCGGCGCGCCCGGCTTCGGCGATGACCGCGCGAGCATCGCGCAGCGCGGCGCGCCAGTCGTCGCCGATCGGCACGATCTGGACGAAGGTGCCGTTCACCGACCGCGCGACGTCCTCCAGACTGACCGAGGCGAGCAAGTAGCTGCCGCCCGCCCGCGCACGCTGTTCGAGGCGGCGAGTGATGATCAGCGTCGCGAGCGTGTCGACCATGCGGTTCTGGTTGAACAGGACGGTGTCGGCGTTGAATTTCCACGGGCGCAGCACCGCGTAGCTGACCGATCCGGGCACGGTCGCCTCGACGATCGCGCCGGCGGCGGGCTGGCTGGGGTCGGGCTTGCCGAAGTCGGGGTCGGGGGTCGGCCCGCCGGGTTCGGCCCAGCCGGAGAAATTCTTGATCACGAGCCGTTCGAGCAGTGCCGGATCCATGTCGCCCGAGATCGCCACAACGGTGCGTTCGGGGCGGTACCAGCGGTCATGGAAGCGGGCGACGGTGTCAGCGGTCGCGGCCTCCAGCGTAGCGACGTTGCCGATCGGCGAACGGTCGGCGAGCGGTTGGCCCGCGAACAGCACCGCGCGCTGCGCATCGCCGACGCGGATCTGCGGGCCGGGCTGTTCGCGCTGTTCGGACAGGACGACCGGACGTTCGGCGGCGATCGACGCGTCGGTCAGCGTCGGGGCATCCATCATTCCTTCGAGAATCTTCAGGCTCTCATCGACCCCCGCCTCGGTCGCAGACGGCAGGTCGAGCCGGTAGACGGTCTGCGTCGGCGTGGTCTGCGCGTTGGAATCGGAGCCGAAGGTCGCACCCAGCCGCTGCCAGATCCGCTTCGCCTCGCCATCGGGGACGTGTTCGGAGCCGCGGAACGCGAGATGCTCCAGGAAATGCGCGAAGCCGCGTTCGCCGTCGTCCTCGTACAGCGAACCCGCGTCGATCCGGACGCGGATCGAGACCTGTCCCGGCGGCACGTTGTTGCGGCGCACTGCATAGCGCACCCCGTTGGGCAATGTGCCGAAGCTCCACGCCGGGTTGGGCTCGATATCGCTGCCCTTGAACAGCCAGGGGCTTCTGTCGACCGCGACCGGCGTGGACGTTGCGGTCGACGCCGGGGCGGCGGGCCGGGATTGCGCGCTGGCGGTGACCGCAGGTCCAGCGAGCGACAGCAGCGCCAGCGATGCGCCGAGCGCGCGAGGGAAAGCATACATGGTCGCGGATGTAGTCACCCCCCGCCCCGACCGCCACCGGGAAACGCCGCTTGATGTCCGCGCGCGCGCCGCCCACATGACGCGGATGCTGATCGAAACCGAAACCACCCCCAATCCCGCCACGATCAAGTTCCTGCCGGGCCGCGCGGTGATGGACACCGGCACGCGCGATTTCGCCGATCCCGAGGAAGCGGAAGCGTCGCCGCTGGCCGAAGCGCTGTTCGCGCTGGGCGATGTGACCGGGGTGTTCTTCGGCTATAATTTCGTGTCGGTGACGGCTGCGCCCGGGGTCGAATGGGCGATGTTGAAGCCCGACGTGCTGGGCGTATTGGTCGATCATTTCAGCGCACAGATGCCATTGTTCCGCGCCGGGACCGCCGATTTCGCCGTGCCGGGCGAGGAAAGCTTCGGCGAGGACCCGGCCGATGCCGACATCGTCGCGCAGATCAAGGAATTGATCGAGACCCGGGTCCGCCCCGCGGTGGCGGGCGACGGCGGCGACATCGTCTATCGCGGGTTCGACAAGGGCAAGGTGTTCCTGAAGATGCAGGGCGCCTGCGCCGGGTGTCCGTCGTCGAGCGCGACGCTGAAGAACGGGATCGAGCAGCTGCTAAGGCATTACGTGCCCGAGGTTACCGAGGTGAGGGCGGTTTAACGCTCACCGTTCGGGCCGAGCGAAGTCGAAGCCCATGTCTGGACCGGCCCTTCGACTTCGCTCAGGGCGAACGGAAGATTGGATGACTGATGCCCACACTCGACGACGCCGCGCTCGATACGGTCTTTCGGGCCGCGCGCAGCTATAACGGGTTTACCGACGAAGCCGTCAGCGAAGCCGAGCTCCATGCGATCTGGGACCTGTTGAAATGGGGTCCGACCAGCGCCAACCAGCTGCCCGCGCGGCTGGTGTGGTGCACCAGCGATGCCGCGAAGCAGAGGCTGGCGGACTGCTGTTCGGCGCAGAACAAGCCCAAGATCCTGAGCGCGCCGGTCAGTGTCGTCATCGGCATGGACGAGAATTTCCACGAACAGCTGCCGTGGCTGTTCCCGCACGCCGACGCGAAGAGCTGGTTCGACGGCAGCGAAGAGCTGCGGGCGGCGTCGGCGTTCCGCAATTCGTCGCTGCAGGGCGCCTATTTCATCATCGCCGCGCGGATGCTGGGGCTTGATACCGGGCCGATGTCGGGGTTCGACGGCGGGCTGGTGAACGCGGCGTTCTTTGCCGACACCCCGGCGGTGAAGGTCAATTTCATCTCGACTTTGGGCCACGGCGATCCGAGCACGATCTTCGACCGCCTGCCGCGGCCAGACTTCGGCGTCTTTAACCGCATCGCGTGAGGCGCACCCTCGTCATCGACACCGCGACCGCGGCGTGTTCGGTCGCGCTCATCGCGGGCGACAGGGTCATCGACCACCGTCACGACGTGGTCGGACGCGGGCATGCCGAGCGGCTGATCCCGATGATCGCCGCGCTGGCGGAGGGCGGTCGCGCCGACACGATCCTGGTCGATTGCGGCCCCGGCAGCTTTACCGGGATTCGGGTCGGGATCGCCGCGGCGCGCGGGCTGGGGATCGGCTGGGGCGTGCCGGTGCAGGGCTATTCCTCGACTGCGCTGATCGCCGCGATGGCGACCGCCCGGCACGGTGCGGAGGCGATTGCGGTGGTGCTGGAGGGCGGGCATGGTGAGGTTTTCGTGCAACCTTACGACCGCCTGATCGCCGCCGGGCCGCTCGCGTCGCTGACGCCGGCGGCGGCACTCGCCATGCTGGGCGGGCGCGCCGCGTTCGGCAACGGCGTGCGCTATCTAAACCAAGGCACCGAGCTGGTGCCCGACGCGCGCTGCGCCTCGCTGCTGCCCGCCGCCGCGACGCTGCTGCCCGCCGCCCCGATCTATGGCCGTGCGCCCGACGCGCAGCCGATGGCGGTGCGCGCGTGAGCACCATGCTGAAACTGGTCGAGCTGACGCAGGGCGATGCGCGCGATGTCGGCACCGTCGATGCCCTGATGAAGGCGGCGTTCGACCCGCGCTATGGCGAGGGCTGGACCCCCGGGCAGTGCCTGGGGGTGCTGGCGTTGCCCGGCGTGTGGCTGACCCTCGCGCATTTCGACGGGCGGCCCGTGGGATTTTCGCTGGCGCGCGCGGTGCCGTTCTCAGCGGGCGGAGGCGAGGCCGAGCTGTTGCTGATCGCGACGCAGCCAAAGGCCCGCCGCTGCGGGGTCGGCGCGGCCCTGCTGCGGGCGGTGATCGACGAGGCGCGAGGACGCGGTGCCGCCCGGCTGCACCTGGAGGTGCGCGCGAACAACGACGCGATCCCGCTCTACACCGCACACGGCTTTGCCAAAGTCGGCGAGCGCCGCGACTATTACCGGCCCGCCGGGGGCCGCGCCTACGACGCGCATACCTACGCGCGCGACCTGTAACTCCTTATTGCGAGTCGCTATCGCTTTTCGCAACAAGCGTTCGGTCCTATAGCCGCGCCATGCCGCGCAATATCGATCTCGAAGCGCTCTGCCTGCAAAAGGGCCTGCGGATCACCGAACAGCGCAAGGTGATCGCGCGCGTCCTGTCCGAGGCCGAGGACCATCCCGACGTCGAGAAGGTCCATGCCCGCGCCTCCGCGGTCGATCCGGGCATCTCGATCGCGACGGTCTATCGCACCGTGCGGCTGTTCGAGGAGGCCGGGATCCTCGACCGCCACGATTTCGGCGACGGGCGCGCGCGCTACGAACCCGCGCCCGAGGCGCATCACGACCATCTGATCGATGTCGAGACCGGCCGCGTGATCGAATTCGTCGACCCGGAGCTGGAAAGCCTGCAAAAGCAGATCGCCGAGCGTTTGGGCTTCCGGTTGGTCGATCACCGGATGGAACTCTACGGCGTCTCGCTCGATCGCAAGACTTAGCCTCGCGGGGCGCGTCAGGATCGCGCTGCGGCTGACCGCGATGGTCGCCGCGCTGCTGATCGGACTGGTGCTACATGGCGGCTGGCGGCTGGTCCGCGCGCCGTCGCCGTGGCCGCGGCTGTTTCTGGGCAGCATCGGCTGGATCGTCGGCGCACGGCGGCACAGCACCGGCCGCCCGCTGCGCCGTGACGTCTTCTTCATCTCGAACCATCTCAGCTGGATCGACATTCTGGTGCTGGCGGGCGCGACCGGCAGCGCGTTCGTCGCCAAGGACGATCTTGAGCAGGTCCCGCTGATCGGCTGGCTCTGCAAGCTCAATCACACGATCTTCGTGTCGCGCGCCGATCGATTGGGGGTCGCCGACCAGATCGCGACGATCCGTGCCGCGGTCGACGCCGGCTGGGCGGTGACGGTATTTCCTGAAGGCACCACCGGGACGGGCCGCGAGCTGTTGCCGTTCAAGGCCGCGCTGCTCGAAGTGCTCGACCCGCCGCCGCCGGGGGTGCGGGTGCAGCCGGTGTCGCTCGATTACGGCGCGGCGACCCCAGCGATCGCGTGGGGGGACGAAACTGGCCAGGCGAACGCGCTGCGCATCCTGGCGCGGCGGGGGTCGTTTCCGGCAAACCTGATCTTCCGCGAACCCTTCGCCCCGGCCGATTTCCCCGGCCGCAAGGCCATCGCCGCCGAAGCGCGGCGACGGATGGAGCCCGCGTCCGGGATTTGCTAGGGCGCGCGCCATGAAGTCCGCGCCGCGCACCTATCACGTCAGATCCTCCGGCTGCCAGATGAACGTCTACGACGGCGAGCGGATGGGCGAATTGATGGCGGCGCAGGGGCTGACCGCGGTCGACGACGCGAACACTGCCGACCTCGTCATCCTCAACACCTGCCACATCCGCGAAAAGGCGACCGAGAAGGTTTATTCGGAGATCGGGCGGCTCCGGAAGCACGGCGGCGGGTTCGCCGGGAATGGGCCGATGATCGCGGTCGCGGGCTGCGTCGCGCAGGCCGAAGGACCGGAGATGGCGCGGCGCCCCGGGGTCGACATCGTGGTCGGGCCGCAAGCGTATCACAATCTGCCCGCGCTGGTCGCGGCGGCGGCGCGCGGCGAAGCGGCGCTCGACACCGACATGCCCGCCGCGTCCAAATTCGGCGCTCTCCCGGCGCGGCGGCGGGTCGGGCCGTCGGCGTTCCTGACCGTGCAGGAAGGCTGCGACAAATTCTGCACCTATTGCGTCGTCCCCTACACCCGCGGCGCGGAGATCAGCCGACCGTGGGACGCGCTGATCGACGAGGCAAAGGCGCTGATCGATGCGGGTGCCAGGGAGATCACGCTGCTCGGGCAGAATGTGAATGCGTGGATGGATGGCGAACGGGGGCTGCACGACCTGATCGTCGCGCTCGACCGCCTGCCGGGTCTCGCACGGATTCGCTACACCACCAGCCACCCCAACGACATGACGCAGGGGTTGATCGATGCGCACCGCGACGTCGAAAGGCTGATGCCCTTTCTCCACCTGCCGGTCCAGTCGGGGAGCGACCGGGTGCTGAAGGCGATGAACCGCAGCCATTCGCGCGACAGTTATCTGCGCATCCTCGACCGGGTCCGCAGCAGCCGACCCGACATCGCGCTGTCGGGGGATTTCATCGTCGGCTTTCCCGGTGAAACCGACGCGGAGTTCGCCGATACGCTCACCCTGGTCGATGCGGTCGGTTACGCACAGGCCTTCAGCTTCAAATACAGCCCCCGCCCCGGCACCCCCGCGGCGGACATGGCAAATCAGGTTCCCGCGGAGGTCATGAACGACCGGCTCCAGCGATTACAGGCGGCGCTCAACCGCGATCAGGCGGCGTTCAACGCGGGCGTCGTCGGTCGGAGCTGCGACGTGCTGATCGAGCGCAAAGGGAAGCTGCCCGGGCAGATGCTGGGCAAGTCGCCGTGGCTGCAATCGGTCCATCTGATCGGCGACCATGCCATCGGGGATATCGTGCCGGTCGAACTCGTCCGCGCCGATCCGAATTCGCTCGCCGGGGTTGAGCGCGAACCGGCGCTCGCCTGATGCTGAAAACCGCGCTGATCGACCGGGCGACGATTCCCGGCGGCGGCGAACTGCGGCTTGTCACCCACGGCGGCGATTTCAAGATTTTGCTCGATCGCAATGAGTTGATGAGCAGCCGGATGAGCGGCTCGGAAAAGGCGCTTGCGACGATGACGCTGGCGCGGTTGGCGACGCCCGCGCCGCAGGTCCTGATCGGCGGTTACGGCATGGGCTTCACGTTGCGCGCGGCGCTGGCCGACACGGAACCGGAAGCGGTGCTGACCGTCGTGGAGCTGGTGCCCGCGGTGATTGCGTGGGCGCGCGGGCCGATGGTCGAACTTGCCGCGGGCTGCCTCGACGACCCGCGGGTGCGGCTGGTCGAGGCCGACATTGCCAGCGTCATCGCCGCGGGTCGGGCCAGCTACGACGCGATCCTGCTCGATGTCGATAATGGCCCCGACGGCCTTGTCCGCGACGCCAATGACGCGATCTATTCGCCGCGCGGGCTGGCGGCGGCGATGACGGCGCTCGCCCCTGGCGGCGTGCTGGCGGTGTGGTCCGCCGCCCCCGATCGTGCCTTTGCCGGACGGCTGGCGCAGGCCGGCTTTGCCGTGGAGGAGATCACCGTCCGCGCGCGCGAGAACGGCAAGGGGCCGCGGCATACGATCTGGTTTGCCAAAAAGTCTGTCAGCCAGGGCTGAGACGGCGCTTGCGCTTGGCGACGCGCGCCGCCACCTTCACGCGGGTCACCGAAAGGACCGCATGAGCCGCAAGCCGACGCCCGCCCAATCGGGCGACAAGAGCCGGGTCGAAATGACCTTCGACCGCCCGCAACTCCTGTCGCAGCTGTTCGGCGAGTTCGACCAGCATCTGGTGGCGCTCGAAAACCGGCTGGGGGTGTACATCACCGCGCGCGGCAACCGGGTCGGGCTGGAGGGTCGCGCTGACGAGGTCGCGGTCGCACGCGATACGCTGAACGGACTTTACAACCGGATCGCCCGCGGCGAGAGCATCGATGTCGGGCTGGTCGATGCCGAGATCGCGATGGCGGCCGAGCCGACCTTCGACGGGATCGTCCGCAGCGAACCCGGCGCACCGCCGCCGATCCTGATCCGCACCCGCAAGAAGACGATCGTCCCGCGCTCGATCGCGCAGACGCATTACATGCAGGCGCTGGTCGGCCATGATATCATCTTCGCGCTCGGGCCGGCGGGAACCGGCAAGACGTATCTGGCGGTAGCGCAGGCGGTCGCGCAACTGATCACCGGCAGCGTCCAGCGGCTGATTCTATCGCGCCCTGCGGTCGAGGCGGGGGAGAAGCTCGGCTTCCTTCCCGGCGACATGAAGGAGAAGGTCGATCCGTACCTGCGCCCGCTCTACGACGCGCTCTACGACTGCCTGCCCGCCGAACAGGTCGAGCGGCGCATCGCCAGCGGCGAGATCGAGATCGCGCCGATCGCGTTCA
>JAZKGJ010000185.1:0-18385 GCA_040385975.1 Pseudomonadota bacterium | reverse complement strand
CGCTACGATGCGGATGCGACCCCCGCGACCGGGAGCGACACACTGATCGATCATTATACGCGGGTAGTGGCGGGCGAAGCGTCCGTCGAGCGCGGCGACCACGCGGTTTTCGGGTAAGGCGCGGCTATGCGCCGCCGATCGCTTCGCCTAGCCTGACGAACGTACCGCCGGGAGCGAGCCGATGAAGCAATTGATCTATCGCTCGCAACCGTTCGGGTTCGACGATGCGATGCTGGCCGGGATTCTGATGGACGCGCGGCGCAACAATGCGTGCGACGGCATCACCGGGGCGCTGATCTGTCGTCATGACCTGTATTTGCAATTGATCGAGGGACCGGCGGCGGCGATCGATGCGCTGTATGGGAAGATCGCGGTCGATGCGCGGCATCTGGATGTCCGGCCGTTGCTGAGCGAGGAGGTCGCCGAGCGGATGTTTCCGGATTGGGCGATGCTCGACGACGAAGCGCCGTCGCTGTTCTGGTCGCCCGACGAGGTCGTCGCCGGCGTGCTGGAGGCGGCGGGGCCGGCGGCGCTGCGCGGTGCGTTCGCGGGGCTGACCGGGCGGAGCTAGCGCGTTGTCCCGGCGGCATCATAATGCCTGGCCCGCCGCGACCCCACTCGCCCAGGCCCATTGGAAATTATAGCCGCCGAGCCAGCCGGTGACGTCGACCGCTTCGCCGATCGCATAGAGGCCGGGGACGGCGCGCGCTGCCATCGTTTTGGATGACAGGCCATCGGTGGCGATCCCGCCGACGGTGACTTCGGCTTTGGCGTAGCCCTCGGTACCGTCGGGGTGGAAGCTCCAGTTCGCCAGCGCGCGTTCGGCCTGGGTCAGCGCCGCGTCCCTGGTGTCGGCGAGCGCGGTCGGGACAGCGAGGCGTTCGGCCAGCGCCTTCGCCAATCGGTCGGGGAGGGCGGCACCGAGCAGCCCGGCGAGCGTGGCGCGCGGGCGTTCGCGTTTGGCGGCGGTGAGCCAGCCGGGGGCGTGGCCGGGCAGCAGATCGATCGCGACCGCTTCGCCGTGACGCCAATAGCTCGAGGCTTGCAGGATCGCGGGGCCGCTGAGGCCGCGATGGGTGAAGAGCGCGGCTTCGCGGAAGGCCGCCTTGCCGGCGCGGGCGACGACCTCGACCGCGACGCCCGACAGCTCGCGGAAGAGGGCTTCGGCGGGGGGCAACGCGAGCGGGACGAGCGCGGGGCGGGGTTCGACCACCTTCAGCCCGAACTGGCGCGCGAGGCGGTAGGCGAAGTCGGTCGCGCCCAGCTTGGGGATCGACGGGCCGCCGGTCGCGATGACCAGCGCGGGGGCGGTGGCGGTGCGGTCGCCGTGAGCCACAGTGAACCGGCCGTCGGCGTGAGTGATCGCGCCAAGCGGGCTGTTCAGGCGAAGCTCGACGCCGCCTTTGGCGCATTCGTCGAGCAGCATCGCCACGATCTGTTTCGCCGACCCGTCGCAGAACAACTGGCCGAGCGTCTTTTCATGCCAGGCGATGCCGTGCGCCTCGACCAAGGCGAGAAAGTCGGCGGGCGAGTAGCGACCGAGCGCGGACTTGGCGAAATGGGGATTGGCGCTGAGGAAACGCTCGGGCGCGGTACCGAGGTTGGTGAAGTTGCAGCGCCCGCCGCCCGAGATCAGAATCTTCTTGCCCGGCGCGTCGGCGTGATCGACCACCAGCACGCGCCGGCCGCGCTGACCCGCGGTCGCGGCGCACATCAGCCCGGCTCCGCCAGCACCGAGGACGATCGCGTCAAAGGGGGCGGGGGCGGACATCGGCGGCCTCTCTCACGGAAAACGCTCCGACGAAAGCGCGCGGCTGGCAATTGGCCATGCGCGCGATAAGGTCGTGAACGGGGGGCGTGCGCACGATGATCCGAGTTCCGACACCGCTGCACGGCTGGCGGATCTTCTGGGGCGAGGTCGGGGTGATCGTGCTCGGCGTGCTGATCGCGCTGGGCGCGCAGCAGGTCGCCGAGGCGATCGACTGGCGACAGAAGGCGCGCGCGGCGCGGGATGCGCTCGACGTCGAATTGCGCGACAATTACGGGCAGGCGATCGAGGCGATCATGGTCGCGCCGTGCGTCGACCGGCAGCTCGCCGATCTCGCCACGGGCTTGACCGCGCCGGTCCGGGTCGTCGCGCCGACGATGTCCGATCGTACGAACGATCGCTATGTCTACCGCGTGCCGAGCAGAGAGTGGAGCAATCAGGTCTGGCGATCGGCCGTCGGCGACGGGATCGTCGCGCACCTCGATGCCCCGTTCGCGCAGGCGATGCGCGAACATTACACCCAGCTGGAAGGGCTGGTGATCTACAGCCTGCAGACTGACGAGGTGGGCTGGCGGCTGCGGGTGCTGGCGCAGCCGGGGCCGATCGATCCCGCGACGCGCGGCGTATTGTTGCAGGATATCGAAACCGCGCGCGGGCTCGCCGCCTTTACCGCGACGGTCGCGAAGCAGGTCGCGCGCCGCCTGAGCGAGCGGGGGGTGATCGACGCCGGCGCGCCGCTGAGCCGGTATCTGCCCCGCTCGGGCACGATCGACTTCTGCCGCGCGCGCGGGCTGCCGCTCGGGACGGTCGATCCCAGCTTCCCGATGTCGTGACGTCCGTTCAAAGATAGCTGGCGAGCGCGCTCCACGCCGGTTGCTTGGCGGCCAGGCCGACGGTGTGGAGCGGGCTGCTCGACGGGAGCGCGACGATTTCGAAGCGCGCGGCGTGACTGCCGAGCGCCCATAACCCGTGGCGGTGCGCGGTCGCGCCGTTGAAGGCGATCGCGCGCAACTTTGGCAGCGTAGCGATGAGCGCGGCGAGGTCGTTGGCTTGCGGGTCGGCGATCGCGGCGTCGCTGCTGCCGGGGCGATGGGCGTGGGCGACGACGTCCCATAGCGCGACGCCGGCATTTTGGAGCGCGACAAGCCGATCTTCGTAGGAGAGCGCAAACAGGTCGCGGCCGACCACCGGGCCCAGCAGCCGCCAGAACTGGTTCTGCGGATGCGCGTAATAGCGGCGGTCGGCGAGACTGCGGTCGCCCGGCAGGCTGCCGAGGATCAGCAGCCGCGCGCGGGGGTCGGCGACCGGCGGAAAGCTTGCCTTGCGCTCCACCGCGCCGGTTAGCGGTCGCGCGCGCGCAGCTTGCGGATGGCGTCGCGCGAGGCCTTGTCGGCGGTCGCCTCCACCGCGACGGCGACCCCGGGGCGCGCCATGACTGCGGCGACGTGCGCGCGGGCGCGCGCTTCGATCCGGCTACCGAGCGCGCGGGTCTCGGCATCGCGCACGACCCGTCCGTCGGGGCAGCGCAGGCCGCCGGTGCTGAAGGTGACGCTGTCGGGGGTGCGGGTGCCGGCGGGCAGCCTGCACTTCGCATTGATCGCCGCCTGATCCGCGGGGGTGACGATGCCGGCATGGGCCCCTGACGGACTGGCGCCGACCGGCACCGCAAGCGCTCCGAGCGCGACGACGATGACGCAGCTGATCATTTTCCGCATGGCTCGCTCCTTGACTACATGCGTAGTCGTAACGTGTGCCGCGATGCTCGACAAGGCTTTTCGGCGGGGAGCCACGGCTTGCTAGAGCGCGGCACGGATATCGGTGTGGCGAAAATCGTCGCCCTTGAAGAGAAGCGGCTCGCCGGTTTCCTTGGCGAGCGCGTAGGCGAAGCAATCGCCGAAATTGAGTTTCGCCGGATGGCCGGTCCCGCGACCGAAGCGACGATAGGCGTCGCGGGCCAGGTCAGCTTGCGCCACACTGACGGCGCTGATCGTTATCCCGCATTGTTTGATCAGCCAATCCAAGCGGGCTTCCAGCTCCCCCGTACGCCGATGGCTGAGGACAGGCGCAAGCTCGATCCAGTTGCCGGCTGAAAGCTGCACGCGCTCGGCACGAACCAACATTCGGAGAAAAGCGTCGCCCTCATCCTCGTCGAACAGGACAGCACAGATCGCCGAGGTATCGACGATCATTTAGGCACGCCATCCTCGTCATAGATCGCGTCCTGCAATTCGCGGGCTGTCATGGTCTGCTTCTCGGCGGGTAAGGCCGTGCGGAATTCCTGGCCCAACTCACGAAATTCGGTCGCCAGCCGTTCCGTTCGCGCTTCAAATTCACGCTCTTGGCGCTCCAGTGCGGCGCGGATGACCGCTGTCACCGACTTTCCGCTGGAGGCGGCCAGATCACGTGCCAGGCGAATCGTGATCGGATCCTTGATATTGAGCTGTGTCGCCATGGTATAGCCTCCTGCAGTGACTATACCATCGATCGCAAACGTGTTCAATCGTCGGTGCGTTGCAAGCCGGTTCGACAATCGCCCGCGCTTCGCTTATGCATCGGCGACGCATGAGCAATCCGGCGGCGAACCCCCAGCGTCAACAGACGATGCAGCGGCTGAAGGTCGGGCTGACCGGGCTCGGCCTGGTGCTGCTGTTGATCGGGTTGGCCAGCGCGGTGTTCAATTCGGTCAATCGCGAACGCCCGGTGGCAGCGATCGGCGGCGCGCAGCCCGCGACGGTCGAGGCGATCACCGGCGACAATGCGACGATGCCCGCGAAGGCGGCGAGCGAGCCGCTGGCCGAACTGGGGGTCGCGCCGCCCGCCGCCGATCCCGGCAATCAAGCCGCTCCCGCCCAATGAATCCCGCACCGCGCCCGAGTCGCGCTGGTCGTGAGGCAGAACATCCCGCGAACGCGTTGACGAGTCGTGGCTTTTTTACGCTGTGCGTCCCGCTGGATAGCCACTTTAGCCCGTAAAATCCCCGTCTCACCCGTTGCATCCCCGATATGCCCATGTTAGCCACGTGGTTAACGGGGGACGATCCTCTTTGCCGACGGTGAGCCCGGGTCGCAGGCGCGATTTCGGGGGCGAAGAACCATGTCCGCCGCGGTCGAGGGGACGGCGTGCAGGCCAGGGGGATCTTTCAGGGTTACGGGCTCCAGGGCGTCGACGATAAGGGTCGCGTCGCGATCCCGGCTGCGCTGCGCCAGGTGGTCGAGGCCAACAATCCCCGCACCGCGAACGGCGATGTCCTGCGCACGCTGACGATCGCGCCGAGCGAAACCGACACCTGCCTGCTCGCCTACGATCAGGGTTATGCCGCGATCCTGGCCGAAGAGCTGGCGCAGCGCGCGAGCGCGGTGTCGACCCCGGGCGCGCCGGTCGAGCGCCACCATTTCCGGATCGGCAACGGGATGGCCGACGTGGTCGCGTTCGACCAGAGCGGACGCTTCGTGTTGCAGGGCTATCCGCGCAAGTTCTCCGGGATCGGCAAAGCTGCGATGTTCATCGCGGTCGGGCCGTATTTCGAAATCTGGGACCCGCAGACTTTGCTCGCCGAGCGCGGCGACGACCGGCGCCTGCGCGGGCTGGTCGAGTATCTTCTCGAAGAACGCGGCGCATGACCGGCGCGGCTCCCCATATTCCAGTTCTGCTCGACGCCGTCGTGTCGTCGCTCTCGATCTCCCCCGGCGAGAGCATCATCGACGCGACGTTCGGCGCGGGCGGATATACCCGGGCGTTCCTCTCCCAGGGCGCCCGGGTACTCGCTTTCGATCGCGACCCCGATGCGATCGAGGAAGGACGGGCGCTGGCCGAGGCCAGCGATGGCGCGCTGACGCTGATTCCCGCCGAATTCAGCCGTATGGACCAGGAGGTCGAGCAGTCGGTCGATGGCGTCGCGATGGACATCGGCGTGTCGTCGATGCAGCTCGACCGCGCCGAGCGCGGGTTTTCGTTCCAGACCGATGGCCCGCTCGACATGCGGATGGGGCAGTCGGGCGAGAGCGCGGCGGACTTCGTCAACGGAGCCGACGAAAGCGCGATCGCCGACGTGCTCTATCATTACGGCGACGAGACCCAGTCGCGGCGGGTCGCCCGCGCGATCGTCGCGGCGCGCCCGCTGGAGCGGACCGGCGAGCTGGCGACCGTCGTGCGCAAGGCGCTGGGTCATAAGCCACACGATAAGAAGGACCCGGCGACGCGGAGCTTCCAGGCGATCCGGATCCACGTGAACCGCGAGCTGGGCGAGCTCGAAGACGGGCTGGTGGCGGCGGAGCGCGTGCTGGCACCGGGAGGGCGGCTGGCGGTGGTGACGTTTCACAGCCTCGAGGACCGATTGGTGAAGCGTTTCCTGCGCGAGCGTAGCGGCGCGACGCCGGGTGGCTCGCGGCATTTGCCCGCGCTCGCCGCGGCGAGCGATCCCACTTTCGAAGCGGTCGGCAAGCCCGTCCGCGCCGACGACGCCGAGGTGGCGCGCAATCCGCGCGCGCGTTCGGCGACCCTGCGTACTGCGCGCCGCACCGGCGCCGCACCCTGGACCGGAGTAGCTTAGATGCGCGCAGTACAACGTCTCAAAGGGCTCGGCTGGTTGCTCAGCTGCGTGGTGGTCGTCCTCGGCTGCTACATGATCTCGCTGTCGGTCGCGGCCGAGCGCAACAAGCTGAACTTCGTCAACGCGCGTATCGCGCAGGCGCAGCGTGACCTGCGCGCGCTCGGCACCGAATTCGACACGCGGTCCAATTACGTCCAGCTCGAACGCTGGAACGGCGACGTGCTGGCGCTGACCGCGCCGACCGCCGCGCAGTTCATGGCAAACGAGCAGCAGTTCGCGGCGTTGCTGCGCGGAGCCAATGTCGCGCCCGAAGTGCAGCTGGCGGCGCTGGTGGTGCCGGCCGGGGTGACCCCGATCGCGACCGCCAACGCGGCGGCGGCGGCGGTGGTCGCCGCGACCCCGGCGGCAGCCGCGCCGATGGCGAAGGCGGCGGTGGCGGAGGAAGCGCCGCTGATCCAGCAGGCCGCGGTTGCCACCGTCGCGACGGTGAAGAAGGCGCAGGCGGTGGCGATGCTCGATCGCAAGCTGCTGAGCGACACGGTGCTCGGCGATATCGTGAGCGGCGCCCGCGCCGAGGCGGCGCGCGGGCGCTGACCGGGGTGGCGACCGCGGTCCCCCCCCTGGTCGCCCGGCCGCTGCCGCCGCGGCGGATTACCGGCGCGCGCACCAACATGGCGCAGGTCGCGCATCTGCGCCTGGTGGTGCTCGCATTGTTCTTTACCGCCGCGGTGATGCTGGTGATCGGGCGGCTGGCGTTCCTGGCGGCGTTTTCGCAGAGCCCGACCAGCCGCGACGGGGCGGCGGCGCTGGTCCCGCTACGCGCCGATGTGACCGACCGCAACGGCGTGCCGCTGGCGCGGACGATCGATGCCTGGTCGGTCGGGGTGCAGCCCAAGAACGTGATCGGCGACAAGGCCGAACTGGCGCGCCGGTTGGCGACGATCTTCCCCGAACGCGACGCGACCTGGTTCTACACCCGGCTCAAGATGGACGCCGCGTTCACGTATCTGGCGACCCGCGCGCTGCCGGCGCAGGTCAGCGCGGTCAATGCGCTCGGCGAACCCGGTATCAAGTTCGGGCGCGAGCCGCAGCGGCTGTACCCGCAATCGTCGATGGCCGCGCACGCGCTCGGCTTCCTTGACATCGACGGGCACGGCCAGCGCGGGATGGAGCGGTTCCTTGAGGAGCGGCTGACCGACCCGGCGACGCGCGATGCGCCGGTCGCGCTGTCGATCGACGCGCGGGTCCAGGCGGCGATGGAAAGCGAGCTGGGTCAGGCGATGGTCGCGTTCGGCGCGCGCGGCGCGGCGGGGCTGGTACTCGACGTCGACACCGGTGAGATCGTCGCGATGGCGTCGCTGCCGGTGTTCAATCCGAACCGGATCAAGGGTTCGACCGCGGACATGCAGCGCAACAACGTGACGCAGTCGGTCTACGAACTCGGCTCCGCGTTCAAGCCGATCACGATGGCGACCGCGATCGAGAGCGGGGTCGTGACCAACATGGCGCGGCGGTTCGACGCCACCGCGCCGCTCCAGGTCGGACGGTTCCGGATCAAGGACGATCACGCGCAGAACCGCTGGCTCAACATTCCCGAGACGCTGATCCATTCGTCGAACATCGCGACCGCGCGGATCGCCGAGGAGATCGGGCCCGAGCGGCTGCAGGCCACGTTCCGCGCGCTGGATTTCGACAAGCGCCCGGCGATCGAGTTGCGCGAGAAACAGAAATCGCTGTGGCCGCAATATTGGGCGCGCACCACGACGATGACGACCGCGTTCGGACACGGCATTGCGGTTACGCCGCTGCATCTGGCGAGCGCGTATGCGGCGCTGGTCAATGGCGGCATCTTTCGGCCGGCCACGCTGCTGAAAGTCGCGCCCGGCCAAGCGGTGGCGGGCAAGCGCGTCTACAGCCAGGCGACCAGCGACCGGCTGCGCCAGCTGCTGCGGCTGATCGTGACGCAGGGCACCGGCAAGAAGGCCGAGGCGCCGGGCTACCGCGTCGGCGGCAAGACCGGGACCGCAGAGGTGCCGGGGCGGGGCGGCTACGACAAGAACCGCAACGTCTCGACCTTCGCCGCGGTCTTCCCGATGGACCATCCTCGCTACGTCGTGATCGCGATGGTCGATTCGGCACAGCGCGTCGAAGCCAATTCATACCAGACCACCGCCGCCTACACCGCCGCGCCGGTGATCAGCCGGGTGATCATGCGGACCGGCGCGATCCTGGGGGTGATGCCCGACGTCCGCCGCGATGTGGACGTGTCGGACCTGACGCCGCTGCTGTGGCACGCGCCGGGCGAGGACCCGGCCGCGGGGGAATGACCTTGCGCCCGATGTCCCGCCAAAGCCCCGCTCGTCCTGAGCTTGTCGAAGGTCGTGCCGCAAGGACTGCGCGCGCGACACGTGCTTCGACAGGCTCAGCACGAACGGTTTGGGCGGCAGGCTTGGCCAGCCGACCGGCACGATGAAACTCGATGCCCTTATCGGCGGCGACCGGGGCAGCACCGTCACCGGCTTCGCGATCGACCACCGCAAGGTCGCGCCGGGGACGATCTTCGGCGCGTTCGCGGGCACGCGGGTCGACGGCGAGGACTATATCGACGCGGCGGTCGCGGGCGGTGCGATCGCGGTCGTGGCGCGGCCGGAGGCGAAGGTGACGGGCGCGGTCCACATCGCCGATCCTAACCCGCGCGAACGCTTCGCCGGGCTGGCCGCGCGGTTCTTCGCGCCGTTTCCTGCGACGTGCATCGCGGTCACCGGCACCAACGGCAAGACCAGCACGGTCGAACTGACCCGGCAATTATGGCGGATGCAGGGGCATCACGCCGCCTCGATCGGAACGCTGGGCGTCACCACCGCCGACGAGCGCGTCACGACCGGGCTGACCACGCCCGACATCGTCACCTTTTTGGCCAATGTCGCGGGGTTGGCGCGCGAGGGCGTCACGCATCTGGCGTTCGAAGCATCGAGCCACGGGCTGACGCAATATCGCACCGAAGGGCTGCCGGTCGCGGCGGCGGCGTTCACCAACCTCAGTCGCGATCATCTCGACTACCACGGCGACATGGCGGCATATCTGACCGCCAAGCTCAGACTGTTCAGCGAAGTCGTCAGCGCCGACGGCGCGGTGGTGGTGTGGGCCGACGACGTCTCGAGCGCGCGGGTCATCGATCTGGCGCACGCGCGCGGCAACCGGTTGATCACCGTCGGCGCGCGCGGTGAGACGCTGCGGCTGATGGGACGCGAGCCGACCTTGCTCGGGCAGACGCTGAGCATCGAAGCGGACGGCGCGACGCACACGGTCATGCTGCCGCTGATCGGCGCGTACCAGGCCGCCAACGCGCTGACCGCGGCGGGGCTGGTGATCGCGACCGGGGGCGGGGTGAAGGAGACGCTGGCCGGGCTGGGGCGGCTCGCTCCGGTGCGCGGGCGGCTGGAGCGCGCGGCGATCAACCGTGCGGGCGCGCCGATCTATGTCGACTATGCGCATACGCCCGACGCGGTCGAGGCGGCGATTGCGGCATTGAAACCTCACGCTGCGGGGCGGCTGATCGTCGTGCTGGGCGCGGGCGGCGACCGCGACCAGGGCAAGCGCGAGCCGATGGGCGCAGTCGCGCACGCGCACGCCGATCTGGTGATCGTGACCGACGACAATCCGCGGACCGAGGAGCCGGCGGCGATCCGCGCCGAGCTGCTGAAGGGCGCCCCGGGCGCGGTCGAGATCGGGTCGCGGCGCGATGCGATCGGATATGCGGTGCGGGAGGCGGGCGCGCAGGACATCGTGCTGATCGCGGGCAAGGGACACGAGCAGGGGCAGATCGTCGGCGATCTGGTGCTGCCGTTCGACGACGTGACGGTCGCGCGCGAGAGTGTCGGGTGAGCGCGCCATTGTGGACCGCCGCCGAAATCGCCGGGGCAACCGGGGGCGTCCTGTCGGGCGACTTCGTCGTCACCGGCGTCACGTTCGACAGCCGTGAGGTCGAACCCGGTTTTCTGTTCATTGCGATGAAGGGAGAGGCTGACGATGGGCACAGGTTTGTCGATGCTGCGATCGATCGTGGCGCGGTCGGGCTTCTGGTCAGTGAGGCCACCGCTCATCCTCACGTTTTTGTCGCCGATACCTTCGCCGCGCTCGAAGCGCTTGCGCGGGCGGCGCGGGCGCGAACCGACGCGCGAATAATCGGTGTGACCGGCTCGGTCGGCAAGACCGGGACCAAGGAAGCGCTCGCCGCCGCGCTCGACCGCGCGGAACCGGGGGTCACGCACAAATCGGTCAAGAGCTACAACAACCACACCGGCGTGCCGCTGAGCCTGGCGCGGATGCCGCGCGAGGCCGAATTCGCGGTGCTGGAAATGGGGATGAACCATCCGGGCGAGCTCGCGCACCTGACCACGCTGGTGCGGCCGCATGTCGCGGTGGTGACGGCGATCGCGCCGGCGCATACCGAATTCTTCGCCGACGAGAGCGCGATCGCGGACGCCAAGGGCGAGATCTTCGCCGGGCTGGAGCCGGGCGGCGTCGCGATCGCGCCCTACGACAGCCCGCACCGCGACCGCCTGCTCGCGGCAGCCGCGCCCCATGCGGCGCAAGTCGTGACCTTCGGCACCGACCCTGCCGCCGATGTCCACCCGATCGACGTGATGCGCACCGCGCGCGGCACCTTCGTCAGCGCGGCAGTGCGGGATCGCGCGCTGAGCTACACGATCGCGTTCCCGGGCGCGCATTGGGTATCGAATAGTCTGGCGGTGCTGGCCGCGGTCGATGCGGCGGGGGGCGATCTGGCACTGGCGGGACTGGCCCTGGCCGAGCTGAACGATCTGCCGGGACGCGGGCAGCGGCTGCGCGTGCCGGTTGGCGCGGGCGACGCGTTGCTGATCGACGAGAGCTACAATGCCAACCCCGCATCGATGCGCGCGACGCTGGCGGTGCTGGCGCAAGAGCCCGGGCGGCACATCGCGGTACTGGGCGAGATGCGCGAACTGGGCGAACAGACCGCGGATTTTCACGCCGCGCTGGCCGAGCCGATCCTGGCCGCGAACGTCGAAACGATTCTCCTGGTCGGCGAAGCGATGCGGCCGCTGGCGGAAGCGCTTGAGCAGCGCCTCGAAACCGTCCATGTGCCCGACGCCGCCACCGCTCGCGAACGCCTGATGGCGGTGTTGCAGCCGGGAGATACGGTGCTCATCAAGGGTTCGAACGGGGTCGGGTTGTCCGCGATCGTCGCCGCGCTGGCAGCAACCGGGGCGGGGGCGGGCTGATGCTGTTCTGGATCGCCGAACAATTGGGCTTTCCGGGGGTGCTGAACCTCATCCGGTATCTCAGCTTCCGCACCGGCGGCGCGGTCGCGACCGCGCTGATCATCGGCCTCATCATCGGGCCGCGCTTCATCGGCTGGCTGCGGGTGCGGCAGGGCAAGGGGCAGCCGATCCGCAGCGACGGGCCGCAGACTCATCTGGCCAAGGTCGGCACGCCGACGATGGGCGGGTTAATGATCCTGACCTCGCTCGGACTGTCGATCCTGCTCTGGATGGATTTGAGCAATCCGTTCGTGTGGGCGGTGCTGTTCGTGACGATGGGGTTCGGCGCGATCGGCTTCCTCGACGATTGGGACAAGGTCAGGAAGGCGAGTCACGCCGGAGTGTCGGGCCGAGTCCGCCTGCTGCTCGAATTCGCGGTCGCCGGGCTCGCCAGCTGGCTGATCATCGATCAGACCAGCACCTTGCTCTACCTGCCGTTCCTGACCGGCTATGCGATCGACCTCGGGCCGTTCTACGTCGTGTTCGCGGCGTTCACGATCGTCGCGTTCGGCAATGCCGTGAACCTGACCGACGGGCTCGACGGACTGGCGACGATGCCGGTGATCATCGCCAGCGTCGCGTTCATGGTGATCGTCTATCTGGCGGGGAACGCGAAATTTTCCGATTACCTCGGCATCCCGCACGTCCCCGGGGCGGGCGACCTGGCGATCTTCTGCGGGGCGATGGTCGGGGCGGGGCTCGCGTTCCTGTGGTTCAACGCGCCCCCCGCGGCAGTGTTCATGGGTGACACCGGCAGCCTGGCGCTGGGCGGCGCGCTCGGCGCGATCGCAGTGGTCGCGCATCACGAAATCGTGCTGGGGATCATCGGCGGGCTGTTCGTGGTCGAGGCGGTGTCGGTGATCGTCCAAGTATTCTGGTACAAACGGACCGGCAAACGCGTATTTCGGATGGCACCGATCCACCACCATTTCGAGCAACTCGGCTGGAGCGAGCCGACCGTCGTGATCCGGTTCTGGATCGTCAGCCTGGTGCTCGCGCTGGCGGGCCTCAGCACGTTGAAGATCCGGTGATCACGTGTCGCGCCTGGGCGGGCAAGCGCTACGCGGTGCTGGGGCTGGCGCGCTCGGGCGCGGCGACGGTCGCGGCGCTGCTGGCGAGCGGGGCGAGCGTGGTCGCGTGGGATGCGGATGAGGGGGCGCGCAAATCATCTCCCTCTCCCCTTCAGGAGAGAGGGGAACACGGCAATGTCAGCGGTTCTGCACATCCCCCTCTCCCAACCCTCTCCCCTGAAGGGGAGAGGGCTTTAGAGATCGCCGATCTCGACACCATCGACCTCGCCCGGTTCGATGCGCTGGTCGTCTCCCCCGGGGTGCCGCTCAACACGCTGCCGCTCGCCGAGCGCGCGCGGGCGGCCGGCATCCCGATCATCGGCGACATCGAACTCTTCGCGCAGGCGCGCGACGAACTGCCGATGCACTGGGTCGTCGGCATCACCGGGACCAACGGCAAATCGACCACCACCGCGCTCGTCCACCATATCGTGCAGACCGCGGGCAAGCCGAGCCTGATGGGCGGCAATATCGGGCTTCCCATCCTGGCGCAGGAGCCGCTGCCGTTCGGGGGAGTCTATGTGCTCGAACTGTCGAGTTACCAGCTCGACCTGACGCAGCGCCTCGATTGCGAGGTCGCGGTGTTGCTCAACATCACTCCCGACCACCTCGACCGCTATCCCGATTTTCAGGGTTATGCCGACAGCAAGGCACGCCTGTTCGCGATGCAGGCGAAGAATCACGACGCGGTGATCGCGATCGGCGATGCGCCTTCCGCGGCGATCGCACGGTCGCTGTCGGCGAAGGCCGAGCATCTTCACAAGATCGCGCCGGGCGTCTGCATGGACCAGTCGCGCTGGCCCGCATTGCAGGGGCCGCACAATGCGCAGAACGCGCTCGCCGCGATCACGGTGTGCGAAGTGCTGGGGATCGACAACGCCGCGATCGACGCGGGGCTGGCGAGCTTCGCCGGGCTGCCGCACCGGATGGAGCGGGTCGGCGCGGTGCGCGGAGTCGCCTACGTCAACGACAGCAAGGCGACCAACGCCGAGAGCACCGCGCCCGCGCTGGCGGCGTTCGCCAAAGGGCCGGGGCGGGTGCACTGGATCCTGGGCGGGCGCGCGAAGTCGGACGACCTCGACGCGTGCCGACCGCATTTCGGGCACGTCGCGCACGCCTATACGATCGGCGAGGCCGGACCGACGTTCGCCGCGATCCTGCGTAGCGACATGACGGTATTGGAAAGCGGGACGTTGTCGCAGGCGGTGCGCGATGCCGCCGCGAACGCGCGGACGGGCGACACGGTATTGCTGTCGCCGGCGGCGGCGAGTTTCGACCAGTTTCGCGATTACGAAGCGCGCGGCGACGCGTTCCGCGCGGCGGTGGCGGCGCTGTGATGGTAACGAGCCGCTCCCCAAAACGCTGTTCCCCCGCGCACGCGGGGGTCCAGGACCGCAAGCACATTGCTTGTGACCCTGGGCTCCCGCTTCCGCGGGAGCACGGGTTGTGGGGGTCGGCGTCATGAGCGCGAAGGCGACCGGCCTCTGGAGCCAGGTCCGTGACCGTGGCGGGCGCGGCGATCGCAGTCCGCTGGGCTTGTGGATTTGGGACATCGACCGCGTTTTGCTGTTGCTCGCATTGCTGTTGATGGCGATCGGACTGGTCGCGGTCGCGGCGGCGTCCCCTGCGTCGGCACAGCGCTATTCGGGCGAGCATCACAAGGTCGCGCCGCTGTTCTTCTTCTGGTGGCAGGTCGCGTGGGTCGGGGTGTCGCTGCCGATCCTGATCGCGGTCTCGATGCTGCCGGTCCGCGCGGCGCGGCGGATGGCGCTGATCGGGCTGGCGGTCTGTATGCTGCTGCTGATCCTGGTGCCGCTGATCGGGGTCGAGAAGAACGGCGCGCGGCGCTGGATCGACGTCGGCGTGTCGCTGTTGCAACCCTCCGAGTTCCTGAAACCGTGTTTCGTGGTGTCCACCGCGTGGCTGCTGTCGCTGCGCAGCCAGGACAAGACGCTGCCGGTGCAGTGGCTCACCGCGCTGCTGACCGCGGTCATCGGCGTGCTGCTGATGCTGCAGCCCGATTTCGGGCAGACGGTGATCTTTGCGGTCATCTGGCTGGCGCTGATGACGATTTCGGGGACGTCGCCGCGGGTGCTGGCGATGCTGGCGGGGTGCGTGCCGGTCGGGCTGGGGCTGGCCTATGCGTTCTACGACACCGCGCGCAAACGGATCGACGGGTTCCTGTTTCCCGACGCCGAGGCGAGCGGCAATGCGCTGATCGACCATTATCAGACCGACATGGCGCACGCGACGCTGACCGCGGGCGGGATCACCGGAACCGGGCCGGGCGGCGGGACGGTCAAGTTCAAGCTCCCCGAGGCGCATACCGATTACATCTACAGCGTGATCGGCGAGGAATTCGGGCTGGTCGTGTGCGGGATCATCGCGATCCTGTTCCTGGCGATCGTGATCCGCGTCTTCATCAAGCTGCTCGACGAAGAGGACGAATTCCGGATCCTGGCGAGCGCGGGGCTGGCGACGCAATTCGGTGCACAGGCCTTGGTCAGCATGGCGGTCAACACCGGGCTGGCCCCGTCAAAGGGCATGACCTTGCCGTTCATCAGTTACGGCGGGTCATCGATGATCGCGCTCTCGATCGGAATGGGGCTTTTACTGGCGTTCACGCGGCGCAATCCGTTCCTGACACGCTCGCCCTATGCGGGCGGATTGGCGGCACGATGAGCCGGCATTTCGTTCTGGCGGCGGGTGGGACAGGCGGGCACATGGTCCCGGCGGCGGCGCTGGCGGCGGAGCTGACCAAGCGCGGCCACCGCGTCGCGCTGGTCAGCGACGAACGCGGGGTGCGTTTCCCCGGATTGTTCGAGGGGGTGCAAACGCACGTCATTCCCGCCGGCCGGTTCGCGGGCGGGCCGATCGGCTGGGCGAAAGCCGCAATGGCGATGTGGGATGGGCGGGCGATGGCGCTCGAGCTGTTCCGCACGTTCCGCCCCGCCGCGGTGATCGGCTTCGGCGGCTATCCGGCGTTTCCGGCGCTGGCGGCGGCGTTCAGCGCGAAGATCCCGACCGCGGTCCACGAACAGAATGCGGTGCTGGGGCGGGTCAACCGGCTGGTCGCCGGCAAGGTCGACCTGATCGCGACGAGCTATCCCGACACCGAGCGGCTGAGCGACAAGCACGTCGCCAAGACCAGGCTGGTCGGCAATCCGGTCCGCGACGCGGTGCTGAAGCTGCGCCACGAGCCGTATCCGATGATTGACCCCGACGGCATCTTCCGCGTGCTGGTGACGGGGGGCAGCCAGGGCGCGACGACGCTGAGCGAAGTGGTACCCGACGGGTTGTCGCTGTTGCCGGTAAATTTCCGGCGGCGGTTGCAGGTCACGCATCAGGCACGGATCGAGGATATCGAGGCGGCGCGCGCCAAATACGCAGAGCTGTCGATAGCGGCGGACCTGAGCACCTATATCGCCGACATGCCGGGCGAGCTGGCGTGGGCGCATCTGGTGATCGCGCGCGCGGGGGCTTCGACCATCGCCGAACTGACCGCGGCGGGGCGCCCGGCGATCCTGGTGCCGTTGCCGAGCGCGACCGACGACCATCAGACCGTCAATGCGCGCGAGATCACCGACGTGGGCGGCGCGCGGACGATTTCGCAGCGGCAATTCACCCCGGTCGAGCTCGCTAAGCAAATCCAGAAGCTGGGGCTGGACACGCGCGCGCTGGAAAATGCGGCGGCGAGAGCGCGGAGCTGCGGGCGGCCCGACGCGGCGCGCGATCTGGCGGACTTGGTTGAGAAGCTCGGGAAATGAAAGGCGTCGGCCTCGACATCGGCGTCATCCATTTCGTCGGGATCGGCGGGATCGGCATGTCGGGCATCGCCGAGGTCATGCACAACCTCGGCTATCAGGTGCGCGGGTCGGACGTGGCGGAGGGCTACGTCATCGACGGGCTGCGCCGGCGCGGGATTGACGTGGCGATCGGGCAGCGCGCCGAGAACGTCGAAGGCGCGGCGGTGGTCGTGACCTCGACCGCGATCAAGCCCGGCAATCCCGAACGCGACTATGCGCTGACCCACCGTATCCCGGTGGTCCGGCGGGCAGAGATGCTGGCCGAGCTAATGCGGCTGAAATCGACCGTCGCGGTCGCAGGGACGCACGGCAAGACCACCACCACCAGCCTGATTGCGGCGCTGCTCGACGCCGGCGGGATCGACCCGACCGTCATCAACGGCGGGATCATCAACAGCTACGGCAGCAATGCGCGGCTGGGTGCGAGCGACTGGATGGTGGTCGAGGCCGACGAGAGCGACGGCAGCTTCCTGCGCTTGGACGGAACGATCGCGGTCGTCACCAACATCGATCCCGAGCACCTCGACCATTACGGCAGCTTCGAGGCGGCCAAGGACGCCTATGTCGAGTTTGTCGAGAACGTGCCCTTTTATGGCGCGGCGATCATGTGCCTCGACCACCCCGAGGTGCAGGCGCTGCTGCCGCGGATCCGCGACCGGCGGCTGATCACCTACGGCTTCGCGGCGCAGGCCGACGTGCGTGGGCTGAATGTCGTCGCGGCGGGCGGGGCGAACCGTTTCGACGTGGTGGTCCGTGCCCGTGACGGCGCGACGCGGACGATCGCGGGCGTGAAGCTGCCGATGGCGGGGCGGCACAATGTCCAGAACGCGCTGGCGGCGATCGCGGTCGCGCTGGAACTCGGGATGGCCGACGACCTGATCGCGCACGGTTTCGACAAGTTCGGGGGGGTGAAGCGGCGTTTCAGCAAGGTCGGCGAAGCGAACGGCGCGACGATCATCGACGATTACGCGCACCACCCGGTCGAGATCAAAGCGGTGCTGTCGGCGGCACGCGAGGCGACTTCTGGCCGGGTGATCGCGGTGGTGCAGCCGCATCGTTTCAGCCGCTTGGGCGATCTGATGGACGATTTCCAGCAGGCGTTCAACGACGCCGATCAGGTGTTTGTGACCCCGGTTTATGCAGCCGGCGAGGCACCGGTTCCGGGAGTCGATGCGGCGGCGTTGGTCGACGGACTGCGGCACCGCGGGCACCATGCCGCGTCGGCGGTCAATGATGCCGACGAGTTGGCGATCGCGCTGGCCGCGACGATCGCGCCGGGGGATCAGGTCGTGTGCTTGGGCGCGGGCGACATCACGAAATGGGCGGCGGGGCTGGCCGAGCGGATCGGGGCGGTGCCGTGAGCGTGGTGATCGACATGCCCGCGGTGCGCGGGCGGCTGACGCGCAATGCACCGCTGGCACCGCTCGTCTGGTTCAAGGCGGGTGGCGCGGCGGAGTGGCTGTTCGAACCCAAGGACGCCGACGATCTCAGCGATTTCCTGCGCAATCTCGACCCCGCGGTGCCGATGATGGCACTCGGGCTCGGATCGAATTTGATCGTGCGTGACGGCGGCGTGCCGGGGGTGGTGGTGCGGCTCGGCAAGCCGTTCGCGACGGTGCGGACCGATGGGCTGACGCTGACCTGCGGCGGCGGCGCGAGCGGGATTCTCGTGTCGTCGTCGGCGCGCGATGCGGGGATCGCGGGGGTCGAATTCCTGCGCAGCATCCCCGGGACGGTCGGCGGCTTCGTGCGGATGAACGGCGGCGCGTACGGACGCGAGACGGCCGACGTGCTGGTCGAGTGCGAGGTCGTGTTGCGCTCGGGCGAACGGCGGACCTTGGACCTGACTGAACTCGGCTACACCTATCGGCATTCCGAACTGCCCGCAG
>JAZKGJ010000184.1:3219-7042 GCA_040385975.1 Pseudomonadota bacterium | reverse complement strand
GGACCAAGCGATCGAGCTCGAGGTGCTCGGGCCGCGGGTCTTTCGAATCGCCGTGCCGATAAACCCACAACGGGAATTTCCCTTCGATCAACTGGGCGTAGCGGCCGGCGGCATAACTGGTCGCGGCGTTGGTCCGGTAGATCGTACGCGTTCGCCAGGCGCGCCCGGCTTTCGTGTCCGAGCCTGTCCACCCTTCCCAGCCGTTCCTGAGCACCGCCGCGTCGAAGTCTTTGCGAAACGCGTCAAGGCTCTTGCCCTCGGCGATCGCTCGGTCGGTCGCCGCCGCGAGGTCGGAGAGGAGATCGGCCTTCGTCGCGCCGGCCACCACGAACGCCGTGTCGTGCTCCGCCCGCGTCAGGTCATCCCAACGCAGCGTCGGCTCCTGGCGCGCGAGCTTGGCGCGGAAGAATGCCAGCTGCTCGCGAAACGGACGGCGCTGACCGGTGGTGACCCGGCCCGGCGGCTTAGCCACCCCCGCCGTCGCTCTCGTCGGTGCCGCCGCTGCGCCCGGCCGCGTTCGCGGTCGCCAACCCCGCAGCAAGAACCTCAGCCAACGTGCCAGCATCGAGTGCGGGATACGCCGAGCGGAACAGCTCGCCTAGTTCGGTCAGGCTGGTCGCTTGGCGCATCATCGCCGAGACCTCACTCATCAACTCGACCATCTCCGGCCGGGTCTCGTCGACCAGGGTGTCACCGATCCGCTCGGCTGTGGTCGGCTCGACCGGTGCCTGGCGCGATTGTAGCGCCGGCGGTGCGGTCGGTGCCGGCGACGGTGCGGCCGGCTTCGGCGCGAGCAGCTGCGCGCCCGCTGCTGGCTCGGTGAAACCGAAGCGATCGCGCACCTGGCTTTGCTCGATTTGGAAGCCGAGCGGCACGAGCTGCGCGAGCGCGCTGGCCAGCGCGGTCAGATCCTCCGATTTCGGTCGTTTGATCCGGATGCGCGGATATTTCTTCTGGGGTCCGAATTCGAGATCGATCCACGGCCGGACCAGGTCGCGGTTGAGCGTCGCAGCCAGCGCCTTGCAATCGGCGCCCTCGATGTCCTCGCGGACGTCGTTGTGGACCTTGTTACCGCCGTCGCCGAGCCCGCCCTGCTTGCTGTCGGTCGTACCGGTCTGGCCGAGCACCGCCTTCGAGACTTGGCGGTCGAGCCAGTCCGCGCGGCGTTCGTAGAGTTCGGCACCGGCGGTGACGTTGCCCGATTCGACGAATTCGATTTCCATCCCCGCCGGAATGATTGCCGCGCAGTCGCCGGCGATGTTGGCAACCGCGCGGTAGAGCGTCGAGCGATCGGCATCACTCGCTCCGGCTGCGAACTTCCCGATCCGCACCGGCTGGCCGTAGGTCTGGGTGAAGATCGCCCAGTCGCGCTGAGTGAACGCCTTGAACATCCACGCCCATGCCGCGATCCGCGCCAGCCCCGAGCGGATCGGCAGTCCCGACTTCGCCTTCACCTGGTGGGTGATGAATTTGAACGGCTCGAGCGGCATGTCCTGGCCGACGCCGTCCTCGCCGCCACGCAGCAGCGGCGTGCGCCCATCGACCC
The DNA here is from genome assembly GCA_040385975.1 of Pseudomonadota bacterium. Classification (GTDB taxonomy): domain Bacteria; phylum Pseudomonadota; class Alphaproteobacteria; order Sphingomonadales; family Sphingomonadaceae; genus Sphingomonas. Next base: position 5,496 of record JAZKGJ010000184.1, on the reverse strand, counting down.
GATCGAAGGTGAACCAGCGCGGGTCGCGCCATTCAAGCCGCGACGGCTGCCACTGCCCGGCGCTGGTGTCCCAGATGATCTCGGTAAAGCTGATGCCCTTTCCGTCGGCATCGAGAATATCGAACGTCTCGTCGGCGAGCTCGTCGCGGCCGAGCCAATCGCGGACCATGTCCGCCATCGCCACATCCTTGGGGTCGTCGCTCGCCGCTTCGACGGTCGGCTCGATCTGGCTTACCGCGCGCTTGCGGGTGCCCAGCACGCCGACATAATGCAAATCGCGCTCCTCGATCAGCTCGGCCAGCTCGAAATAGTTGAGCGGGTCGCCGGCGTCGGCCGCGCGCAGGATCTGCGCCAGCCGGGTTGGGTTCATCCCGTCCGCCGGATAGCCCGCGATCGGCGAGCGGACGCCCGCCAGCACCGGGCCGGCGACTTCCTTGGTCAACACCTCCTTGCGGATCGGATTGCCGCGATGATCGACTAGCCCGGCCATGGTGCATCCAAACCTTTGATTGAGAGGGCCTGAGAGGCACTAAGAGGGCTGTTCACGGAGGATTCGGCATCCCCGGCCCCGAGCGCGCAGATCGCGCGCTGTGGCGGCGCGTTGCCCGATGCGGACCGCCAGCTCATATCCGGCCCCGCAGCGACGCACCGGCCGGGCCGCGCCACCAGTCGCCGCCAACGCCCGGCTCGTCGGCGTTCGGATCGTAAAAGGCGTCGCGCTTGCCCGGTCCGACCGGCTCATAGCCGTATTCGAACGCCCCCTGCCGCGACGCGAACCACGCGAGGATGCCGGCGATCGCCGCGTCGCCGTGGCGATCGAGCCCGTCCTCGCCCTTGTAGCGCATATCCTCGGGCACGCGGATGATGCCGCCGACGAATTGCAAAGCCTGATGGTCGCGGACGATATCGGCGTCGGCCGCGATCGTGATCGACTGGTCGGCGAACGCCTCGATGTAGGGCGGGCTGTTCTGCCGGTACCATTCCTGGCTGAGCTTCACCTCGCTCACCCGCGCACCGTATTTCTGGCGCGCCACCTCGGCGAGATAGGCACCGTTGCCGGTCGCGTCGAACGCGGCGTGACCGAGCCGCGGCGTGTGATCGAGAATGAAAAATACGATGTCGCGCTGGGTTTCGAACGGAACGTTGCGCAACTCGACCACCAGCCGCGCGCGCCGGGTCATGTCCTGGGCGAGCTCGTTCAGCTTGATCGTCGAGGCGTCGCCCGACCGTGCGAAGTCCTGGCCGAAATCGTGTCGGCGATCGAGCGCCAGATGCTTGAGATGTGGGAGGAGCTGCTGTTCGCAGAAATCGCGCGTGGCGCGCTCGCGGGTTCCGCGGGGTGCTTCCTTGAATGCGTCGGGCAAGATCCAGCGCACCACTGGCACGCCGCGTTCGGTGCAGGCTTCGATCGCGACGCGGGTCAGCGCCGCGCCCTGGGCGTCGGCCGGGATTGCGTCGAGCTCTTGCCGCATCTGCGCCGTGCGCGCGCCGTATGCGCCGCGGATCTTCGCTTCCCATTCGGCCTCGGCCTCGGCCGACCACGTCCAACCGCGCAGCAGGCAGACCCGCCGGTAGAGCCCATTCTCGACCGCCGCCTGGAACGGGATGAAGTGCAGGCTGAAGGGGACCTTGCCCGCCTTCGCTTCGCGGATCAATTCGTTGAACGGATTAAGGACGCCGTTGTGGGTCGAGATGACGCGGATGCGCCCACCCCAGATCAGCAGCGCGTTGACCGCATCCAGCACCGCACGAACGTCCTTGTGGACTGCCGCCTCGTCGATGACGACGACGCCCTGCAGCCCGCGAATGTTCTCGGGCCGGCTCGACAGCGCCTCGACGCGGAACCCCGATGCGAAGCGCACCCGGTAGGCGCTGATCTGGCGCGAGGAGCCGTCTTCCTGCTGGTCCTCAAACAGGAATTCCTCGACGGTCGCGGTTTCCTTGGCGACCACCCGCGCGAAGTGCGCGACATAGCCGATAAACTCGCGGCCCTTGTCCTTGGTGTCGCCGATGTAGAAAACGTTGTCGCCGCCGGCCGAGCGAGCCGCTGCGGCGATCAGGGTGTCGTCGAGCGCCTCGGCGTAGGTAACGCCGGTCCGGCGCCCCTTTTCCGCCAGCTTCAGCTCGGACTTGTCTTCGAGCCAGGCGCGCTGATGCGCCATCAGGATGCCGGCGGCGAGCGGGTCGTGATCGGCGGCGAGCTCGGCACCGGTGGTCAGGTCGGCCGGCAGCTGCTCGGGCGCGCGCGCCAGCACCGGCACGGTGGCGGCAGCCAGC
>JAZKGJ010000184.1:0-3119 GCA_040385975.1 Pseudomonadota bacterium | reverse complement strand
CGGACCTCGTCAAGGCGACGGAACTGCAGCGCCTTGCGGATCGACCAGCGGCTGAAGGCGGATTTGCTGACGCCGGCGACACCGCGATCGGCTAGCCGAGCGTTGAATTCGGCCAGGATCGCGACTTGCGGCTGACGTCGTTCGCGCAGCTCCTCGAGTGCCCAGATGATCTCGGCCTCGGCATCGTCGGGCAGCAGGTCGATCGACGACAGCCGCCCGCGCCCCTCGCGTGGTCGCGCGCTCACCGCCGCCCGCCCTTGTCGCGCGCTGCCTGTAGCTCGATGCGCACGCGCTGGCCGAGCGCGGTCAGGACCGCGCTGCAGCGATGATATTTGGCCAGCCGCATTGCAACTAGCCGCTCGACCATTCGCCCGCCGTCACGGTAGGCCGGGACCATCACCTTGGCCGCGACGACCGCGTTGCGATGCGCTTCGTCGAGTTCGGCGATGATGGCCGCGAGCTCGCTCACGACCGCACCCGCCCGTCACGGCAGAAACTGCAGCGTCCGCCGACCAGGCGCGGCATCCACCAATCGCAGTCGTCGCAGACCCCCGCCGCACCGGGCGCGATCGGGACGCGCCGGGCGGCGATCGCCGCGCTTAGCTGGCGCTCCTCGATCTCGATCGAGCGGTCGATGTCGTCGGGCACGGCCGCGATCTCAATCGTCGTCGGCCGGGCGCGCGACGCCTTCGAGCAGCGCGCGCCGATCGACGTGCGCACGACCGGCCTGGCGCAGCGTCGCGACCTTGAAGTCGCCGACCTCGGTCACCCGGATTGCGCCCAGCTCGGCGAGGACGTTGAACTGGGTGCGGACCCAGTCGCGCGAACGCCGGAACCCGAATACGTCGAGCGCGCGGATCAGCGCGACTTCGTTCAAGCGGGCGTCGCGTTGCTTCGACAGTTCGCGCAGAATGACCAGCCGCGCGTCCTGGGTCAGCTGGTCATCGAGCGCGTCGGTCACCGCGGCACCGCCGGCGTGCGAGCGCGGGTCAGCGCATCCTGCGCCGCATCCAGCAACAAGCTCTTCAGATCGAGCTTGCCGCCCGTCGCCTTCTTGATGACCGCGGCGATCACGATCGGCGCGGCAATCTTTGCGCCGGTCTTGGCGATCTTCCTCAGGTTCACTTTGGCCATTCTCATTCTCCTCTGAAATTTACCGGCCTGGCGCCGGACGCTGGACGCCATCGACGCGCGACCGTCCGACTGCCACGTCGCCGCCCCGCTCACGCAGGCGCGCGACAACGAGACTTCCGGTCGGACGCGCGACCTCGATCAGGCCTTGCTCCTCGAGCCAGCCGAGCTGGGTGCGAAGCTGGTCGCGCGTAACGGGAAACCCCAACGTCTCCATCAGCATCGCGAGCACGCTGTCGTTTGCCGAATGGGTCGGAGCCTCGACCAGCGCGCGCAGGATCGCGAGACGCGCGTGCCCCATCGTGAAGTCGAAAAAGCTGGCACCGCTCATCGGTCGGTCATCCGCTTCAGGCCCTCGTCCATGAAGAACAGCTGGAGCCGGTTGACCGCCTCCCAGGTGCGTTCGGTGACACCGCGGTCGGCCGCGAGCTCAAGCCGCATTGCGGCAACTTCGGTGGCGGTCTTGGCCGCTGAATCTGCCAGACTGACGACCGAGTCTTCGACGCCGCTCAATCGCGCATCGATTTCACCGACCCGCAACTCGACTTGGTTGATACGCCGCGCCAGCCCTCCGGTCCCGACCGGGTTGAGCTGCCCGACGCGCCACATCGCAACCAAGACGAGGATGATGACAAACGCGGTCACCAGGATTTCCGTGAACGTCACGCGCCCTTGTCCTCATTTGCGGCGTCGTCCGCCGCGACGCCGCTCTTCAGCTTGTCGATGACGATGTCGCCGAGCGACTTAATCCCCGCGCGGGCCTGGACGCCCAGCGTCTGAAAAATCGTGATTCCGCTGAACCCGATCCCGATCGACCAGCCCAGCACCACCAACGGCTTCTGGCCCGTCACGATCGTGATCGCGAGGCTGAGCAGGATGCCCGCCGCCACCACCGCCGCCTGGCGCTGAAGCGGTAGCGGCGTCCCGATCACCGGTGCCATGATGTGGCCGAGCAGGATTCCGGCGATGCCGAACACTGCCGCCAGGACGGGCACGTTCACGCCCCACCAGATCACCGTCTCCGGACCCGGAATCACGATCATTCGACTCATCGCTGACCGATCCACGCGAGCAACAGGCAGATCACGAAAACGCCGAGATCGCGGCGCAGATAGACCTTCGACGGCTTGGCGGGGTGCGCGGGGACCGGGTCGAGCCGGCCGACGATACCCGGCGCGAACACGTCGCACGCGACGACCGCGGCCAGCATCAGCGCAGTTTGCGCGATGCCCCAGCCGGTCAGCATGAATGCCTCGGTCACCCGACCCAGCGCGTCGAAGTCGCCGGTCACCGCATAGATCGCGGTCGGAGTCTTCCCCAACGTCGCCCAGGCGATCGTAAGCAACAGGATAATCCGCATGGTCTGGATCGGATGTCCGAACGGGAGACCGGCGATCGCCAGCTGAGCGCCGACCCGCAGGATCAGGCTGACCGGTAGCAGGAACCCGATCAGCGCCAGGAACAGCCCCCAATTCACCGACTGCGCGCCTTCAGCATCTCGACCATGCGGCCGAGCCAGCCGTAAGCGAACGCCTCGTTGGCAGGACGCCCCTCGCACAGCTCGATGTAGCGCGCGCCGCGAAGCGATCGGATCGCTTCGAGCAGCCGCTCGCCACCCTCCACCCCCCGCCGCTTGCGGAAACCGTCGAGCGCGTGCGCGGTCAGCGCACCAAGCCGACCATCGGCGGTCAGGTCGGCGTAGTGCTCGCCGTTCGAGTTGAAGACGTTGAGCACGCGCTGGAGAAATTTGGCGGCGACGCCGGTCCCCATGTTCACGCCGATGTCGAACAACTCGACCGCGACCGCCGGGAAGCGCTGCGCGACGGTCTCGAACCCCGGATCGACCCAATATTGCCGGCGGTAGATCGCGACCGCCGTCTCGCGCGGCAGGACGCGCATATCGCCGGCATAGCCGTAGGCGCGGGCGACCTGTTGGGTGACGCCCCAGCGGGTCGGCCCGCCGCGATCGGCAGGATGATTGGAGTACC
>JAZKGJ010000183.1:4265-14801 GCA_040385975.1 Pseudomonadota bacterium | reverse complement strand
GTGACGCAGAGGACTGCAAATCCTTGCACCCGGGTTCGATTCCCGGTCGGGCCTCCAGCGGTCGGGGCAGACGATTAGCTCGGCTAATCGACGACGCGGCCCCGACCCCGGCCGGCATCGTAAACGATGACCGACGACGCGGCTTTGCCGCGGCGCTCAGTGGCAAGAGCCTTGTTTCAGGACAATCGCGCCCGCTAAGGCCACGTTGATGAGCGGCCTTTCCCTCTACAACAGCCTGACGAGACGGATCGAGCCCTTCGCGGGCCCGCTCGATGGCGAGACGGTGCGGATCTACACCTGCGGACCGACGGTCTATAATTACCAGCATATCGGCAACATGCGCGCGTTCCTGTTCGCCGATACGCTCGGCCGCGTGCTGCGCTGGCAGGGGTTCGCGACCAAGCACATCATCAACATCACCGACGTCGGTCATCTGACCAGCGATGCCGACGTGGGCGACGACAAGATGGAACGCGCCGCCGCCGCGCAGGCGAAATCGATCTGGGACATTGCGGCGCATTATACCGACGCGTTCAAGACCGACGTGCGGCGGCTGAACATCGTCGAACCCGCCGAATGGACGGTCGCGACCGATCACATTCCGCAGATGATCGCGTTTGCACAAACTATCGAGAAGGACTGCTATCAGCTTGAAAGCGGGCTGTATTTCGATACGTCGAAAGTCCCGAGTTATGGCGCGCTCGCCCGGCAGGTGTCGGACGATGGCGAAAGCCGGATCGACCCGGTCAGCGGCAAGCGCCACCCGCAGGACTTCGCGATCTGGCGCACCTCACCCCCCGGCGAACGGCGCCAGATGGAATGGGACAGTCCATGGGGCAAGGGCGCGCCCGGCTGGCATCTCGAATGTTCGGTGATGAGCCTGCAGCACCTCGGCCACCCGTTCGACATTCACACCGGCGGGATCGACCACCGCGAGATCCACCACCCCAACGAGATCGCGCAGAACCAAGCCTATTGCGGGTGCGCCGACAGCGGTGCCGCGGTGTGGATGCACAACAATTTCCTGATCGACCGGACATCCAAGGGCACTTTGGGCAAGATGTCGAAATCGACCGGCGATTTCCTGACCCTGCAATCGCTGATCGACCGCGGGGTGCACCCGCTGGCGTACCGGCTGATGTGTCTACAGGCGCATTACCGCAGCGAGTTGGAGTTCACGTGGGAGGGTTTGGGCGCGGCGCTGACGCGGCTGAAGCGGTTGGTGCAGGGGATTGAGGGACTTCGAACGCGTGCAGACACGTCTGACCAAACCTCCGCGCCGCCGCCACTCTCCAGCGCGATGGAAGCATTTGGGCAAGCAATATCCGACGATCTCAACACAGCCCTTGCGCTAGTCAGCTTGGATTTCGCGGTGGGCCTGAAGCTCAAGCGGGTCGGCGTCACTGCTCAAATCGAAGTGATTAACCGCATGGACGACGCGCTGGGCCTTGACCTAGCGAAGCTGACGCGTGCCGACGTTCGCATCCGCCCAGCCCACACGACCATCAGTGAAGATGCGATAGAAACCCGCCTCGCCGAACGTCGCGAGGCGCGCGTGACCAAGGACTTCGCCCGCTCCGACGCGATCCGCGACGAACTTGCCGCGCAGGGGGTCGAGGTGATGGACGGCGATCCGCTCGGGTGGGACTGGAAGCTGAACCTTTAAGATCGTCATGCCAGCGAAAGCTGGCATCTCGGGCGGCCTGAGACCCCAGCTTCCGCTGGGGTGACGAATGTGGTTTGGTGAGGCCATGAAAGCCGTCCTCCCCGCGCTCGCCCGCCCGCTGCTCGAACCGCACCTTCCCGCCGACCTCGACATCGTCTGGTTCGCATCGCGCGAGGATGCCGCGCGGGAGATCGTCGATGCCGACATCGCCTGGGTGGACCTGCAGGGCTCACGCGACACCGCCGCAGTCATCGCGCTCGGTGAAAAGCTGCGCTGGGTCTCGACGCTGCGCGCGGGGATCGACGCTTACGATGTCGCGAAATTGCGCGCGAAAGGCACGGTGCTGACCAACGGCACCGGCATCAACGCCAATGCGGTCGCCGAATATGCGGTGATGGGGATGCTGGTCGCCGCCAAGCGCTACGATCAGGTCGTGCGCCAGGCCGATACGCATGAATGGACGATTGTCGCACCCGGCACGACCGAACTGGCCGGCGGCAGCGCGCTGATCGTCGGCTACGGCACGATCGGGCGGTTGATCGGCGAGCGGTTGCTGGCGTTCGGGATGTCCGTGACCGGCGTTACCCGCTCGGGCCGCGACGGCACGCTGACCCCCGGTGCATGGAAGGCGCGGATCGGCGAATTCGACTGGATCGTGCTCGCCGCGCCCTCGACCGGCGATACCCAGGCGCTGATCGGCGCGGACGAGCTGGCGGCGATGCAGCCGAGTGCGTGGCTGGTGAACATGGCGCGCGGCGACATGATCGATCAGGACGCGCTCATCGAAGCACTGACCAGCCGCCGCATCGCCGGCGCGTTCCTCGACACTGTCGAGCCCGAGCCGTTGCCGTCGGACCATCCGCTGTGGACCGCGCCCAACGCGCTCCTTTCGATGCATCTGTCGGGGCGCAGCCAGACGACGATGTTTCAGCGCGCCGCGGCCTTGTTCGTCGACAACCTCCACGCCTTCGTCGCAGGCCGTCCCCTCCGGAACGTCGTCGACCTAGCTGCTGGTTATTAGGGGCGCTGGTTACTGACGCCCGCCCGCGCTAAGGGCAGCGCGAACAGACGGACACGCGATCATGCCCGATTGGGCCCCCGACAGCTGGCAGCGCCACGAGGCGCGGCAGCTTCCGACCTATCCCGACCCCGCCGCGCTCGCCGCGGCGGTGACGCAGCTGCGCAGCTATCCCCCGCTCGTCTTCGCCGGCGAAGCACGCAACCTGACCGCCGATTTGGCCAAGGTCGCGGACGGCAAGGCGTTCCTGCTGCAGGGCGGCGATTGCGCGGAGAGCTTCGCCGAATTCCACCCCGACAACATCCGCGATACCTTCCGCGTCATCCTCCAGATGGCGGTGGTGCTGACCTTCGCGTCGAAGCTTCCCGTGGTGAAGCTCGGGCGGATGGCGGGGCAATTCGCCAAGCCGCGCTCGACCGACACCGAGGAAGTGGGCGGCGTCACCCTGCCCGCGTGGCGCGGCGACAACGTCAACGATCTTGCCTTCACCGCCGCCGCACGCGCGCCCGACCCCGAGCGGATGATTCGTTCGTACAGCCAGTCGGCCGCGACGCTGAACCTGCTGCGCGCCTTCGCGCAAGGTGGCTATGCGAATCTGCAGCAGGTTCATCGCTGGACCCACGACTTCCTCGGCCAGAGCGCCTGGTCCAAGAAATATGCCGAGACCGCCGACCGGATCGGCGAGGCGCTCGACTTCATGGCAGCCTGCGGGATCGACGCGCAGACCGTGCCGCAGCTCAGCCAGACGCAATTCTACACCAGCCACGAAGCGCTGCTGCTGCCCTACGAACAGGCGCTGACCCGCCAGGATTCGCTGACCGGCGACTGGTACGACACCAGCGCGCATTTCCTGTGGGTCGGCGACCGTACGCGCTTCGACGGCAGCGCCCACATCGAATTCCTGCGCGGGATCGGCAATCCGCTCGGGATCAAATGCGGGCCCTCGCTCGAACCGGACGCGGCGCTGCGGCTGCTCGACACGCTCAACCCGGCCCGGGTGGCGGGGCGGATCACGCTGATCGCGCGCTACGGGCACGACCAGGTCGAGCAGCACCTTCCCCGCCTGATCCGCGCGGTCGAGCGAGAGGGCCACCGCGTGGTGTGGTCGTGCGATCCGATGCACGGCAATACGATCAAGGCGGCGGGCGGCTACAAGACCCGGCCGTTCGATCGTATCCTGGGCGAAGTGCGCGGCTTCTTCGCGGTCCACCGCGCCGAGGGGACCCACGCCGGCGGCATCCACGCCGAGATGACCGGCCGCAACGTCACCGAATGCACCGGCGGCGCGGTCGCGGTGACCGAACAGGGACTCGCCGACCGCTACGATACCCACTGCGACCCGCGGTTGAACGCGGCGCAGAGCCTGGAGCTCGCCTTCTTGCTGGCCGAAATGCTCAACAGCGAACTGACCGAGCGCGCCCGCGCCGCGGCTTGACGCTTCCCGGCACCAATCCTAACAGCGCCGCTCGCGTCACGGCGCGGCCCCTTCGTCTAGCGGTTAGGACGCGGCCCTCTCACGGCTGAAGCACGGGTTCGATTCCCGTAGGGGTCACCAAACGCTTGAAGACAACACGGCGTTGTTTTCGGCTTCGGTGACGGAAGCGACCTCACCAAAGTGCGGGCGCTGCCTTAGACCAGCCGGCTTTGTTGCTTCGCCGCCTCGATAAAGCTCGCGAACAGCGGGTGCGGTTCGAACGGCTTGGACTTCAGCTCGGGGTGAAACTGCACCCCGACGAACCACGGATGGTCGGGACGCTCGACGATTTCGGGCAGCATCCCGTCGGGTGACATCCCCGAAAACACCAGTCCGCCGTCCTCGAGCTTCTCGCGGTACGCAGTATTGACCTCGTAACGATGGCGGTGGCGCTCACTGATCGCGGTGTCGCCATAGATCGACGCGACCACGCTGTTGCCGCTGAGCGTCGCGTCATATGCGCCCAATCGCATCGTGCCGCCCAGATCGCCACCCGCCTCGCGCGTCTCGATCCCGTCCTTCGACATCCATTCGGTGATCATTCCGACCACCGGCTCCGACGTCGGGCCGAATTCGGTCGAACTCGCCGCGGTCACCCCGGCCAGGTCGCGCGCACCCTCGATGCACGCCATCTGCATTCCGAAACAGATCCCGAAATACGGCACGCGGCGTTCGCGCGCGAAGCGCACCGCCTCGATCTTTCCCTCCGCACCGCGCTCGCCGAACGCGCCCGGCACCAGGATCGCGTGGAGCGGCTCGAGCTGCGCGGCGATGTCGCGGTCGGGCGCCTCGAACAGCTCGGCATCGATCCACTTGATGTTGACCTTGACCCGGTTGGCAATCCCGCCGTGGATCAAAGCTTCGTTGAGCGACTTATAAGCGTCCTGCAGTCCGACATATTTGCCGACCACCCCGACGGTCACTTCGCCTTCGGGATGCGTCAGCCGCTCGACGATCTCCTCCCAGCGCGACAGGTCGGGGGCGAGCCCGGGCAGGATGCCGAACGCCTTGAGGACTTCGGCGTCGAGCCCCTCGCCATGATATTGCAGCGGCACCGCATAGATCGACTTGGCGTCGAGCGCGGGGATAACGGCTTCCTTGGGCACGTTGCAGAACAGGGCGATCTTGGCGCGCTCGCTGTCGGGCAACGGCTGTTCGCAGCGGCAGACCAGCACATCGGGCTGTACTCCCAGCGCGGCCAGTTCGCGCACCGAATGCTGGGTCGGCTTGGTCTTCAGCTCGCCGGCCGCGGAGATATACGGGACCAATGTAACGTGGATGCTGATCGCGTTGCCGCGCCCGACGTCGTTCTTCAGCTGGCGGATCGCCTCGATGAACGGCAGCGATTCGATGTCGCCGACCGTCCCGCCGATCTCGCACAGCACGAAATCGAGATCGTCGGTCTGATTGACCGCAAATTGCTTGATCGCGTCGGTGACGTGCGGAATGACCTGCACCGTCGCGCCCAGATAATCGCCGCGCCGCTCGCGCGCGATGATCTGCTGATAGATCCGGCCCGAAGTGATGTTGTCCGACTGCCGCGACGGCACCCCGGTGAAGCGTTCGTAATGGCCCAGGTCAAGGTCGGTCTCCGCGCCGTCATCGGTGACATAGACTTCGCCGTGCTGGAACGGACTCATCGTCCCCGGGTCGACGTTCAGATAGGGGTCGAACTTGCGAATCCGCACGCGATAGCCGCGCGCCTGCAGCAGCGCCGCCAGGCTCGCCGCCATGAGTCCTTTGCCCAGCGAGGAGACCACGCCGCCGGTGATGAAGATATACCGCGCCATGGACGATCCGCTTAGTCGGTGAGGTGGGCAAACGGCAAGGGCGCGCGACGACCGCGCGCGCGACCGTCAGCCGAAAACGCCGATCAGCGCTGGAGCGGCACGGCCGAATTGTCGGCGGGGGCGGCGGCGTTGCCGGGCTCGACTGCGGTCCGCGCGGCACCGGTGAACTGTCCCGCGTCGCCGGTCGGAGCGATCGGCGCGGCGGCGGGTGCGGTCGCCGGGGTGCGCGCGAGCGACGTGTCGAGCGGGCCCGACCCGCGGCTGGTCGCCGCGATCGCGGCCAGGACGATGCTGAGCGAAACGAACATGATCGCCAGGATCGTCGTCGCGCGGGTCAGGAAATCGGCGGTTCCGCGCGCCGACATCAGCCCCGACGGGCTGCCCCCCATCCCCAGCCCGCCGCCTTCGGAGCGCTGCATCAGGATAACGGTGACGAGCGATGCGGCGACGATGGCCTGGACGACGAGGATGAAGGTGAACATGCGCGGGCACATAGGCGACGCCGCGGACGCGATCAACCGACCCCGAACGGTACGCATCTGCACGGTCGTGCGAATAGTTCGCAACCCGACCGTTCCGGCAGCGTTCTAGTCACTTATGGTCGGTCGAGGTGCCGGTCCGACGGGAAAACGGTGTGGCGATCATCGCGCAATCCGAACTGAACAGCTGGATGACGGCGCTGGTCGATTATGTCCGCTCGGGCGAAGCCGATCTCACCAACCGCCAGATGGCGTTGCTGCTCGTGGTCTATCTCAAGCCCGGGCCGCACACGGTGCGCGGACTGGCGCGGATCCTCAACGTGTCGAAGCCGGTCGTGACGCGCGCCTTGAACCGGCTGGGTGCTCTCGGCTATCTGCGCCGGCAACGCGACGACACCGACAAGCGCAATATCTTTGTCGCGCGGACCAGCGAAGGGGCCGGCTTTCTTGAAGACTTCGGGCAATTCATCGGCGCCGGCGCCGTCGGGGGTCGGGCCGAACCCCTTGCCGAGCGGGCCTTCGCGTAAGCGATTCGCGCTGACCGGCCGGTCGCGTCCGTTCGACCCGCTGACCACGGCCGCTCGCCCCGACATCGCCGATATCCGGCTGGCCGATCATATCTTCGCGCCGCATTATGCCGCGCCGCTGGTCCGTACGGTCGTCGCCGCCGCCGCGGTCACCGCCGACCGGCTCGGCGCGCAGGCGGTCGCGACGGTCGCGCCCGGCGACAGTTTCGAAGTGCTGGAGATTACCGCGGCGCAGGCCTGGGGCGTCGCGCGGGGGAACGGGACCGTCGGCTATGTGACGCTGACCGCGCTCGCCGCCCGGTGAGCGTAGCGGTCTTCATCGACGGCGCGATCGGCACCACCGGCCTCGAGATCCGCGAGCGGCTCGCCGGGCGCACCGACCTCACCGTCATCACGCTCGACGACGCGAAGCGCAAGAGCGTGAAGGCACGGCGCGACGCGCTGAACGCTTCCGATTTCGTTATCCTGTGCCTGCCCGACGACGCCGCGCGCGAAGCGGTCGAGCTGATCGTCAACGACCGCACGCGCGTGATCGACGCATCGAGCGCGCACCGCGTCGCGGAGGGGTGGAGCTACGGCTTTCCCGAACTCGACCCCGCCCAATCCGCCAGCATCGCCAATGCCGCGCGTGTCACCAATCCCGGCTGCTACCCGACCGGCTTCCTCGCGCTCGTCCGCCCGCTGGTGCGCGCCGGGCTGATCCCCGCCGATTGGGCGCTAAGCGTCAACGCGATTTCGGGCTATTCGGGCGGCGGCAAGGCGATGATTGCCGATTTCGAAGGCGGGCGGGAGACCACCGCGTTTCGCGCCTACGCGCTCGACCTGGCGCACAAGCATGTGCCGGAGATGCAGCGCCACGCCCGGCTCGAACACCCGCCGATCTTCGCCCCCGCGGTCGCTGCTACCTACCGCGGCATGATCGTCGAAGTACCGCTCCCGCTTCATGCCCTCCCCCGCAAACCATCGCTTCACGCCTGCGAAGCGGTGCTGGCCGAGACGTATCGCCACAGCCCGCTGATTCGCGTGGCGGAGGGCGACGCGGCGCTCGTGCGGATCGAGGACGATGCGGGCACCGACCGGCTGACGCTCCGGGTGTGCGGCAATCCCGACGCCGGACAGGCGCGGCTGATCGCGACGCTCGACAATCTCGGCAAGGGTGCCGCCGGCGCGGCGGTGCAGAACCTCAATGTGATGGCAGGGCTCGACCCGTACGCCGGGCTGGTGCTGTGACCCGCTACCCCGTCGGCAAGCTGCTGCTCTTCGGCGCGACCGGCGACCTCGCGCAGCGGATGCTGCTTCCGTCACTCTACGGGCTCCACGCCGACGGCCTGCTGCCCGCCGAACTGACGATCACCGGCACCGCGCGATCCGAGCATGACGATGCCGGCTACCGCGCCTTTGCCGCCGATGCGCTCGCCGAACACCTGCCCGACGATCGCAAGGATTCGGCGCAGATCGCCTCGTTCCTGGAACGGCTGGCGTACCAACCGCTCGATGCATCGTCTTCCGCGGGCTTCGGTGCGCTCGCGACCAAGGTCGGCGATATTTCGGGCGGGCTCGCGATCTTTCTTTCGACCGCGCCCGCGCTGTTCGAACCGACCATCGCCGGTCTCCAGCAAGCCGGCCTCGCCGCCGACAACACCCGCATCGGCCTCGAAAAGCCGCTCGGCCACGACTTGGTGTCCAGCCGCCGGATCAACGACGCGGTCGCCGCGGTCTTCCCCGAAGAGCGCACCTTCCGGATCGACCATTACCTCGGCAAGGAAACGGTTCAGAACATTCTCGCGCTGCGCTTCGGCAATTCGCTGTTCGAGCCGGTCTGGAATGCGCAGGGCATCGACCACGTCCAGATCACCATCGCCGAGACGGTCGGGCTGGAGGAGCGCGCCGGTTATTACGACGGCATGGGCGCGCTGCGCGACATGGTGCAAAACCATATGCTCCAGCTGCTCGCGCTGATCGCGATGGAGCCGCCCGCGCGTTTCGACGGCACCGCAATCCGCGACGAAAAGGTGAAGGTGCTGCGCTCGCTGCGCGCCATCACCGACCCCAAGCTGACCGTGACCGGCCAGTACGGCGACGGTGCGATCAAGGGGCAGCCGGTCGCCGCTTATGCAGCCGAACTCGGCAAATCCTCCGCCACCGAAACCTTCGTCGCGATCAAGGCCAACATCGACAACTGGCGCTGGCAGGGCGTCCCCTTCTACCTGCGCACCGGCAAGCGCATGGCGCAGCGCCGCAGCGAAATCGCAATTCAGTTCAAGCCGGTCCCGCACTCGATGTTCGCAGGGAGAGGCGGGGCGCTCCAGAACAACACCATGATCATCCGGCTTCAGCCCGAGGAATATGTCCGGCTCGAAGTGATGGCGAAGGAGCCCGGGCTCGACCGCGACGGCATCCGGTTGAAAGAAGTGCCGCTGACGCTCAGCCTCGACGCCGAATTTGCGGGGACGCGGCGCCGGATCGCCTATGAACGTCTGCTGCTCGACCTGATCGAGGGCGACCCGACCTTGTTCGTCCGCCGCGACGAGGTCGAGGCGCAATGGGAATGGATCGATCAGCTCCGCGCAGGCTGGACCGAAGCCGGCCTCACCCCGCGGCCCTACGCCTCGGGCAGCTGGGGACCGTCCGCCGCGGTCGCATTGGCCGAGCGCGATGGGGTGAGCTGGCAGGACGACTAATTTTCCGGTCGCCCTGAGCGAAGTCGAAGGGCCGTCTTGGCGGGTTGTGCGTTCGGCACGAGTGCTTCGACTTCGCTCAGCACGAACGGATTTGGAGTAGGAATTGATGACCGAAATCGAATGGTGGGATTACGAAGACCGCGACGAGATGGCTGAGGCCGTTGCGGGCGACATCGGCTTCGTGATCGAAAGCGCGATCGACGCGCGCGGGGCTGCGGTCGTCGCGCTCAGCGGCGGCAGGACCCCGCTCCCGATCTACACCGCGCTCGCCGCCGCCAAGCTCGACTGGAAGCGCGTCACGATCATCCCGACCGACGAACGGATCGTGCCGCTCGGCGACCCGCTCTCCAACGTCACCGCGATCGCGAAGGCCTTCCTGCCAAAGGGCGCGCGGGTGATTCCCATCGTCCCCACCGCGACCGCCGATTACAAGGCCGCTGGGCGCAGCGCCGACGCGCTGATGCAGGACATCCACTTCCCGCTCGACCTGGTCCTGCTCGGGGTGGGTGAGGACGGCCACACCGCTTCGATCTTTCCCGGCGTCGATTTCGACGAAGCCGTCGCCGGCCCCAACGAACGCCGCGCGCTGGGCGTCATGCCCGATCCGCTGCCCAAAGACGCCCCCGTCGCCCGCGTCACGCTCAGCCGCGCCGCGATCGTCACCGCCCGCGCCCTGACCATCGCGGTCGCCGGTGCTGCCAAGCGCAAGGTGATCGAGGACGCGATCAAGCAGGGCCCCGGCTCGCCCTACCCGATCGGCCGCGTGCTGGCGGACGTCGAACTGCCGGTCGATATTCACTGGAGCGAGGAATGAACTTCGCCCCCTCCACCCCCTTTGCCCTGCACGAACGGAAAAGGGGTAAGCGTTGACGCTCGACCCGCGCGTCTCCGCGGTCACCGA
>JAZKGJ010000183.1:0-4165 GCA_040385975.1 Pseudomonadota bacterium | reverse complement strand
TATCCCGAACAGCTGAAAGTGTGGGCGCGCGAGGCCGGCATCACCGCGCAGGTCGCGGGCGGCGTCCCCGCGATGTGCGACGGCGTGACGCAGGGTTACCCAGGGATGGAACTGTCGCTCTTCAGCCGCGACACCATCGCGCTCTCGACCGGCATCGCGCTGTCACACGGCATGTTCGAAGGCGCGTTGCTGCTCGGCATCTGCGACAAGATCGTCCCCGGCCTGCTGATGGGCGCACTCCGCTTCGGCCACCTCCCGACCATCTTGGTCCCGGGCGGGCCGATGTCGACCGGCATCGCCAACAAGGAAAAGGCGCGCGTTCGCGAACAATATGCCGAAGGAAAGGTCAGCCGCGACGTCCTGCTCGACGCCGAGATCGCCGCCTATCACGGCAAGGGGACCTGCACCTTCTACGGCACCGCCAACACCAATCAGATGATGGTCGAGGCGATGGGGCTCCATATGCCCGGTGCCGCGTTCGTCCCGCCCGGCTCCAAATTGCGCCAGCAAATCACCCGCGCCGCGGTCCACCGCGTCGCCGAAATCGGCTGGAAGGGCGACGATTACCGCCCGCTCGCGCGCTGCGTCGACGAAAAAGCCATCGTCAACGCCGCGGTCGCGATCCTCGCCACCGGCGGCTCGACCAATCACTTCATCCATTTGCCGGCGATAGCGCGCGCAGCGGGGATCGTGTTCGACTGGGAAGATTTCAGCCGGCTCTCCGACGCCGTGCCGCTCATCGCGCGGGTCTATCCCAATGGTGCGGCGGACGTGAACGCCTTCGAAGTGGCGGGCGGACCGGGCTATGTCATCCGCGAGCTGCTCGACGCCGGACTGATGCATCGCGACCTGCTGACCGTCACGGGCAGCGACCTGACCGATCACAGCAGGCGCCCGACGCTCGACGGCGATTCGGTCGTATGGACTGATCCCGGTCCGACCGGCGACGCTACCGTCCTCGCCACCGTTGCGCAGCCGTTCCAGCCCGACGGCGGCACCAAATTGCTGACGGGCAACCTCGGCCGCGCCTGTATCAAGACCAGCGCGATCGAGCCCGATCGCTGGACGATCGAAGCGCCCTGTCGGGTCTTTTCCGATCAGCTCGCGGTGCAGGTCGCTTTCCAGGCCGGCGAGCTCGACCGCGACGTAATTGTGGTGGTGCGGTTCCAGGGTCCACGCGCCAACGGGATGCCCGAACTCCACAAACTGACGCCGCCGCTCGGCGTATTGCAGAACCGCGGCTTTCGCATCGCGCTCGTCACCGACGGGCGGATGTCGGGCGCGTCGGGCAAGGTTCCCGCCGCAATCCACGTCTCGCCCGAAGCCGCGTGCGGCGGACCGCTTGCCAAGCTGCGCGACGGCGACGTGGTCCGGGTATGCGCGCAGACCGGCGCGCTGACCGCCTTGGTCGATGCGGCGGAATGGGACGCGCGCCCGCTCGAGCCGCCGCCCTCGCCGCTCAGCGGCACCGGGCGCGAGCTGTTCGGGCTGTTCCGCGGGGCCGCCGACGAAGCCGAAAAGGGCGCGAGCGCAGTGCTGGCAGGAGCAGGATTATGACCGACATCGCCGACATCATGCGCACCAGCGCGGTCATCCCGGTCCTCGTCATCGACGATGCCGCCACCGCCGAGCCGCTCGCGCAGGCGCTGGTCGCAGGCGGCCTGCGCATACTCGAAGTGACGCTGCGCACCGACGCCGCACTCGATGCGATCCGCGAAATGAAACGCGTCCCCGGCGCGATCGTCGGCGCTGGCACCGTCGTCAACGCCGACCAGTTCGAAGCCGCAATGGCCGCGGGCAGCGAATTCATCGTCTCCCCCGGGCTGACCGCCGCCCTCGCCGAACCGATCATCGCCAGCGGCGTCCCCTACCTGCCCGGCATCGCCAACGCGGGCGACATCATGCGCGGGCTCGACCTCGGCCTTACCCACTTCAAGTTCTTCCCCGCCGAAGCGTCGGGCGGGCTCAAGGCACTCAAGGCACTCGCCGCCCCCTTCTACCAGGCGAGATTCTGCCCGACCGGCGGCATCACCGAAGCCACCGCACCCGACTGGCTCGCGTTCGATCCCGTCCTGTGCGTCGGCGGCAGCTGGGTCACCGGCGGAACCATGGCCGAGGTCGAGGCGAAGGCCCGCGCGGCCAGCGCCTTGAAACCCTAGCCGACCGTCGCCCAGACGATCGGACCGGACAGAGCGATCCCCACCCCCCCGGCGGCCCGCACCGCATTCGGTGAAAGGCGGCCAGCCGCGTGGCGCGCAAAGCCGTTATGCCATTTCAACGGGATGAGCGCGAGCAGGACAGCGGTCGCGATCAGAAACCACCCGACGATCTCGAACAGGCGCGGTGCCTGGGACGCAGCCGCCGCCGCAACGAAGCCGACGCCGACCGTCAGGCGCAGCGCCTGCTCGATCAGATTGATGCGATGGGTGCCGCCCATGGTGCCGATATAGGTCCGCGCTCGCTCGGGTCGGACGATGCCCAACACGCCCAGCGCCACCAGCCATGCGGCGAAACACAATACGATGGCTTGCCCGACATGTACGGCGTTCGCCCCGCTCACATTTCTCCCCGCGCGCGCCGGATCGCATACCATTTCTGCACATTGGCGTTGTGCTGTTGCAGCGTGTTGGCAAACACGTGTCCGCCGGTCCCGTCCGCGACGAAATACAGCGCCTGGCTCGCTTCGGGGTTGAGCACCGCGTCGATGCTCGCCCGCCCCGGATTGGCGATCGGCCCGATCGGCAGCCCGGCCTGCGCGTAAGTGTTGTAGCCGTTCACCGCGTCGAGTTCGGACCGCAGAATGCGCCGCCCGAGCGGTCGCCCCTTGGTCAGCGGATAGATCACGGTCGGGTCGGCTTGCAGCATGATCCCCTGCCGAATCCGGTTCGAATAGACCGCCGCGACCAGCCGGCGTTCGGACGGCTTGCCGGTTTCCTTTTCGACGATCGATGCCAGCGTCAGCGCGTCGCGCGGGTTGTTGACCACCGTTGCCGGGGTCCGCTTGTCCCACGCTATCGCCAGATATTTGACCATCGCGCGCTGCATCCGGTCGAGCACCGATTGCCGGGTATCGCCCTTCTGAAAGCTGTAGCTGTCGGGGAGCACGGTGCCTTCGATCGGAACGCCGACCTCACCCGTCAGCCCGTCGGCCTTCATCAGCGCATCGTGGACCAGCACCGCGGGCCAGCCCTCCGGGATCGTCACGAACCGCTGGAGCGTCTTGCCGCCTTGCAACAGTTTCAGGATGTCGGCCTGGCTCAAATGCGCGGGCAGCCGGTACTCGCCCGCCTTGATCCCCTCGTCCGAACCCAGCACCCGCGCCAGCATCGTAAATCGGCTGGCCGACGGGATGGCGCCGAGCTGCTCGAGCTGCGCCGCCGCCGCGCCCAGCGACGCGCCCGGCGCGATCGTGACGGTGGTGTTGCGCGCCAGCGGCCCGCTGCCGCCCCACATCTGCACGACCGCAAAGAACCCGGCGACGACCGCGAGCGCCAGAATCAATCCGAGGCAACCGATCCGCCTCAAGCGCCTAGACTCGATCTAAAATCCGTCACCCCGGGCTTGACCCGGGGTCTCGCTTCTTCTCGACACGAAGGCGGAAAAACGGGACCCCGGCTCGGGGGCCGGGGCAACGGAGACGATCTCATACCGCCGTCATGATCAGGCTGGCGTTGGTGCCGCCGAACCCGAAACTGTTGTTAAGCACCGCGGTTACCTTGCGCTGCTTGGCGGTGTGCGGGACCAGATCGACCCCCTCGGTCCCCGCGTCGGGATTGTCGAGATTGAGCGTCGGTGGGACGATCTGGTCACGGATCGCCAAGATGCAGAAGATCGCCTCGACCGCACCCGCCCCGCCCAGCAGATGCCCGATCGCCGACTTGGTCGAGCTCATCGACACGGTCGAGATCGCATCGCCGAACAGCCGCTTCACCGCGCCCAGCTCGATCGTGTCTGCCATGGTGCTGGTACCGTGCGCGTTGATGTAATCTATGTCGCCCGGGGTCATCCCCGCCTTCTTCAGCGCCATCTCCATCGACCGGAACGCGCCCGACCCTTCCGGATGCGGCGCGGTCACGTGATAGGCATCGCCCGACAGGCCGTAACCGACCACCTCGGCATAGATTTTCGCGCCGCGCGCCTTGGCGTGCTCATATTCCTCGAGCAC
>JAZKGJ010000182.1:0-6311 GCA_040385975.1 Pseudomonadota bacterium | reverse complement strand
GCTATCCGGTGATGATGAAGGCGTCGGCCGGCGGCGGCGGCAAGGGGATGCGGCTCGCCTGGTCCGAACAAGACGTCCGCGAAGGTTTCGAGGCGACCAAGCGCGAGGGGCTGGCGTCGTTCGGCGACGACCGCGTCTTCATCGAAAAATTCATCGAAAGCCCGCGCCACATCGAGATCCAGGTGTTGGGCGATCAGCACGGCAACGTGGTCTATTTGAACGAGCGCGAATGCAGCATCCAGCGCCGCCACCAGAAGGTGGTCGAGGAAGCGCCGTCACCGTTCGTGACGCCGGCGATGCGCAAGGCGATGGGCGAGCAGGCGGTCGCACTGGCGCAGGCGGTCGGATACTATTCGGCGGGCACGGTCGAGCTGATCGTGTCGGGCGCGGATACGACTGGCGAGAGCTTTTACTTCCTCGAGATGAATACCCGGCTGCAGGTCGAGCATCCCGTCACTGAGGAAATCACCGGCCTCGACCTGGTCGAACAGATGATCCGCGTCGCGGCGGGCGAGCAGCTCGCGTTCGAGCAGGCCGATATCGGCATCAACGGCTGGTCGGTCGAGAACCGCGTCTATGCCGAGGACCCGTATCGCGGGTTCTTGCCCAGCATCGGGCGGCTGGTGCGGTACAATCCACCCGCCCCTTCTCCCCGTCTCCCCGGCCCCCGAGCCGGGGTCCCGCTGCCGTCTGCCGACGAGAAAAGCGGGACCCCGGATCAAGTCCGGGGTGACGAGATAGTGGTCCGCATCGACGACGGCGTCACCGAGGGCGGCGAGGTGTCGATGTTCTACGACCCGATGATCGCCAAGCTCATCACCTGGGCCCCAACCCGCGAAGCCGCGATCGACGCGCAGGTCGCGGCGCTCGACGCGTTCGAGATCGACGGGCCCGGCACCAACCTCGATTTCCTGTCGGCGCTGATGCAGCACCCGCGCTTCCGCAGCGGCGCGATCACCACCGGCTTCATCGCTGAGGAATATCCCGACGGCTTCCACGGCGCACCCGCGTCGCCCGAATTGGTCAAGCGGCTGGCGGCAGTCGCGGCGGGCCTGTCCTACCGGCTCGCCGACGCCGCGCGGCAGGTCTCGGGGCAGCTGGGCGACACCCTCCCCGATCCGTGCGAATGGCTGATCCGGATTGGCGGCAGCGACCATTCCGTGGTGCTCGACCAGGACGGCGCGTCGGTCGATGGCGAGCGCGTCACCGGTCAGCTCGACTGGGCGCCGGGCCGCAGTCTCGCCACCGCGCACGACGGTACCGACACGCTCCACGTCCGCGTCGCGCGCCGCACCGGCGGCTGGCTGCTTACCACCCGCGGCGCACGTCATGTCGTGCGCGTCCTGCCCGCCCACGTCGGCCCGCTGACCCGCCATTTGATCGAAAAAATCCCCCCCGACCTCTCGCGCTTCCTGCTCGCCCCGATGCCCGGACTGCTCGTCCGGCTCGACGTCGCGGCGGGCGACACCGTGCAGCTCGGCCAGCCGCTCGCGGTGGTGGAGGCGATGAAGATGGAGAACATTTTGCGCGCCGAAAAGTCGGGCCGGGTGAAATCGCTTGAGGCAGCAACCGGCGACAGCCTCGCGGTCGACCAGGTCATCCTCGAACTCGAATAGCGACAATCCGCGACACTCTATTCATGGACACGACAGGCCGCGCCCGGCATCGGGGCGGCATGATCCGCGTATCGATCCTGACGCTTTGCGCATTGCTGGCGGGCTGCACCGTCGGCCCCGACTACCGGCCGAGAACCGCCGCCGAACTCGGTGTGCCGGAGGGCTATTCGGTGCCGGCACCGGCAACGCGCGGAGACCTGACCCGCTGGTGGACCAAGTTCGACGATCCGCTGCTCGCGTCGCTGGTCGAGCGCGCCGCCGCGCAGAACCTCGATGTCGCGGCCTCGATTGCGCGGCTGCGGCAGGCGCGCGAAGCGCTGGTGCAGAGCCGCTCGTCGCTGCTGCCGAGCATCAACGGCAGCGCGGGCTACAACCGCAGCGAGAATTTGATCGGCGGGTCGAGCACCGTCACCTTGCCCGACGGCACCATCACCAGCATCAGCCGCGGGTCGGGCAACAGCTTCTCCTTGGGGCTCGACGCACAATATCAACTCGGGCTGTTCGGCGAGATCCGCCGCACCGTCGAAGCCAGCCGCGCGCAATATCAGGCCGCGGGCTACGATCAGGCCGCGGTGCTGGTCGCGACCGAAGCCGAAGTCGCGCGCAATTACATCCTTGTCCGCCTCGCGCAGGCGCAGCTCGCCAATGCCCGCGCGTCGCTCAGGCTGCAGGACGACAATCTCGAGATCGCGGGCTTCCGGGTCGACGCCGGGCTCGTCTCCTCGCTCGACCGCGAACAGGCGCGCAGCCAACGCGCGCAGACCGCGGCGTCGATCCCGAGTCTCGAGGCGAGCTACAATCAGGCGGTGTCGCGCTTGGGCGTGCTGACCGGTCAGGCGCCCGGCGCGCTGAAGGGCGAACTGGCCGCGGTCGCGCCGATTCCGACCGGCCCGCGCACCGTCGCCGCGGGCATCCCCGCCGACACGCTGCGCCAGCGCCCCGACGTGCTCTCCGCCGAGCGCGCATTGGCCGCCGCGACCGCGCAGATCGGCGTCGCGAAGGCCGCACTCTATCCGGCGCTCGCGATCAGCGGCAGCATCGACACCAATGCCGCGTCGCTGGCGGGTATCGGCGATGCGATCACCGGCGGGCTGTTCGCCGGGCTGACCCAGGCGATCTTCAACGGCGGGCGGCTGCGCAGCCAGGTCCGCAGCCAGCAGGCCGCCGCCGACGGCGCGTTCCTGAACTACCGCCAGACCGTGCTGACCGCGCTCGAAGAGGTCGAGAATGCGATCGTCGCTTTGCGCACCGCGCAGGACCGCGAGCGCGCCTTCACCACCGCGCTCGACGCCGCCGACACGACCGCGCTGCTCGCGCGGCTGCAATATCGCAACGGGCTGACCGACTTCATCACCCTCAACCAGTCGGAATCGGCGCTGCTGCAGGCCCGCAACGGCATCTCGCAGGCGCGTGCGGATCAGGCGACCGCGCTGATCCAGCTCTACAACGCACTCGGCGGCGGTTGGGATGCGACCGTCATCCCGGAAGCGCCGCGCTCAACCCCCGACATCCGGCAGGACCGATAGATGGCCGACACGACTGAAAATCTCGACGATTTCCTCGGCACCAAGCCGCCGTCGCCGCGTGCCAAATACCTGAAATGGGGTGCGGTCGCGATCGGCGTGTTGCTGCTCCTGTTCGTGCTCTCGAAATGCGTCGGCGGCTCGGCGGCGGCGGATTATGCGACGCAGCCGGCGGCACGCGGCGACCTGACCGTCACCGTGTCCGCCACCGGCAAACTGGCGCCGATCAATCAGGTGACGGTCGGCTCGCAGCTGTCGGGGCTGGTCACTCGGGTGGTGGTCGACGTGAACGACCGCGTCGTCGCCGGGCAACCGCTCGCACTCATCGACCCCGAACAGCTCGACGACCAGATCCGCCAGGGGCAGGCCGCGCTCGCCGCCAATCAGGCGCAGGTCGGCCAGGCGCAGGCCACCGTCGCCGAGAGCCAGGCGCAACTCGCGCGGCTCGAAACCGTCTACAAGCAGTCGAACGGCCGCGTGCCGTCCGCCGCCGAGCTTCAGACCGGCCGCGCCACCTTCCAGCGCGCCATCGCGGGACTGCGGGTCGCGCAGGCCAACGTCACCGCCGCACGCGCGCAGCTCGGCCAATCGCAAACCCAGCGCGCCCGCGCGATCATCCGCTCGCCGGTGAACGGCGTGGTGCTCGCGCGCCAGATCGACCCGGGCCAGACCGTCGCCGCCAGCTTCAACACGCCGACCCTGTTCGTGATCGCGCAGGACCTGACCCAGATGAAGCTGGAGGTCGCGATCGACGAAGCCGACGTCGGTCAGGTCAAGCTGGGGCAAAAGGCGAGTTTCGCGGTCGACGCCTTCCCGGGCA
This sequence comes from Pseudomonadota bacterium, assembly GCA_040385975.1. Lineage (GTDB taxonomy): Bacteria > Pseudomonadota > Alphaproteobacteria > Sphingomonadales > Sphingomonadaceae > Sphingomonas. The sequence continues at coordinate 2,352 of JAZKGJ010000182.1, read as the reverse complement.
AGACCTTTCCCGCGACGATCAGCCGGGTCGATCTCGGCTCGAACCTGACCGTCAGCGCCGCCTCGTCGACCACGACCACGACCACCAGCGCGACCGGGCAGGTGGTCAGCTACGCCGCCGACCTGACCGTCGCGAACCCGAGTCTCGAACTGCGCCCTGGCATGACTGCAACCGCCGACATCGTCACGACCGCGAAACAGAACGTGCTGCTGGTCCCCAACGCGGCGCTGCGCTTCAAGCCGACCGATGCGACGGCCGGTGCGCAGGGCGGCGGCATCGCCAGCTCGCTGACGTTCCGCCCGCGTCGCGGCGACCGGCCCGAACGCACCGCCACCGTCGGCCGCGGCGCGCAGCAGACCGTCTACGTCAAGGGCGCCGACGGCAAGCCGCAGGCGGTCCGCGTCATCACCGGCGACAGCGACGGGCAGATGACCGAAGTCACCGGCGGCGACCTGAAACCCGGCCAGGCGGTCATCACCGGCCAGTTGGCGAGCGGCGACGGCAGCGCCGCGAGCGGCAGCCGGCGGCGCAGCGGCGCGGGCGGCCAGGGCGGTGGACAGCGTGGTGGCGGCGGTGGCTGATCCCGCGCCGCTAATTTCGCTGCGCAACGTCGTCAAGACCTATGGCGCGGGCGCGACCGCGTTCCAGGCGCTGAAGGGCGTCGATCTCGATATCGCGACCGGCGATTTCGTCGCGGTCATGGGACCGTCGGGGTCGGGCAAATCGACCACGATGAACATCCTCGGCTGCCTCGACGTGCCGACCAGCGGGACGTTCCTGTTCAAGGGGCACCACGTCGAAGCGCTCGAACGCGACCAGCGCGCGCTGCTGCGCCGCAAATACCTGGGCTTCGTATTTCAGGGGTTCAATCTGCTCGCGCGCACCACGGCGCTCGAAAATGTCGAGCTGCCTCTGCTGTACCGCGGCGACGCCAAGGACGAACGCCGCCAGACCGCGCTCGCCGCGCTCGACAAGGTGGGGCTGAAGGAATGGTGGGACCACACCCCCGCCGAATTGTCGGGCGGTCAGCAGCAGCGTGTCGCCATCGCGCGCGCACTCGTCACCAGCCCCGACGTGTTGCTCGCCGACGAACCGACCGGCAACCTCGACAGCGAACGCTCGGTCGAGATCATGGAGCTGCTGACCGATCTCAACCGCACCAGCGGCATCACCGTGCTGATGGTCACCCACGAAGCCGACATGGCCGCGTTCGCGCGCACCGTGATCCATTTCAAGGACGGCTTGGTCGACCGGGTCGATCGCCAGCACCGCCAGGGCGCGGCGGTAGCGTGACTTTTCCCCGTTCGTTTCGAGCAGCATCGAGCTTGTCGAGATGCGTCCGTCGAGAAATTTCGCGATACGCGGCCTCGACAAGCTCGACCGCTACTCGAAACGAACGGCTGATTGGCGAGGGATCGGCCTGATGCTCGGCACCACCTTCCTGCTCGCGATCCGCTCGATCCTGCGCCACAAATTGCGCAGTTTCCTGACGACACTCGGCATCATCATCGGCGTCGCCGCGGTCGTGACGATGGTGACGCTCGGCCGCGCGACCACCGCGCAGGTTCAGAAGAATATTTCCGCGCTCGGCACCGGCATCCTTCAGGTCCGCCCGGGGCAGGGCTTCGGCCGCGGCGGCGGCGGGCCGCGCCCGCCCGACTTCAAGCCCGAAGACGTTACCGCGATCGCCAATCAGGTCGCGGGCGTGAAGGCGGTCGCGCCGCAGGCACAATCGGCCGCGACCGCAATCCACGACGGCGCGAACTGGTCGACCACGATCAACGGCACCACCAACGCGATCTTCGACGTGCAACCCTGGCCGCTCGCTGCCGGGCGGACCTGGTCCGCGGCGGAAGAAGCATCGGGCAAGGCGGTCTGCATCATCGGCAACACCGTCGTGAAGAACCTGTTCCCCGGCGGTGCCCGCAGCGCGGTCGGCAGGCGGATGCGGATCGGGCCGATCAGCTGCGACGTCATCGGCACGCTGACCACCCGCGGCCAGGCCGGCTTCGGCGGCGATCAGGACGACACCGTCGTCATGCCGATCAAGGCGGTCCAGCGCCGCTTCACCGGCAACCGCGACATCCGGCTGATGCTGGTCGGGGTCGACCAGGCCTACGATAGCGCCGCGGTGCAATCGGCGCTGACCGACATCCTGCGCGAACGCCGCGGCATCACACCCGGCAAGGACGACGATTTCAACATCTTCGATACCAAACAGATCAGCGACACGCTCTCGTCCACCACCACCTTGTTGACCCAGATCGTCACCGCGGTCGCGGCGATCAGCCTGATCGTCGGCGGCATCGGCATCATGAACATCATGCTGGTCAGCGTGACCGAGCGCACGCG
>JAZKGJ010000181.1:0-2403 GCA_040385975.1 Pseudomonadota bacterium | reverse complement strand
CGGAACTGGCCGGTCGCTTCCCAATGCGCGTACCAGCGCGCCTCGATCTCGGCGGGGTCGAAGGTCTTGGGGAGTTCGGTCATGGGGTGGCCTTAGCCAACCTCCGACCCGTCACACCACCCCCGTTCGCCCTGAGCGAAGTCGAAGGGCCAGTGCTTCACGTGGTGCTTCGACTTCGCTCAGCACGAACGGATCTAGTTCGCCTTCCCGGTCCACTGATCCAGCCAGCCGAGCACCTCGGCATACCATTGCCGCGAATTTCTGGGCTTCAGCACCCAGTGATTCTCGTTCGGATTGACCAGCAGCCGCGACGGGATCTCGCGCCGCTGCAGCGCGGTGAAGCTCGCCAACCCCTGCGTGTAGGGAATGCGGAAATCCTTCTCGCCGGTGATGACCAGCATCGGCGTCTTCCACTTGTCGACGTAATTGACCGGGTTCCACTTTTCGTACGCGGCGGGGTCCTCGAAATAGGCCTTCCCGCCGTGCTCCCATTCGTCGAACCAGAGTTCTTCGGTCTCATATGCCATCGCCCGCGCGTCGAAGACGCCGTCGTGCTGGACCAGGCACTTGAAACGGTCAGGCCACTTCCCCGCGATCCAGTTGACCATGTAGCCGCCGTAGCTCGCGCCCAGCGCGCAGGCGTTGTCGCCGTCGAGCCAGCTGAACTGCTCGGTCGCGGCCTTGAGGCCCTTTTGCAGATCTTCGAGCGGCAAGCCGCCCCAGCTGCCTCGGATATCGTCGGTGAATTTCTGCCCGTAACCGGTGGAGCCGTGGAAATCGACCGCGACCAGCCCGTAGCCGGCGCCCGCGAACACCGCGGGATTCCAGCGATACGACCAGCTGTTGTTGCTCGAACCCTGCGGCCCGCCGTGGATCATGAACGCGGTCGGGACTTTCCCGACTCGTCCAGCCGGTTCGAGCGCATAGCCCCACACGGTGTCGTTGTTGGCGCCCTTGAAATTGAATCGGGTCACGGTCGGCATCTCGACCCCGGCAAGCTTGATCGCGTTGACGCTGGTGAGGCGCTCGGGGACGATATTCCCGACCCGGTAGAAATCGTCGGGCGCGGTCAGGCTGTTCATGCCGAACACCGGCCCGCGCTGGCCGACCGCGACTGCGGAGACGACGCCGAGCTGGGTCAGCCGCGTGACCTTGCCGGTGGTCGCATCGACCCGCCACAGCGGCTTTTCCTGCGTGTCCTCGGCGGTGACATAGAGGCTCTTCGAATCGGGCGCCCACGCGATCGATTCGACCGACCGGTCCCAACGCTCGGTCAGCGACACCAGCTTGCCGCTCGCAAGATCGCGGATCGTCAGCACGTAGCGATCCGCTTCATACCCCGGTCGCCGCATCGCCAGATACGCGAGCTTGCGGCCATCGGGCGAGACGCTCGGCTGGGTGTCGGTCGCGTCGTTGAGGTCGGTCAGATTGACCGGCGGGCTCGACCCGTCGGCGGGGGCGGCGAAGATGTCGAGGTTGGTGGAGAGCGGCTCGATCCGGCCGGCTTCGCGGAGCGCGAAGTAGACGGTCTTGCCGTCCGCGCTCCAGTTCACTTCCTCGCCGCCGCCGAATGGTTTGGAAGGGGTGTCGCCGACCAGCGCGCCGCCGATCGCGACGCCGTTCCCGGCGATCGCGCTACTCGTCAGCGGCAGCACGAACAATTGCGATCTGGTCCCGTCGGCCCAGCTGTCCCAATGCCGCACGAACATCCGGTCATAGGTGCGCCCTTCGCCCGCGTTCGGATCCTTCTTTTCCAGCGCGGGCTCCAGGCTCGGCGCGCCGGGCTTGCGGTCGGCCCACACGACGACGCGGTCGGCGGTCGGCGCGACCTTGAAGCCGCCGAACCCGCCCTTGAAGCTGGTCAGCTTGCGCGGGGCGCCGCCGGTGACCGGCACCGACCAGATCGCATCGTCGGCGCTGAAATAGACGATACTGCCGACGATCTGCGGGTCGTTTTCGTTGACGTCGGGATCGGCCACGAGCTTGACGGGTTGCGCCGCGGCCTTGCTCAGGTCGAGCCGCCACAGGTCGTAGCGCCCCTTGTTGGCGGCCAGATCGGTCTCGCGCTGCGCCCAGACCAGCCAGCGCCCATCCTTCGAAATGGTGGGCGCGCCGACCCGCGACAGCATCGTCACGTCGGCGATGGTGAGCGGACGGGCAACCGCGGGAACCGCGGCGGTGGCAGCGAGCAGGGTCGCGAGCAGGAGCTTTTTCATGATCGGCGATACAGCATATCGCGGGAGTGGGGGCAATCGTGGCCACCGGCGCAGTGAAGCCGCGTCGTCGGACGGCGCAGGAGCACCGCCGGCCGCGCTGACCCGCCGCTAACATGCGGCCTGGTCGTAGCTCCGCTACGGCTGCGGTTCGTCAGCGGTTGCCGGTTATCCTGGCGATCTCGCGCGA
>JAZKGJ010000180.1:0-22318 GCA_040385975.1 Pseudomonadota bacterium | reverse complement strand
CAGCTTCGCGCCCTTGAGCTTGGCGATCTGCAACGCCATCAGGCCGACGCCAGAGCTTGCGCCTTGCACGAGGACAGATTGTCCGGCTTGCAGGCCACCATTCGTCACCAGCGCATTGTGCATCGTGGTGAGCGCGACGTTTCGCGGCGAACCGGGCGAGGCCGCGGCGATCCAGGCCGAGATGGACCGGATCGCCGCCAGCCGCGAAGCGTCGCAGCCGCTGCGGAGCAAGACCGGTGGTTCGACTTTCAAGAATCCGCCGGGTCATAAGGCTTGGCAATTGGTCGATGCCGCCGGCTGCCGCGGGCTGACCCGGGGCGGGGCGCAGGTTTCGAGCAAGCACACCAATTTCCTGATCAACATCGGTGCCGCGACCAGCGCGGACATCGAGGGGCTGGGCGAAGACGTACGCGCGAAGGTGAGAGCGGCGAGCGGGATCGCGCTCGAGTGGGAAATCCAGCGGGTGGGGGTGGTGGCGTGAGCGGTCTTCACCCGTCGCCCCGGCGGAGGCCGGGGCCGCTGGCGGCAAATGCGCGCTGGTCCCCCCAACGACGCAGCGGCCCCGGCCTTCGCCAGGGCGACGATCTATGACTCCCCTCCACATCGCAGTCCTGATGGGCGGGTGGTCGGCCGAGCGCGCGGTTTCGCTTTCCTCCGGCGCGGGTGTCGCGGATGCGCTCGAAGGTCTCGGCCACCGCGTCACGCGGATCGACATGGCGCGCGATATCGCGGCGCGGCTGACCGACGCCGCGCCCGATCTCGTGTTCAACGCGCTTCACGGCACGCCGGGCGAGGACGGCAGCGTGCAGGGCATGATGGACCTGCTGGGGCTGCGCTACACGCACTCGGGCCTCGCGACCTCGGTGATCGCGATCGACAAGGTGCTGACCAAGCAGGCGCTGATCCCGCACGGCATTCCGATGCCCGGCGGGCGGATCGTGACGAGCGAGAGCCTGTACGACGGCGACCCGCTGACGCGGCCGTATGTCCTCAAGCCCGTCAACGAGGGTTCGTCGGTCGGGGTCGCGATCGTGACCGCCGACGGCAATTACGGCGCGCCGATCGGGCGCGACGTGCCGGGGCCGTGGCAGGATTTCGACGAGCTGTTGGCCGAACCATATATTCGCGGGCGCGAGCTGACGACCGCGGTGCTGGGGGAGCGCGCGCTCGGCGTGACCGAGCTCAAGCCGCTGACCGGCTGGTACGATTACGAATCGAAATATACCGACGGCAAGACCGAGCACATCTATCCCGCCGACATTCCCGACGAAATCGCCGCGGCGTGCAGCCGGATCGCGCTCGAGGCGCACCGGCTGCTCGGCTGCAAAGGGTGCAGCCGGGCCGATTTCCGTTGGGACGACACGCAGGGCGAGGCGGGCTTGTTTCTGCTCGAGGTCAATACCCAGCCGGGAATGACGCCGCTGAGCCTGGTGCCCGAACAGGCGCGGCACAACGGGATGAGCTATGCCGAGCTGGTGCAGGCGATCGTGGACGAAGCCTTAAAAGACACTGGGAGTGACAGGACATGAGCGGCACGATTCGGCGCGGTACGCCCGCGCGCACGCCGCGGCGCGCGGTGCGCCAGCGCAAGGTCTCGGTGATGGACCGGGTGCTCTCGGTCCTCCCGGTCAGCGAAACGACGCTGCGCCGCGCGGTGACGTGGACGATTGTCGCCGGGGTCGCGGGCGCGGGGTTCGCGGTCGCCAGCTTCTTCGGCGTGCCCGGCGCGGTCGGGATCGCGGCGGCGGAGGCGGCGGGGCGCGCGGGGTTCCGGGTCGAGCAGATCGAGGTCACCGGCCTGAAGCGGATGGACCGGATGAGCGTCTATGCGGTCGCGCTCGACCAGCAATCGCGCGCGATGCCGCTGGTCGATATCGAGGCGGTGCGCGCCAAGCTGTTGCAATATGGCTGGATCGAGGATGCGCACGTGTCGCGGCGGCTGCCCGACACGCTCCTGGTCCACATCGTCGAGCGCAAGCCGGCCGCGATCTGGCAGGCGCACGGCAACCTCACGCTGATCGACGCGACCGGCGTGCCGCTGGAGGCGGTCAGCCGCGAGGCGATGCCCGATCTGCCGCTGGTGATCGGCCGCGGCGCGAATTTGCAGGAAGCGAATTACCAGGCGCTGCTGGGCCAGGCACCCGCGCTGAAGCCGCTGGTGCGCGCGGCGAGCTGGGTCGGCAACCGGCGCTGGGATTTGCTGTTCACCACCGGCGAGACGTTGATGCTGCCCGAAGGCGACGAGAAGGCGGCGACGGCATTGGTCAAGTTCGCCGAGATGGACGGCGCCGACCGCCTGCTCGGGCGCAACTGGGTGCGCTTCGACATGCGCGGCGACGGGCGGATGCTGGCGCGCAGCGGCGGCGGGCGCGACGTCGTCAAGCCGACCGCCGAGGACGCGCCGGCGCCCGCGAAAACCGAAGATACATCCGAACAGGACGCGCGGACCGCCCGCCGCGTTTCGACAGGAGAGGCCTGAGCCATGGCAAAATCCGCACCCGAAGGATTGATCACCGCGCTCGACATCGGCTCGGCGAAGGTCAGCGCGATGATCGCCAAGCGCGGCGACGGTGGCGAGCTGATCGTGCTCGGCACCGGCCAGCGCGAGTCGAAGGGCGTCAAGCGCGGCTATATCGCCGACATGGCCGCGACCGAGGCCGCGGTGCGCGAGGCGGTCGAACAGGCCGAGCGGATCGCCGGCACCAATATCGAGAATGTGTGGGTCAGCTTTTCCGCGGGTGGCTTGGTGAGCGACGTCGTCGCGGTCGAGGTCGAACTCGGCGGGCACAAGGTCGAACAGCGCGACATCGACGATTTGCTCCAGGCGGGGCGCGAGGCGATCGACCCGGGCGGGCGGATGGTGCTCCACGCACAGCCGACGCTCTACACGCTCGACCGGCTGACCGGCGTGAAGGCGCCTTTGGGGCTCCACGCCGACCGATTGGGGGTGCATATCCACGTCGTGGCGGCGGACGGCTCGCCGGTCCGCAACCTCGATATGTGTGTGCGCTCGGCGCATCTCGAAGTGAAATCGATCATCGCCTCTCCCGTCGCGACCGGAATGGCCTGCCTGAGCGAAGAAGAGCGCGAACTCGGCGTCGCGCTGGTCGAGATGGGGGCGGGGATCACCAACGTCAGCCTGTTCGCGGGCGGGATGCTGGTCGGGCTGGCGTCGATTCCGTTCGGCGCGGCCGACATCACCGACGATATCGCCAGCGCGTTCGGCACGCGGCGGCAGCAGGCCGAGCGGATGAAATGCTTCTACGGCAGCGCCAATGCTTCGCCGCGCGACAACCACGACATGATCGACGTCGCGCCGATCAGCGCCGAGGACGACGCCAGCGAAGGCAGCCGGATCACCCGCGCCCAGCTGATCGCGGTCATCCGCCAGCGGCTCGAACATCTGATCGGCGAAGTGCAGAAGGCGCTGACGCAATTGGGGTTCGAAGGGCCGGTCGGGCGGCAGATCGTGCTGACCGGCGGCGGCGCCGAATTGAAGGGAATCGCCGATTACGCGCAGCAGGCGCTGGGCCGCGCGGTGCGGGTCGGGCGACCGCGCGGGCTGACCGCGCTGCCCGATGCGCATTCGGGGCCGGGGTTCGCGACGCTGGCGGGGCTGGCGTTCTACGCAGCGTCCGACCCCGTCGATCTGCGCGCGATCGAGCCGTCGCAGCAGACCGTGCTGCGGCCGAAAGGCGGCGCGATGTTCCAGCGGCTGATGACCGCGTTCAAGACCAACTATTAGTTGAGCAATCGGGACTTCCGGTGCACAACGTAAACCATATGTTGCGGCCCCGCGTCACGGGGGCTTCGGGGAGCTGATTATGAGCATCGAATTCCTTCCGCCCGAGGTTGACGAACTGACCCCGCGGATCGCCGTGATCGGCGTCGGCGGGGCGGGCGGCAACGCGATCGCCAACATGATGCGCACCGGCGTGCAGGGCGTCGAGTTCCTGGTCGCCAACACCGACAGTCAGGCGCTGAAGCAATCGAGCGCGCCGCACCGGATCCAGCTCGGCGCGAAGATCACGCAAGGGCTGGGCGCGGGCAGCCGCCCCGAGATCGGCCGCGCGGCGGCTGAGGAAACACTCGATCACGTGACCAAGAGCCTCGAAGGCGCACATATGTGCTTCATCGCGGCCGGGATGGGCGGTGGCACCGGCACCGGCGCCGCGCCGGTGATCGCCAAGGCCGCGCGCGACATGGGCATCCTGACCGTGGGCGTCGTGACCAAGCCGTTCAGCTTCGAAGGCAACCGCCGCGCCAAGGCCGCCGAGCAGGGCATCGAGGAACTGCAGAAGTACGTCGACACGCTGATCGTAATCCCGAACCAGAATCTCTTCCTGATCGCGAGCGCCAACACGACCTTCAAGGAAGCGTTCGAGATGGCCGACGAGGTCCTGCAACAGGGCGTGCGCGGGATCACCGACCTGATGGTCATGCCGGGACTGATCAACCTCGACTTCGCCGACGTGCGCAGCGTCATGCAGGAGATGGGCAAGGCGATGATGGGCACGGGCGAAAGCTCGGGCGACAACCGCGCGATCGAGGCGGCGTCGAAGGCGATCGCCAATCCTTTGCTCGACGGCGTGTCGATGAAGGGCGCGAAGGGCGTCATCATCTCGATCACCGGCGGCGAGGACATGCGGCTGATGGAGGTCGACGAGGCCGCCAATCACATCCGCGAACTGGTCGATGAGGATGCCAACATCATCTGGGGTTCGGCGTTCAATTCCGATCTGGACGGCAAGATCCGCGTTTCGGTGGTCGCGACCGGAATCGAGGCGACCGAGCGCGCCGAGGCCGCCCCGGAAGCGCCGAGCCGCGCGTTCAGCTTCAGCAATCCGAAGCGCACCGAGCCCGAGGCCCCGGTTGCCGCGGCGCCCGAGCCGCAACTCGATCAGCCCGAGCCGCTGGCCGCGCCCGAAGCAAGCGTTGCCGACCGTTGGGCGGGCGAGCCGCCGGTGAGCGACGCGACCCCCGATCCGCAGGTCGACGATGCCGACACCGCGAACGCAACCGCAACCGACGATAGCGACGAGCTGCTGCTCGACAGTGGGGCGATGGTCGCCGACGCGCCGGAAACGGCGAGCGCCGACGATGAAGATACGCCAGCGGAGCCGCCGGTGTTCGGCGAAAGTGCCGAGGATGCGGCACCCTCGCTCGGTTCGATCCGGAGCCGCTGGCTGTCGGGGGGCGGCAAGGCCGAAGCCGAGGCGGCGGCGGGGCCGAAGGTCAAGCTGGGCGGGACGTTGTTCGAACGGATGTCGAACGTCACCCGCGGGGCGGCCAAGGGCGACGATGACGACGGCGGCCCCGACGACAAGGGCCCGCTGGACATTCCGCGGTTCCTGCACCGGCAGAACAATCAATAATCGGCGGACCGAAGCGGTCGCGTAGCTACTGCCAGGCCCGGGCTTCGCTGCGGGCCGGTTCGGACGAGGGGTTTCCACAAAGTGTTACTTTGTGGGGTGCGCTGGCGGGCGTTAGCCCGGCCGACGGCGCGGCTTCGCGCGACCAGCTCGATCATTCGACATAATGCTCCGGCGAAGGCCGAAACGCCGGCCAGCGCCCAGGCAATCCTGGCCCGAGTGGAAGCTCACAGGCGAACCCCATTCGTCGCCGCCAACGCCCGCTTCGCCGCGCGCGCCAGCCCGATCCATTGCCGGTTCAGCTCGGGCACGGTCTAGCAGGCCCAACGCATGACCCGATTCCGTTACATCGCCGTCGCTTGCGCGCTCGCCGCGCCGGTTGCGGCGCAGTCTCCGTACCCGCAAAGCTACCCGTCGAGCGTCTACACGCCGCTCGCGCCGCAGACCGACGCCGACCGGCTCGCGGCGCAGATGCGGACGCTCGCGGCCAACCCGACCGACCTCTACGCGCTGGTCGGTGCCGCGCAATTGTCGCTCAAGCTCGGCGATACCGACGGCGCGGCGGCGCTGTACGCGCGGGCCGAGCGGCTCGATGCGCGCAATCCGCAGGTGAAAGCGGGGTTGGCGCGGCTGCTGGTCCAGACCGAACGCCCGGGCGAGGCATTGCGTACCTTTCAGGAAGCGCAGCAATTGGGCGCAAGCGAGCGCGATTTCGGTCCCGACCGCGCGCTCGCCTACGATCTGATCGGCGAACAGGAGCGCGCGCAGCGCGATTACCGCGCGCAATTGCGGCTGGGTTCGGACGACGAAACCGTGCGGCGGTACGCGTTGTCGCTGGGGATTTCGGGATTGCAGGAGCCGGCGCTGGCGCTGCTCGAACCGCTCAACCGGCGCAGTGACCGCGGCGCGTGGCGCGTGCGTGCCTTCGTGCTGGCGATGAACGGCGACCGGGCGGGCGCGGAGCAGATCGCGACGACGATGATGCCGCCGGGGATGGCCCAGGGTCTCGCTCCCTTCTTCGATCGGCTGCCGCGGCTCGCGCCGGTCGACCGCGCCTTTGCGGTGCATTTCGGGCAAGTCCGCGCCGGTCCGGCGCGCGCCGCCGATGCGCGCCGCACCCCGCCGCTCCCGGCGCTGTCGCCCGAGCCCAACCCCTTCCCGCCGAAGCGGTCGGCGGTGCAGGTCGCGGCGCTGGAAGTCGGGCAGCAGCGCAGGTCGCGCAACCGGCGGCGCGAGGCACCTGCGGTCGTCGCGGCACCCTATGTCGCGCCCTTGCCGGCACCACCGCGGCCGACCGCGCAGCAATTGGCGAGCCTGAGCGCGAACGTGCTGCCGGCCCCGATCGATGCCTATCGCCCGCGCGAGGCGGGGATCGGCACGATCGCGCGCGGACCGACCATCCTGCGCGCGCCCGCCGATGCCTATGTCGCGCGCGCCAATCCGGTCGTGGCGAGCGCCGTGCCGTTGCTGAGCGCGCCCGCAGTCGGCGCGGACGAAGACGGTCCGGACGAGCGCGTCGGCGCGCCGCCGCCGCCCGCAACGGCGCTGGCCGCCGCGGCGATTCCCTTCGCGGTGCCGGTGCCGCCGCCCTCGGTCATCACCTTGCCCGGCGCGGGGAGCGCGGTCGGTGAGGGCAACACCAACAGCGCAGCGGCGCAGATCGTCACGGCAACGGTTCCGGTGCCCGCGCCTGCACCGGTCGCGCCCCCGGTGACCGGACTCGCGGCTGCGAGCGGGTCGATCGGCGCGCCGCCGCCGCCGACCGGCCTCGCCGGGGACAGCGTGCTCGCGGCGATCGTCGCGGCGATCGAGGTGCCAGCCGCCGAACTCGCCGCGCGCCCCGCCGCGCTGCCGCCGGGCAAGGCCAAGTTACTGACCGCGGTGGAAAAACGCGCCGAAGCGAAGGCGCTGAAGGACAAGGCCGACGCGAAGGCCAAAGCGGATGCCAAGAAGAAGCCCGATCCCGCCAAGCTTGAGCCGGCGCGGATTTGGGTGCAGGTCGCGGGCGGCGCGAACGAAGCCAGCCTGGGCAAGGAATGGGCGCGCGTCGTCGCCAAGGCCCCCGCGACGTTCAAGGGCAAGCCGGGTTGGACCACGCCGCTGCGCGCGACCAACCGCGTGCTGACCGGGCCGTTCAAGACCGAGGCGGAGGCGCTGGCGCTGGTCAATACACTCCGCAAACAGGGGCTGGCGACCTTCATGTTCACGAGCGATCCGGGGCAGGTCGTCACGCGGCTGGCGGGGAAGTAACGCTCGTCATCGCGAGCGGCGCAGCCGCGCGGCAATCCAGCGCAGTTCGCCATGCCTGGATTGCTTCGCTCCGCTCGCAATGACGGCTATGGAACGTGCGTGACGGCAAAGGCTTCCTACGCATCTCTCCCCAAATATAGCCGCGGCCGGCGCCATGAAGAACAAAGCGAGATTGCCCGCGGCCCCCGCGACGCCTTTCAGCGCGACCGCGACCGGGTCATTCATTCGACCGGCTTTCGCCGGCTGCGCCACAAGACGCAGGTGTTCCTGGCCCCCGACGGCGACCATTTCCGGGTCCGGCTGACCCACAGCCTGGAGGTCGCGCAGATCGCGCGGGTCATCGCCCGCGCGCTGGGGCTGAACGAGGATCTGACCGAGGCGATCTCGCTCGCGCACGACATTGGTCATCCGCCGTTCGGCCATGCCGGCGAAGCGGCGCTGAAGGCCGCGCTGACGGACGCAGGGGGCTTCGATCACAACGGGCATACCCTGCGCGTGCTGACGACGATCGAGCGGCCGTATCCGCGCTGGGACGGGCTCAACCTGACGTGGGAGACACTGGAAGGATTGGCCAAGCACAATGGGCCGCAGCGGCATCCCGGCTGGGCGATGACCGCGGCGGACGCGGCGTTCCCACTTGCACTGGGTGAATGGCCGAGCCTGGAGGCGCAGGTCGCGGCGCTGGCCGACGACATCGCCTACGACAACCACGACATCGACGACGGGCTGCGCGCGGGTCTGCTGCGCTTCGCCCAGTTGCTAGAATTGCCGTTCGTCGCGACGGGCTGGGACGCGGTGCGCGCGCGCTTCCCCGACGTGCCTGACGCGCGGCTGGTCGGCGAGCTGATCCGCAGCCAGATCGGCGCCATGGTGAGCGACCTGATCGCGCAGACCGAAGCGCAGGTCGCCGCGGCGGGGGTCGAGACCGTCACGGACGTGCGGGCGGCGGGTCGGCCACTGGCCGGGTTCTCCGATGAAATCCGCGCTCACGAACGCGACCTGAAACGCTTCATGTACGCCAACCTCTATCATCACCCGCGCCAGCTCGCGGCGGCGGCCGCGGCGACGCAGGTGATCGCCGGACTGTTCGCCGCGTACCGCGCCGAGCCTGCGCTGTTGCCCGCTGAATGGCGCGAGCGGTTGCCGTCCGAAGAGCCCGCGCGCAGCCGCCACATCGCCGACTTCATCGCCGGGATGACCGACCGCTATGCGATCACGCAATATCGCGCGGCGGTCGGTCCGATCGACCTGCCCGAAGGCTTCTGACACCCGGCATACTTCTGCGACAAAGCGGGTATAGTGCCGCCACAGCAGGAGGTGCGACAGATGTCGGACGCCAATATCGCGCTGAATCGCTTCGGGCTGGGGGCACGCCCCGATGAGGCGGCACCCGCCGATCCGAGACGCTGGCTGAGCGCGCAGTTCGAGCGCTACGAAGCGAAGCCCGCCGCGTTGGGCGCGGTGCCGACGCGCCGCAAGATCGCGGGCGAACTCGCCGATTTCTACGAAATGCAGCGCGGCCAGCAAGGTCAGCGCGCCCGTCGGCAGCCCGCTGCCGCGCCGGCCATGGCCGCGACCCCCGACCCGACCATGGCCGGCACCAAGGGCGCTGCGGCAGCCGCCGCTGATATTGCGGACGCCGCCGACCCGGTCGCGCAGGCGCGGCGCTATGCGCGCCAGCAGGGCCGCGACGCCTATGCGGTCGCGGTCGGCGCGCGCGCCAATATCGCGCTGACCACGCCGGCGCCGTTCGTCGAGCGGCTGGTGCATTTCTGGGCCAACCATTTCGCGATCTCGATCGACAAACTGACCGTCGTGGGGCTCGGCGGCTTGCTGGAGTTCGAGGCGATCCGGCCGCACGTGCTGGGCAAGTTCGGCGATATGCTGCTGGCGGTTGAGCGCCACCCGGCGATGCTGCTGTATCTCGACCAGGCGCAGTCGGTCGGGCCGGGGTCGGCGCTCGGCAGCCGCGCGGGGCGGTACAATCCCAATCGCAAGGTCGGGCTGAACGAGAATCTGGCGCGCGAAATCCTCGAGCTGCACACGCTTGGCGTGCGGACCGGTTATGCGCAGGCCGACGTCACCGAATTCGCGCGCGCGATGACCGGGTGGAGCGTCGCGGGGATCAGCCGCGGTCCCGGCGCGCGGATCGCGGGGACGCTGGGCGAGCCGGGCGATTTCGTCTTCGCCGAACGCATCCACGAACCGGGCGAGCGCACCATCATCGGCAAGCGTTACGGGCAGGAGGGTGCCGGGCAGGCCGAGGCGGTGCTGCGCGACCTCGCGGTGCATCCGGCGACCGCGAAGCACATCGCGACGAAGCTGGCGCGGCATTTCGCGGGCGACGAGCCGCCGCCGGCGCTGATCGTGCGGCTGGAGCAGGCATTCCTGACATCGGGCGGCGATCTGCCGAGCGTGTACCGCGCGCTGATCGCCGCGCCCGAACCGTGGGTCGCGGCACCGGTCAAGTTCAAGACCCCGTGGGAATGGTCGGTGGCGACGTGGCGCGCGCTGGGGCTGAAGCAGGTTCAGCCGCTCCCGACCGTCGGGTTGCTCAATCAGCTCGGGCAGCCGGTGTGGCGACCGGGCTCGCCGGCCGGGTGGGACGATGTCGGGCCGAGCTGGGCCGGGCCCGATGCGATTATGCGCCGGGTCGAGGCGGCGGAGCGGTTCGCGACGCGCGCCCCGCAGGTCGATGCACGCGCGCTGGCACCGCGGCTGTTCCCGGCGGCGCTCAGCCCCGCGACCAGCCAGCAACTCGCGCGCGCCGAGAGCCCGGGGCAGGCGCTGGCGCTGTTGCTGGTCGCCCCCGAAGCGATGCGGCGGTGATGTCGCCTCATTCCGTTCGTCCCGAGCGAAGTCGAGGGATTGCAGCAGGCTCGGACCGGCGCCTCGACTTCGCTCGGCACGAACGGATCAGGGTTGGAGACCAGACATGACCCCCATTTTCGACCGCCGCACCTTGATCCGGATCGCAGCGCTGGGCGGTGCGTTCGCCGCGCTCAGCCCGCGGATGGCGTTTGCCAAGGCCGCGACCGAACGGCGTTTCGTCTTCATCATCCAGCGCGGCGCGGCCGACGGGCTCGGCACGCTCGCGCCGACCGGCGACCCGGCGTTTGCCGGACTGCGCGGCGCGCTCGCGGAGGATTTCGCACGCGGGATCAGGCTCGACGGCATGTTCACGCTGCATCCGAACCTTGCGACGGTCGGCGGTCTGTACAAGAGCGGCGAGGCGCTATTCGCGCACGCGGTCGCCTCACCGTATCGCGACCGCTCGCATTTCGACGGGCAGAACGTGCTCGAGACCGGCGGCGCGGCGGCCTATGCGGTCAAGGACGGTTGGCTCAACCGCTTGCTCGCGGTGCTGCCGCCGGGCGAGGCGAAGGCGATCGCAGTCGCCGCGACGGTGCCGATGGCGCTGCGTGGTGCCCGCGACGTGGCGTCCTACGCGCCATCGCTCCTACCCGACGCGTCGGACGACCTGCTGCAACGCGTCGCAATGCTCTATCAGGGCGACGCCCAGCTCCACGGGTTGTGGAGCGAGGCGATGGGCACGCGCACGCTGACCGGCGACTTGGCGCAGGGCGGCGGCGCGAACGCCGCGGCGACCGGAACGCTCGCGGCCAAGCTGCTGACCCCTGCCGATGGCGCGCGGATCGCGATGATCGAGACCGGCGGGTGGGACACCCATGCCGCGCAGCGCGCGCGGTTGGGGCAGCAATTGAAGGGGCTCGACGCGATGATCGCGGCGCTGAAGGCGGGGCTTGGGCCGCTGTGGGCGAACACGATGGTGCTGGTCGCGACCGAATTCGGCCGGACCGCGGCGGTGAACGGGACCGGCGGCACCGATCACGGGACCGGTGCGGCGACGATGCTGCTGAGTGGCGCGGTGAAGGGCGGGCGGGTGATCGCCGACTGGCCCGGACTGGCGCCCGCCAACCTCTACGAAGCCCGCGACCTTAAACCGACGACCGAGCTCGATGCGCTGATTGGCGGCGCGGTGGCGGGGCATTTCGGGGTCGATCCGGGGCGGGTGATGCCCGCGCTGTTCCCGGCGAGCGCCAAGAGCCGCGCGGTCGAGGGGTTGGTGCGGGCTTAGTCGCAGTGTCAATCCGCGCGCCGTCACGCTAAGCGCACGCGCATTATGACGCTATACCCCCGCTTTGCCGCGCATCTCAACGCCGCGCTTGACGCCCTGACCGCCGCCGGAACGCTTCCTGCCGAATTGAGCCGCGCCAACGTGACGGTCGAGCCGCCGCGCGACGCCAGCCACGGCGATCTTGCGACCAATGCGGCGATGGTGCTGGCCAAGCCCGCCGGGACCAACCCGCGCGCGTTGGCGGAGGCGATCGCCGCCGAACTGGGCAAGCTTGATGAGGTCGCGAGCGTGGCGGTGGCGGGGCCGGGCTTCATCAACCTGACGCTGACCGATGCGACCTGGCGCGACGAACTCGCCGCAATCCACGCCGCGGGCGACGATTTTGGACGGTCCGACAAGGGCACCGGGGTCACCGTCAACATCGAATATGTGTCGGCCAACCCGACCGGACCGATGCACATGGGGCATTGCCGCGGCGCGGTGGTGGGCGATGCGCTGGCGACCCTGCTCGAATTCGGCGGGCACCGCGTAATCCGCGAATATTACGTCAACGACGCCGGTGGCCAGGTCGATACGCTCGCCCGCTCGGCGCACCTCCGTTACCTTGAAGCGTTGGGCGAAGACATCGGCGAAATCCCGGAAGGCCTGTATCCGGGCGATTATCTTGTGCCGGTTGGTCAGTCACTTGCGCGGGAATTCGGTGACCGGTTCGCAAGCGCGCCCGAAGCCGAATGGTTGCTGCCGTTCCGGACCGCGACCGTTGCCGCGATGCTCGAGCTCATCCGCGCCGACCTCGCGCTGCTCGGTATCCACCACGATTTGTTCTCGTCCGAGGCGGAGCTGCAGGCGGCCGGCAAACCCGAAGCCGCCGAAGCCGAACTGCGCGCGCGCGATCTGGTCTACGACGGCGTGCTCGAAGCGCCGAAGGGCGAGCTGCCCGACGATTGGGAGCCGGTTGAGCTCCCGCTGTTCCGTTC
Source organism: Pseudomonadota bacterium (assembly GCA_040385975.1). Lineage (GTDB taxonomy): Bacteria > Pseudomonadota > Alphaproteobacteria > Sphingomonadales > Sphingomonadaceae > Sphingomonas. The sequence continues at coordinate 9,620 of JAZKGJ010000180.1, read as the reverse complement.
GACCCAGTTTGGCGACGATCAGGATCGGCCGATCAGGAAGTCGAACGGGCAGTGGACGTACTTCGGCGCGGACCTGGCCTACCATTATCAGAAGGCGCAGTCCGCCGATCAGCTGATCGACATCTGGGGGGCCGACCACGCGGGGACGGTCAAGCGGATCGTCGCGGCGGTGAAGGCGCTGACGCACGGAAAGAAGCCGTTCGACGTGAAGCTGGTGCAGATGGTCCGCCTGCTGCGCGCGGGCGAGCCGGTGAAGATGTCGAAGCGCTCGGGCAATTTCGTGACGCTCGCCGATGTCGTCCGCGAAGTCGGCAAGGACGTGGTCCGTTTCACGATGCTGACCCGCAAGGCCGATGCGCAGATGGACTTCGACTTCGCCAAGGTGGTGGAGGCGTCGAAGGACAATCCGGTGTTCTATGTCCAGTATGCGCACGCCCGAATCGCGTCGCTCGGGCGGCGCGCGGCGGAGGCGGGAATCGACGGCGGGGACGCCGACCTGTCCCTGCTTGGGACGGACGAGCTGGCACCGGTGCAACTCGCCGCGCAATTTCCGCGGGTGGTAGAGGCGGCGGCGGCGGCGCGTGAACCACACCGGATCGCCTTTTATCTCTATGACTTGGCGGCCGCCTTTCATGCGAGCTGGAATGCCGGCAACGACGATCCGGCGCGGCGCTTCCTGATTCCGGACGATCCCGCGCTGACGCGAGCGCGGCTTTTCCTGGCGGACGCGATCGGGCAAACTATCCGCAATGGCCTGAAGGTCATGGGGGTGGACGCGGTCCAGGAGATGAAGTGATGGCCACGCGCGGGGATGACGCCGTTTACGAAGACCGGCGCGACGAGGATCGGCTGCCGTGGCTGGAGACGGCCGAGGACGATTGGCGCGAAGGCCCGTCGTGGCAGAAGATCGCAGCGTTTGTGGCGATCGGTCTCGCACTGATCGCAGCGGCGATTTACGGAATCTATTGGTACAAGAACCGCGGCGGGCCGGCCGGGACCGGCGAACTGATCGCCGCGCAGGACGGCGATTACAAGGTCAAGCCCGACGAACCCGGCGGGATGAAGGTCGACGGTGAAGGCGATGCCGCGCTCGCGACCAGCCAGGGCAAGGCCGACGCGGGGGCTGCGATCAATCTGAACGCCGCGCCCGAGGCGCCGGTCGCGGGGCAGAAGGCGTCGCCGGGCAAGGCACCCGTGGTGGCGGGGGGTGCGGTCGCGGTGCCCGGCTCGGGCGGCAAACTGACCGCGGCCCGGCCCGGCGCGGCGCCGACCGCAGCCGCCGCATCGGCATCGCGCGGCGCGCTCGTGCAGCTCGGCTCTTTCCCTTCGGAGGCCGCGGCCAACGGCGAATGGGCGAGCAAGTCGAAGCGCTTCGGCTATCTCAGCGCCTTGGGCAAATCGGTCGAGCGGGCGGAGGTGAACGGCAACACGGTGTACCGGCTGCGCGTGAACGCCGGCTCGGCGGGGGCGGCGACGACGCTCTGCGGCAAGCTGAAGGTCGCGGGCGAGGCCTGCTTCGTTCCGAATTGATCGTCCCCCTCCCGCTTGCGGGAGGAGCCGGGGGAGGGCATGTCGCCCGCCGATGCACTCGCCAACAGTCTCACCTTTAGCTCTTCTCGCCTGCGGGCGGGGAACGTGATTCCGGTCATCTTCGGGCTGTCGGGACTGACGATCACGCCGGAGGAACGCGCGTTCTTCGCTGCGGTCGAGCCCGCGGGCTACATCCTGTTCAAACGCAACGTCGGCGACCGCGCGCAGTTGAAGGCGCTGACCGACGACCTGCGCACGCTAGCGGGCCGCGCCGATCTGGCGATCCTGATCGATCAGGAGGGCGGCCGGGTCGCACGGATGGGGCCGCCGGAATGGCCCGCCTTCCCCGCCGGACCGGCGTTCGACGCTTTGTATGAACGCGCCCCGATGTCGGCGATCGAGGCCGCGCGCTGCAATGCGCAGGCGCTGGGGCTGATGCTGAGCGAGGTCGGCATCACCGTCGATTGCCTGCCGCTGCTCGACGTCGCGCGGGAAGGCACAACCGACGCGATTGCCTGCCGTGCCTATGGCCGTGACCCGCTGCGGGTGGCGGCAATCGGCCGTGCGGTGCTCGACGGCCTCGCGGCGGGTGGCGTGGTCGGCGTGGTCAAGCACATGCCCGGGCATGGCCGCGCCGTCGTCGACACGCACCATCACTTGCCGACCGTGACCGCCTCCGATCTCGAACTGGAAGACGACATCGCCCCATTCCGCACGCTCAATGCCGCGACGATGGGAATGACCAGCCACATCGTCTTCGACGCGTGGGACGCCGGGCGCCCCGCGACGCTGTCGCCGACCGTCATCCGCGATATAATCCGCGGCCGGATCGGCTTCGACGGGCTGCTGATGACCGACGATATCGACATGAAGGCGTTGAGCGGCACCGCGGGGGAAAAAGCGGCTGGCGCGCTGGCGGCGGGGTGCGACCTGGTGCTCGATTGCTGGGCACGGATGGAGGAAATGCGCGAGATTGCGGGGCTGGTGCCGGAAATTTCCTCGGAAAGCCGGACGCGGCTCGATCGGGCGATGGCGGCACGGGGCGCGCCGAGCGGGGATTTTGCGGAGCTGGTAGCGAAACGCGATGCGTTGCTGGCGCTGACCTGATCCTCGCCGTTAACGGGGAAGAGCAAGGTAGGGCTGTCCTACAACACGCAATTCTGGCAGCGTAAAGAGGTGCCACCGACCCACATCCTGCCCGCGTTCCGCACCCCTGCGAAAACCGCGTTATCGTCTCAACATTCTCAACATTCGCGGCCATGACCGACGACACGCTGACCCTCGATATCGACGGTTGGGAAGGCCCGATCGACCTGTTGCTGGCGCTCGCGCGGACGCAGAAGGTCGACCTCAGGCAGATTTCGATCCTCGCGCTGGTCGAGCAATATCTCGATTTCGTCGAACGCGCGCGCGCGGTGAAACTGGAACTCGCGGCCGACTATCTGGTGATGGCGGCGTGGCTGGCGTTCCTGAAATCCGCGCTGCTGCTGCCGCGCGAACCCGACCAGGATCCCGATCCCGACGAACTGGCGCTGCGGTTGCAACTGCGGCTCGAACGGTTGGCGGCGATGCGCGATGCGGGCGCACGGCTGATGGCGCGCGACCGGCTGGGGCGCGACGTGTTCGCGCGGGGGCGGCCGGAAGGACTGCGGACGGTACGCAAGGCATTGTGGCAGGCCGAGATCTACGATCTGATCGCCGCGTACGGAGCGGTGCAGGCGCGGGGGCGTCCGGTGATGCATGTCGTCGCCGACCGTCAGGTGATGACGCTGGAGGTCGCGATCGAGCGGGTCGCGCGGATGCTCGGCACGTCACTTGAATGGTCGGCGATCGAGCGTTTTCTGCCCGCGGGCGCAAGCGGACGCTTTCGCCGCTCGGCCTTGGCGTCGAGCTTTCTCGCGGTGCTGGAGCTGGCGCGGCAGGGCAAGGTCGCGTTCAAACAGGCCGCGCCCTTCGCGCCGCTCTATCTGCGGGCCGGCCCGTGATCGCTCCGGACGATGCGGTGCGTGCCGTCGAGGCGATCCTGTTTGCCGCGGCCGAGCCACTTGGCGAGGGCGACATCCGGGCGCACGCGGGGGCGGCAATCGATGTCGCCGCGGCGCTGGAGGTGCTGGCGCACGATTACGCCGGGCGCGGGATCAACCTGGTCGAGCGCGGCGGGCGCTGGCATTTCGAGACCGCAGGCGATCTGGCGCATATCCTGCGCCGCGACCGGGAGGAGCCGCGCAAACTGTCGCGCGCGGCGATCGAGACGCTGGCGATCGTCGCCTATCACGAACCGGTCAGCCGCGCCGAGATCGAGGCGATCCGCGGTGTGCAGATCAGCAAGGGCACACTCGACGCGCTGATGGCGGCGGGCTGGGTTCGGCCCGCGGGCCGACGCGAGGTGCCGGGACGTCCGCTGACGTACGCGACGACCGCGGGCTTCCTGACGCATTTCGGACTGGAAAACCGCCGTGACCTGCCCGGGCTGGACGACCTGCGCGCGGCGGGGTTGCTCAACCCCGTCGATCTGGCGTTCGAGGCGCAGATCGGGGGACGCGACGACGACACGGAAGTGGTGGAAAGCGCCGAGCAGGACGCCTAGATACGCATCTTACGCCAAGGAGCACGAATCATGGGTAGTTTCAGCCTGGTCCACTGGATCGTCCTGGCGGTCGTCGCGATCCTGTTGCTCGGCGGCGGGCGCTTCTCGAACATGATGGGCGACGTCGCCAAGGGCATCAAGCAGTTCAAGAAGGGCATGGCGGAGGATGACGATGCCAAGGACGTGTTGAAGGACGCCAAGCGCGACGGGGGCCGGCTGGAGGTGAAGACGGCGGCAGAGCCGGCGTTCGACGTCGACGGCAACCGCACCCGCGACGGCGTTCGCGAGGAGCGTTGAACCCGACATCGCCGGCTCGGGATTTTCCGTGAATGCTTGACGTCGCACCTACCGAATTGCTGCTTGTCGCGGTGGTCGCGGTCGTCGTGATCGGACCCAAGGATCTGCCGCGCGCGATGCGCTTCGTCGGGCATTGGATGGGCCGTGCGCGCGGTGTTGCGCGCCAGTTCCGCTCGGGCTTCGACGAAATGGTCCGCGAAAGCGAACTTGCCGACATGGAAAAGAAATGGGCGGAGGAAAACGCCCGGATCATGAGCGCGCATCCGACCCCCAGCGTCGCTTTGCCGGCTCCCGACGCGGTCGATGCCAGCCCGCTGCTGACCGTGCAGCCCGCGATCGTCGATGATGGCGCGGTGGTCGATCACCCGGCGGTCGAGGCCGCACCGGAGGCCGCGACCGAACCCGAACCGACCAAGGCACCGTCGTGAGCGACGATGTCGATATCGACAGCTCGAAAGCCCCGCTGCTCGACCATCTGATCGAGCTCAGGCGGCGGCTGTTGTGGTCGATCGCCGCGGTCATCGTGACCTTTGCGGGCAGCCTGTATTTCGCGCGCTACGTGCTGGCGGTGCTGGTCGCGCCGCTGAAGGCCGCGGGGCAGAAGACGATCATCAACACCGAGATCTTCGGTGGCTTCCTGGTCGAGGTGAAGGTCGCGTTCTTCGCCGCGCTGATGCTGTCGTTTCCGGTCATCGCCAACCAATTGTGGCAGTTCGTCGCCCCTGGGCTCTACCGCCGCGAAAAGCGTGCGTTGCTGCCGTTTCTGCTGGCTACCCCGGTGTTGTTCGGGGCGGGCGCGTCGATGGCGTATTTCATCGCCATTCCGATGGCGCTGAAATTCCTGCTGGGATTTCAGGGCAATCTCGGCGGGGTCGAGCAGCAGGCACTGCCGGATGTCGGCAATTATCTGAAATTCATCATGCAGTTCGTGTTCGGGTTCGGGATTTCGTTCCTGTTGCCCGTCCTGCTGATGCTGATGGAGCGTGCCGGGATCGTTACCCGCAAGCAGCTAGCGGGCGCGCGGCGCTACGCGATCGTCGGTGCGTTCGCGATCGCTGCGGTCTTGACCCCGCCCGATGTCGGGTCGCAGCTGTTGCTCGCGATTCCGCTCTGCCTGCTCTACGAGCTGGCGCTGATCGGCATCTGGTTCACCGAACGCCGCCGCGCCAAGACCCCGGCGCTCGAAGCGCCCGAGGAAGTCGCCGCGGAATAATTACTGGCCGCGGCCGGTCTTGGCCTGCAATTCATCGATCGCCTTCGATGCGTCGGCCTTGGTCAGCGTATCGTCGAACTCGGCGCCGGCTTCCTCGCTCAGCGTCTTCAGATAACTCGCCTGCGCACCGGTCATCGCTTCCCCGCCGGTGGTCCAGTCGTCGGGGTCCTTCTCGGCATTGCCGGTCGGGTGATCCTTCGGGTTTTCGGTCGTGCTCATTGAGTGTTCCTTTCGACCATCCCAACGCCGATGTTCCGCATGTGTTCCCTACGCGGCCCAGGCTTCGTACGGGAGGTCGAGATCGTCGGCGACTGCCTTGAACGCGATCTTGCCGCGGTAGACATTGAGCCCGGCGGCGAGGTGCGGGTCGGCGCTCATCGCCTCCTCGGCACCGAGATTGGCGAGCTTGATGACGAACGGCAGCGTCGCATTGTTGAGCGCGAACGCAGACGTCCGCGCGACCGCACCGGGCATGTTCGCGACGCAATAATGGATGATCCCATCGACCTCGAACACTGGATCTTCGTGCGTCGTAGCGTGGCTGGTTTCGAAACAGCCGCCCTGATCGATCGCGATATCGACCAGCACCGAACCACGCTTCATCGTCTTGAGCATGTCGCGGGTGACCAATTTGGGTGCGGCGGCGCCGGGAATCAGCACCGCGCCGATCACCAGACTTGCGCTCTTAACCGCCGCCGCGATCGCGGCTTTGGAGGCGTAAGCCGTCTTGATCTGGCTCGAGAAGAACATGTCCAGCTCGGCAAGCCGATCGTTCGAGATGTCGTAGATCGTGACGTCGGCGCGCATTCCGACCGCCATCTGCGCCGCGTTCACGCCGGAGATTCCACCCCCCAGAATCGCGACCTTGGCGGGGGCGACGCCCGGCACCCCGCCGAGCAGGACGCCGCGGCCGCCCTGTTCCTTTTCCAAATAGTGCGCGCCGACCTGAACCGACATGCGGCCCGCGACTTCGCTCATCGGTTTGAGCAGTGGGAGCCCGCCCTTGGGCGCGGTCACCGTTTCGTAGGCGATGCAGGTCGCACCGGACTTTATCAGCCCTTCGGCCTGTGGCTTGTCGGCAGCGAGATGAAGGTAGGTGAAGAGCAGGTGGCGCGGTTCGAGCATCGCGACCTCCTGCGGCTGCGGCTCCTTCACCTTCACGATCATGTCCGACCCGGCAAAGACCGAGGCGGCGTCGGGCAGGATCGTCGCGCCGGCGGCGACGTAATCGGTGTCCTCGAAATCGATCCCCATGCCAGCGCGGGTTTCGACCAGCACCTGATGACCGGCCGCCGTCAGTTCGGCGACCGACGGCGGGGTCAGCCCGACACGGTATTCGTGGTTCTTGATTTCCTTGGGGACACCGACTCGCATGATTGCACTCCAGGGGAGGTTGATTGTCGCGGATATAACGCCGGGAGGCGTGATTGTCCCCCGTTGCGGGGGGTGGGGCGCGGTGGTAGTGGCGCGCCTTCAACGCAGGGGTGCAACAGCGTCCGAATGACCAGCTTCGTGATCGCGCCAAAGCCGGCGCATTCGTGGTGACCGCCAGCAGCGTCACCGCTAACAGCGAAGCGCCGGTCGAGACCGCGCTGGAGCATCACGGCCATGCCAAGCAGGGGTTGGCCAAGCTCGCACTCGGCGCGGTCGGGGTCGTATACGGCGACATCGGCACGAGCCCGCTCTACGCGGTCAAGGAAACCTTCGTCGGGCATCATCCGCTCGCGGTCGATCAGCTCCATATCTTCGGCGTCATCAGCCTGATGTTCTGGTCGCTAATGCTGATCGTGACGCTAAAATACATCCTGCTGATCATGCGTGCGGACAACAACGGCGAAGGCGGTAGCCTGGCGCTGCTGGCGCTGATCCAGCGCAAGTCGGGTGGCGGGAGGTGGGGGCCGAGCCTCGTGATCCTCGGCGTATTGGCGACCGCGTTGTTCTTCGGCGATTGCATGATCACGCCCGCGATTTCGGTGCTGTCGGCGGTCGAGGGGCTGTCGACGGTGCAATCGGGGCTGGAGCGGCTGGTGCTGCCGATCTCGATCACGATCATGATCGGGTTGTTCTGGTTGCAGGCGATCGGGACCGCGAAGGTGGGGCGGCTGTTCGGGCCGGTCATGCTGGTCTATTTCGCGGCGCTCGCGGTGATGGGCGTTGGCCAGATCGCCGAGCGTCCCGACATCCTCTATGCGCTCGACCCGAGCTGGGCGGTACGGTTCGCGTTGAACGACGGGGCGCTGGCGTTCCTGGCGCTCGGTTCGGTGGTGCTGTGCGTGACCGGGGCGGAAGCGCTGTACGCCGACATGGGGCATTTCGGGCGCCGGCCAATCACGGTCGCTTGGTTCTGGCTGATCTTCCCCGCGCTGATGCTCAATTATCTTGGGCAGGGGGCGTTGCTACTCTCCAATCCCGCGGCGGCGGAAAATCCGTTTTTCATGATGGTCAGCGAAGGCTGGCGGTTGCCGCTGGTCATTCTGGCGACGATGGCGACGATTATCGCGAGCCAAGCCGTGATCACCGGCGCCTTTTCGGTGGTGCAACAGGCAGTTCAGCTCGGGCTGATGCCGCGATTCCGGATCGATCACACCAGCGCGTCGGAAGCGGGGCAGATCTACATTCCCGCGGTCAATTGGGCGCTGCTGGTGATGGTGCTGTTGCTGATCCTGGGCTTCCGGGAATCGTCGAACCTGGCCGCGGCGTACGGGATCGCGGTGACGGGCACGATGTTCATTTCGACCTGCATGGTAGCGGTACTGATCCGGCGAGTGTGGAAATGGCCGCGGGCGCTGACGCTGCTGTTCTTGGGCGCGTTCCTGCTGATCGACGGGCTGTATTTCGCGTCCAATCTGACCAAGGTGCCCGATGGCGGCTGGTTCCCGCTGCTGGTCGGGTTGGTGGTGTTCGTGCTGCTGACGACCTGGGCGCGCGGGCGGCAATTAATGATCGAGCGAATGCGCGAGGCGGCGATGCCGATTTCGGTGTTCATCAAGTCGGCGGCGGGCAGTGCCAGCCGGGTGCCGGGGACCGCGGTGTTCATGACCAGCACACCCGACGGGGTGCCGCATGCGCTGCTCCACAATCTGAAGCACAACAAGGTGCTGCACGAGCGGGTGCTGTTGCTGACGGTCAAGATCGCCGACGTGCCGTTCTGGCCCGAGGCGGATCGCGCCAAGATCGATCACCTCGACCAGGGGTTTCACCGCGTTGTGGTCAAATACGGGTTCATGGAGGAGCCCGACGTGCCCGCGGCGCTGAAGACGGTCGGCGGGTGCGGGGCCGAGTTCAAGATGATGGACACCAGCTTTTTCCTGGCGCGGCAGACGCTGATCGCCAGCAGCCGGCCGGGGATGGCGATCTGGCGGGAGAAGCTGTTCGCGTGGATGCTGCGCAATGCGGAGAGCGCGATGGAGTTCTTTCGGCTGCCGACCAATCGCGTCGTCGAACTGGGTTCTCAGGTCGAGATTTGACCGCTCCGATCATCGTCTCGGCGCTGTTCGGCGGAGAGGATCAGGCGGCGTTTGACCGGTTGCGAACCGCGTATTTTCCGGTCGAGCGAAATCACCTCGCGGCGCATCTGACGCTGTTTCATCATTTGCCGCCGTCGGTATTGTCCGAGTTGAAGCAGCGGTTGAGCGTTGAAACTCGCAGTGTTCCTGCGCCAGTCGCGAGCGCGGCTGACTTGATGAACCTGGGGCGGGGGGTCGCTGTGCGGATCGATAGTCCGGAACTGGCGGCGATCCGGGGAAGGCTGGCGGATGCATTTGTCTCACTGCTGACGCCGCAGGACGCGGCGGGGTGGCGGGGGCACGTCACGGTGCAGAACAAGGTTTCACCGGCCGAGGCGAGGGCGACGCTGGCGCTGCTCCAGACCGAATTCCGGCCGCGGGCGGTGCGGATCGCGGGGATTGCGACGTGGTATTACCGCGGGGGGCCGTGGCAGAACATCTCGCGGCATATGTTTGCTTGACCGCTTCGAGCCGCGAAACCTATAGG
>JAZKGJ010000179.1:0-22196 GCA_040385975.1 Pseudomonadota bacterium | reverse complement strand
CCGACATCGATTTCCTGACGATGGGCCAGTATCTCCAGCCGACCCCGCGCCACGCCAAGGTGCAGGATTTCGTGACCCCGCAGGCGTTCGACGCCTATGCCGCGATCGCGCGGGCCAAGGGGTTTGCGCTGGTCGCATCGTCGCCGCTGACGCGGTCGAGCTATCATGCGGGCGACGACTTTGCGAAGCTGCGCGATGCGCGGGCGGCAAAGCTGGCACGCTGATCCGATGCCCAAGCACAGCGAAACCCGCTACCTGCCATACAGTCCGGAACAGATGTTCGACATGGTCGCCGATGTCGGGCGCTACGCGGAATTCCTGCCGTGGGTCAGCGCTATGCGGGTGCGCACCAACAACGAGACCGAGACGGTCGCCGACATGATCGTCGGGTTCAAGGGGCTGCGGGAGACCTTCACGTCGCGGGTCCGCAAGGTCCGTCCGAATGAGGTTCACGTCGATTACATCGACGGGCCGCTCAAGTATCTGCGCAACGACTGGGTGTTTCGGCCCGGCAAAAACGGCGGCTGCGAGGTCGATTTCGCGGTCGATTTCGCGTTCAAGAACCGTATCTTCGAGATGCTGGCTGGCCAGGTGTTCCACCTCGCGCTGACCAAGATGATCGGCGCGTTCGAGGCGCGTGCGGCAGTTCTCTACGGCGCGGCCGGCTCGGGTTCGGCAGGCGGCATCAGCAGTTCGAGCGCGCATAGCGCCGCCTGAAGCCGCACGCCGCCGCGCCCGAGGTCGCCGAAGTGGCGGACGTCGGCCACCACCTGGGACGGATCGGCGCCGCGCTCGGCCCGCGCGAACACGACCGTACCGACCGGTTTCTTCGCCGTCCCGCCACCCGGGCCCGCGACGCCGGTAATCGCGACCGCGACATCGGCCCCGCTCTTGTCGAGCGCACCCTGCGCCATGCTCCAGGCAACCGCGATCGACACTGCGCCGAAGGTCTCGAGCACATCCCGGCTGACCTTCAGCAGCGCGGTCTTGGCGTCGTTGGAATAGGTGACGAAGCCACCCTCGACGACGTCCGACGAGCCCGCGATTTCGGTCAGCGCGGCGGCGACGAGGCCGCCGGTGCAGCTTTCGGCAACCGCGACGCGCCGTCCGGCGGCACGGTTGGCATCGATGACGCGCCGCGCCGCATCCACCAGCTCATCGGGCAACAAAGTGTCGCGCGCGGTCATTTCAGGCGTGGGTCCGCGCAGATGTTGAACGAAGATTTCTTGCCCGGCTTCTGCGCCAGCTGGATGATCGTCACCACCAGCGCGGCGGCGTTGCGCGGAGGCAGCGGCTCGATCAGCCCCATGATCCGGTCGATCGCGCGGCAATCGCGGGTCTTTAAATCCTTCGCGATCAACTCGGCGACGACGTTAGCCATCAGCGGTCGGGTAAACGCGCTTTCGGCCAAGCCGCCCATCTCACCCATCATCGTGCCCATTGCACCCTTGGCACGCGGCCACGCGGCCTCCGACTCGATGGCATAGCGGCCTGCCATTGCGCTTATGCTCCGGCGCAGGAACGCGCTCGCGGGCAGGACGGGGGTGCAAAGCTCGGCGACCTTGCCCAGCGCTTCAGGCGCGATCGACAGCATCAGCGCTTCGGCAGCAGGCGGCGTTATACAGGCTGCCGCCCTGGTCTGCGCGGCCTGCGCACCCGTGGCGGCCAGTGCGCCGCTCCACAGCGCCACGGCGGCACCCCACGACCTCAACGTCCTCATGTCCATGCTCCTGGTAGCCGTACCGTCGCGATCGCTTGGGCGGCGATTCCTTCGCCGCGCCCGGTAAAGCCCAGCCGCTCGGTCGTCGTTGCCTTCACGCTAACGCTGGTCGGGGCAAGCCGCAACAACGCCGCGATCCGCGCCTGGATCGCGGCGCGGTGCGGGCCGATCTTGGGAGCCTCGCAAATCAGCGTCAGATCGACGAAGTCGATGATGCCCCCCGCCGCCGCGACCAGGCTGGCGGCGTGTTCGAGAAACTGTGCGGAATTGGCTCCGCGCCACTGCGGATCGCTCGGCGGGAAATGCGTGCCGATGTCGCCCGCCGCGATCGTGCCGAGCAGCGCGTCGGTGATCGCGTGGAGGCCGACATCGGCGTCGCTGTGCCCCGACAGTCCCTTGTCATGCGGGATCAGCAAGCCGCCGAGCCACAGTTGCTCGCCGACTTCGAGCCGGTGGACATCGAAGCCGGTGGCGGAACGCGAGATCATCGTGCTCGCCAGCCGCGCTTCGGCCGCGGCGAAATCGGCGGGCCAGGTCAGTTTTTCGAGCATCGTATGTCCTTCGACGGTGGCAACCGAAAGCCCGGCGGCGCGCGCGACCCCGGCATCGTCGGTGGCGTCTGTATCGTCGGGCCAGAGGTCATGCGCATCGACGATCGCCGCGCGATGAAAGCCTTGCGGGGTCTGGACTCGCATCAGGCCGTCCCGCGGCACCGCGCTGCCGTCCGCACGCACCAACGTATCGGCAACCGGCAGGGCTGGGATCGCGCCAGGCGCTTCGTCGAGCGCGGCGAGCAACCGGTCGATCACTTCGGGCGGCACGAACGGACGGGCGGCGTCGTGGATCAGCACGCGATCGGCCTGCGTCGCGGCAAGCCCGGCCCGCACCGAGTCGCGCCGTGTTGCCCCCCCTATGACGAAGCGAATGTCTCCGACAGCCGCGGCGAGCGCGTCTTGCTGGCCTTCGCCGATTACCACCAGCACCTCATCGATAGCGGGGGACGCCCCGAAAGCGACAACGCTGTGCGAAATCATGGCGCGTCCGCCGAGTGGGGCGAATTGCTTCGGCAGAGTCGTGCCTGCGCGGACGCCCTGTCCAGCTGCGACGATGATGGCGGCGACTGTCATGGCCGCCGCCTACCCCAGCGGGGAAGCAGCCGCCAGCCTTGCCGTGCCGCGCGCGATCCGCTACGCGCTGCCTGTTTTTCAGGCAGATACCATGAACTCGCTCGCCTCGATCCATATCGGTCCCGTGACCATCGCCGAGCCCGTCCTGCTCGCGCCGATGACCGGCGTCACCGATCTGCCGTTCCGCAAGCTGGTGCGCCGCTTCGGCTCGGGGCTGAACGTGACCGAGATGATCGCCAGTCAGGCCGCGATCCGCGAGACCCGTCAGTCGCTCCAGAAATGGGCGTGGGACTTGAGCGAGGAGCCGGTATCGATGCAGCTCGTCGGCTGCACGCCTTATGAGATGGGCGAGGCGGCGAAGCTCAGCGAGGATCGCGGGGCGGCGATCATCGACATCAACATGGGCTGCCCGGTGCGCAAGGTGACCAACGGCGACGCTGGCTCGGCCCTGATGCGCGACTTGCCGCTCGCCGCCTCACTGGTTGCCGCTGTGGTCAAGGCGGTGTCGGTGCCGGTCACGCTCAAGATGCGGATGGGTTGGGATCACGCTAGCCTGAACGCGCCCGAACTCGCGCGGATCGCGCAGGATTTGGGCTGCAAGATGGTCACCGTGCACGGGCGCACGCGCAACCAGATGTACAAGGGCTCGGCCGACTGGGGCTTCGTCGCTCGCGTCAAGGAAGCGGTGGCAATCCCGGTGATCGTCAACGGCGACATCTGCTCGACCGACGACGCACGTGCGGCGCTGGCGCAGTCGGGCGCGGATGGGGTGATGATCGGGCGCGGGGCGTACGGCCGCCCGTGGCTGCTCGCGCAGGTGATGGATGCGCTGGCCGGGCGCGCGGTACGGCCCGATCCGTCGATCGACGAGCAATATCGCACCTTGTCCGAGCATTACGACGGCATGCTCTCGCTCTATGGCACCGAAGTCGGGGTCAATGTCGCGCGCAAGCACATCGGCTGGTACACGCGCGGGCTGCACGGCTCGGCGGAGTTTCGCAACCGGGTGAACCAGATTCCCGACCCGAACGTCGTGAAGGCGATGCTCGCCGAATTCTACGCACCATGGACTATCCGCGCGGCGGCCTGAGCGCGATCGGCCCGGCACCCGGCTTTTTCGAGCTGTTCGCCGCGCTGCCGATCGCGGTGCTGGTCGTCGATCCGCAGGGCCGCGTCGCCCACGCCAATGCGGCGTGCGAGACGATGCTGAATTACAGCGAACGCGCGATGATCGGCCAGGAAGTCGATGACCTCGTCCGCTTCTCCGAACGTCACGCCGATCGCGGGACGGGGCGGGTGTTCGCCGCCTATGACGCCGACATCGGCATCGGGCGGATCGGGCGGGCAAGGGTCGACCTGCTCGAAAGCGCGGTGGCCGACAGTCCGGGCTGGCGGATCGTCACGCTGCGACCGAACCCGGCGGCGCGCGGTCACGGGCCGGATCGCCCCGCAGGCGCGCGCGCGGCGATCGGCGCGGCGGCGATGATGGCGCATGAGATCAAGAACCCGCTGTCGGGCATCCGCGGCGCGGCGCAACTGCTCGGCGACGGCGTGGATGGCGAGGGGCGGCGCGAACTGACGACGCTGATCGTCGACGAGGTCGATCGCATCGCCGCGCTGATCGACCGGATGCAGGACTTCACCGACACCCGCCCGCCAAAGCTGGCGGCGGAGAATATCTATCCGCTGCTCGGTCATGCGCGCCGCGTGGCGGAGGCCGGTTTTGCGCGCGGGATCGCGATCGAGGAGCGGTTCGATCCGTCGCTGCCCCCCGCGCTCGCCGATCGCGATGCGCTGCTCCAAGTCATCCTCAACCTCCTGAAGAATGCGTGCGAGGCGATCGGCGAAACGCCCGCCCCGAGCGTGACGATCGCCACCGCCTATCGCCATGGCATGTCGGCGAGCGCGGGGCCGGGCCGCCCCCGCCAGCCGCTGCCGATCGAGCTGACGATCGCCGACAACGGCCCCGGCGCACCCGCCGATATCGAGCCGCACCTGTTCGAGCCGTTCGTATCGGGCAAGCGCGACGGCAAGGGGCTTGGCCTCGCGCTGGTCGACAAGCTGGTCCGCGACATGGGCGGGATTGTCCAATATGCGCGCGAGGGACAGCCGCCGATGACCATTTTCCGCGTCCTGCTGCCGAGGGCGAAGTGAAGGCGACCGGCGCCATATTGGTGGTGGACGATGATGCGGCGATCCGCACCGTCGTTGCGCAGGCGCTGCGCCGCGACGGCCACCGCGTCGTAACCGCCGCGAGCCTGGCCGATTTGCGCCGCGAGCTGGCGGTCGGCATCCCCGATGTCCTGATCACCGACGTGATGCTGCCCGACGGCGACGGGCTCGACGCGATCCCGGCGCTGATCGCCGAACATACGCAACTACCGGTGATCGTACTGTCGGCACAGAACACGCTGTCCACCGCCGTCCGCGCGAACGAAGCGGGGGCATTCGATTATCTCCCCAAGCCGTTCGACCTCGACACGCTGGGGCAGGCGGTGCGCAGCGCCCTGCAGCGCGGCGCGCGCGGGCCCGCCGACGCCATGACGCCAAGCGAGGAGACGCTGCCGCTGATCGGGCGCTCGCCGGCGATGCAGGACGTATACCGCGTGATCGCACGCGTCGTTTCCAACGACCTGACCGTGCTGGTGTCGGGCGAGTCGGGGACAGGCAAGGAACTGGTCGCACGCGCGATCCACGACCTCGGCCCGCGCCGCCGCGCGCCGTTCGTCGCGCTCAACATGGCGGCGATCCCGCGCGAGCTGATCGAGGCGGAGCTGTTCGGCCATGAACGGGGCGCGTTCACAGGGGCGCAGGCACGCGTCGCGGGCAAGTTCGAGCAAGCGGCGGGCGGGACCCTGTTCCTCGATGAGATCGGCGACATGCCGATGGACGCGCAGACGCGGCTGCTGCGCGTGCTGCAATCGGGCGAGTTCACGACCGTCGGTGGCGCGCGCACGATCCGCGCCGACGTGCGGATAGTCGCGGCCACCAACAAGGACCTGTCGGGGCTGATCGCGACCGGAGGCTTCCGCGAGGATTTATTCTATCGCCTCAACGTTGTTCCGGTCGCCTTACCGTCCTTGCGCGAACGACGGCAGGACATCGCGCTGCTCGCGCGGCATTTCCTCGACAAGGCGGTGGAGGACGGGCTGCCCAGGAAGCGCATCGACGAGGCGGCGGCGGCCGCGCTGGAAGGGCATGACTGGCCCGGCAATGTCCGCGAGCTGGAAAACCTGATGCGGCGCTTCGCCGCACTCAGCCGCGACGAGTGGATCGGGGCGGGGGAGATCGTCGCGATGCTCGGCGGGGGCGGGGGGTTCGACGCGCCATCCGCTGGGGATGGGGGGATCGAGGCCGCGATCCTCGCGCATCTGGCAGAGATCGCCCGTACCGACCCCGCAACGCTGGACGACGGCAGCCTCTACGACCGCATCATCGGTGAGGTCGAGCGACCGCTGATCGTCGCGATGCTCCGACGCCACGGCGGCAACCAGCTGCGCGCGGCCAAGGCGCTGGGGATCAACCGCAATACCTTGCGAAAGCGGCTGGACGACCTGGAAATTGGTGCAATTGACGCGCGACCGACCGGCCGAACTGGGCGATAAGCGGACGACGATTGTGTGTGTTGTTTACCACAAAACCGTTGTAAACAAGCAACGATGGACGTTGCTGCCGGAGCTATGACGCAAAACTCGCCGTCCGGCAGGCGGTTCGCGGTGACACCGGCGGTCGAAGTCGGCGTATTCGCCTTATCGATCGCAGTCGCTGTCTCCAGCTACCTGATCGTCTCGGGGCGCAGCGGGACAACGACGCTGCTGACCCCGCCGGTAGTGGCGTTGCTGCTAGTGGCGAACCTGTTACCCGGAGTTGCGCTGATCGTTTTGATCGGCCGCCGCGTCGCGCGCCGCCGCGCGGCCAAATCGCCACTGGGTGGGGAAGGCCGACTCCACGTCCGGCTGGTCGCGCTGTTTTCCGTTCTGGCCAGCGTGCCGATGCTGCTGGTGACGATCGTCGCGTCGCTGCTGTTCCAATACGGCGTCGAATTCTGGTCATCGGATCGCGCGCGCGGGATGCTGGAAAATGCCAACAGCATCGCGCGCAGCAGCTACATTCAGATGCGCGACGGGGTGGCCGAAAACGGCCTGAAAATGGCTGGTGACTTGAGCAACGTGCTCAATCAAGCGCCGATCGATAGCCCCCAGTTTTACGAATACATCGCGTTCCAGACACTGGCGCGCAACCTGTCGGAAGCGGCGATCGTCCGATATTCGCCCGCTACCGGGGTCCAGACCTATGCGGTCGTCAACCCCTATGATCGTGTGGTGGAGGACCAGATCAACCTGGCATCGATCGCCAAGCTTGAGGCCGGGCAGCCGAGCGTCGTCGAGGACACCGGCGGCCGGATGAAGGCGCTTGTGAAGTTCCCGATGGAAGCGGGCACCTATCTTTACGTCGCGCGGGTCTACGATCCGCAGATGACTGAATATACCCGACGGTCGGCGGCGGTGCTGAGCGACTATCGCTCGCTGACCGATCGGTCGCGATCGCTCCAGCTTCAA
Organism: Pseudomonadota bacterium; assembly: GCA_040385975.1. Classification (GTDB taxonomy): domain Bacteria; phylum Pseudomonadota; class Alphaproteobacteria; order Sphingomonadales; family Sphingomonadaceae; genus Sphingomonas. Next base: position 14,790 of record JAZKGJ010000179.1, on the reverse strand, counting down.
TTCAACATTGCGCTGTACGTCATTTCCCTGGTGATCGTCGGCATCGCGGTATTCGTCGCGCTCGCGGTCGCGGATCGGCTCGTCCGCCCCGTAAGTGAGCTGGTCGATGCTGCGCAGCGGGTGGCGGCGGGCGATCTGTCGGCGCGCGTGCCTGCGCCCAAGACCCGCGACGAGGTCGGGACGCTGGCGACCGCATTCAACCGGATGACCGGGCGGCTGGAGGAACAGACCGGTGCGCTGATCGCAGCCAATTCCCAAGCCGACAGCCGCCGTGCGCTGATCGAAGCGGTGTTGTCTGGCGTCACCGCCGGGGTGATCGCGGTCGGCGGCGACCGCGTCGTGCGGCTGGTCAACTCCTCCGCGCTTGGGCTGCTCAAGCAGAGCGCATCGACCCCGGTCGGGCGCCCCTTGGCCGAGGTCGCGCCCGAGCTCAACGCGCTGCTGGACGGGGTGACGCGCGAGGGCGTCGTGCAGCTTGACGCCGGTGGCGAGATGCGGACGCTCGCCGTCAAGATCACCCGCGACGAGGACGGCCGCGTGCTGACTTTTGACGACATCACCCAGCAGCAGCTCGACCAGCGCCGCGCCGCCTGGGCCGACGTCGCGCGCCGCATCGCGCATGAGATCAAGAACCCGCTGACCCCGATCCAACTCGCCGCCGAACGGCTCCAGCGGCGTTACGGCAAATTGGCGCCGGAGGGCGACACCGTGTTCGCACGGCTGACCGACACGATCGTCCGCCAGGTTAGCGACCTGCGCCGGATGGTCGATGAATTCTCCTCCTTCGCGCGCATGCCGAAACCCGTGTTCCGGCAGGAGTCGCTGCTCGATCTCGCGCGCCAGTCGGTGTTCCTGCATGAGGTCGCGCACGCCGCGATCCGCTTCGCTTTGGTCTACAAGGACCCGCCGCCGACGCTGGTCTGCGACCGTCGCCAGCTCGGCCAGGCGTTGACCAATCTCGTCAAGAACGCGGTCGAAGCGGTCGAGGGGCGCAAGGGCGACGACCTGCCCGTCGGCGATATCGCCGTGGTGCTGGAGGCCGACGACGGGCGCAACGTCACGGTCCAGGTCGCCGACAACGGCATCGGTTTGCCGGTCCAGCGCGACCGCATCGTCGAGCCTTACATGACGACGCGCAGCGGCGGCACCGGCCTCGGCCTCGCGATCGTCAAGAAGATCGTCGAGGAGCATTTCGGCGCGATGACCTTTGCAGACCGGCCCGGCGGCGGTGCCGTCGTCACGCTAAGCTTCGACGCCGCGACGCTCGCCCCGCTCGCCAGCGAGGATGACGGCACCGACGCGATCGACCCTAGCCCGACCGCGCTCACTCACACCCGGACAAACGCATGAGCATCGAAATTCTCGTCGTCGACGACGAACGCGACATCCGCGAACTGGTGGCCGGCGTGCTGGAGGACGAGGGCTATGATACGCGCAGCGCCGCCGACAGCGATTCGGCGCTGGAAGCGATCGCCGCGCGCCGCCCCAGCCTGGTGCTGCTCGACGTGTGGCTGCAAGGCTCGCGGCTCGACGGGCTGGAGCTGCTCGATGAGATCAAGCGGCGCGACTCGTCGATCCCGGTGCTGGTGATCTCTGGCCATGGCAATATCGATACCGCCGTCGCCGCGATCCGGCGCGGCGCGTCCGACTTCATCGAAAAGCCGTTCGAGGCCGAGCGGCTGCTACTGCTGGTCGAGCGTGCGACCGAGACCGAGCGGCTGAAGCGTGAGGTCGCCAGCCTGCGCGCTAGCGTCGGGCGCGACCCCGACCTGACCGGCAGCTCAACCGCAATCAACGGCGTGCGCGCGACGCTGAAGCGCGTCGCCGCAACCGGCAGTCGCGTCCTGGTGACGGGTGCTGCCGGGGTCGGCAAGGAGGTTGCCGCACGGCTGCTCCACGGCTGGAGCGGGCGGGTGAACGCGCCGTTCGTGATCGTCAGCGCGGCGCGAATGACGCCCGAGCGCGTCGAAGAAGAGCTGTTCGGCGTCGAGGAATCGGGCGACCTGGTGCGCCCCGGGCTGCTCGAACAGGCGCACGGCGGAACATTGTTTCTGGACGAGATCGCCGACATGCCGATCGCGACGCAGGGCCGCATCCTGCGCGTGCTGACCGATCAGAGCTTTACCCGGGTCGGCGGCCAGCGCGTCGTCAAGGTCGACGTCCGCGTGGTGTCCGCCACCGCACGCGACCTGACCGAAGAGATCGCTGCCGGACGCTTCCGCGAGGATCTCTATTACCGGTTGAACGTCGTGCCGGTCCTAATCCCGTCGCTGGCCGAACGGCGCGAGGACATTCCCCCATTGGTCGAGCATTTCGTTGCGCATTACGCCGCCGGCCGTCGGGTGCCGACGCCGGAGGTCGCACCGGATGCCATGGTCGCGCTGCAAAGCTATGAATGGCCCGGCAATGTTCGCCAGCTGCGCAACATCGTCGAGCGCACCGTCATCCTTGCGCCAGGCGACCGGATCGGCCGGATCGACCTTGACCTTCTACCGCCCGAAGTGCTGGGCCACCGTGGGGCGGGGGAGGGGCCGGGCGCCCCGACCGCGATCATGGGCGCGCCGTTGCGGGAAGCACGCGAGAGCTTCGAGCGCGAATATCTGCGCGTTCAAATCCGGCGGTTCTCCGGCAATATCTCTCGCACGGCGAGCTTTATCGGGATGGAACGCTCGGCGCTGCACCGCAAGCTGAAGCTGCTGGGGATAACCGAGACGAGGGAAGAGTAGGAGGCGCGAAGGCGCTAAGAAAGATTGGTTCGCGGGGAGACGTGGCGGCGCGGAGAGGTGATCTCAACCGCGCCGGAGGCGCTTAAATCGCAAAGCCATGTTCGATGCGCTTCGCGCGACACAGGCATTTTTCTCCGCGTCTCCGCGCCTTCGCGCCTTCGCGCCTTCTCTGAACCATTTGTTCTACAACGGCGTTCTGGACGCACCCCCCTCGCATCCCTAAATTGCGTATAACGACAACCGCGGGGAACGGCCCGCCAAGACCAAGGAGCCGACAATGGCCGACAAGCCGACTTCGCTGCAGGACCTGTTCCTCAACGCGCTGCGCAAATCCAAGACCCCGGTGACGATGTTTCTCGTCAAGGGCGTCAAGCTGCAGGGCATCGTAACCTGGTTCGACAATTTTTCGGTCCTGCTGCGCCGTGACGGCCAGTCGCAGTTGATCTACAAACACGCGATCTCGACGATCATGCCCGCCGGGCCGTTGGACATCGCTGGAATCGTAGAAACGATCGGCGAGTCTCAGGGCAAAAGCCCGACATTGCAGGATATTTTCCTGAACGCCGTACGCAAGCAGGACGAGACGGTGACGATGTTTCTCGTCAACGGCGTCATGCTGCAAGGCGGGATCGCGGCATTCGACCTGTTCTGCATGCTGCTCCACCGCGAAGGGCTGGCCCAGCTCGTTTACAAACACGCAGTCTCGACCATCCAGCCCGCGCATCCGCTCGATTTGGCGGGCGAACAGGCCGCGTCGGACGCCGACTGACATGAGCACAGGTTTTGACCGCGATGTCGAAGACTTCGCGCGCGGCTCACGCGCGATTATCGTCTTGCCCGACAAGGGCGACGCCGCGCGCGACGCCGACGCGCGGCTGGAAGAAACCGCCGGTCTGGCGCTCGCGATCGGGATCGAGGTTGCGCACAAGCTCGCGGTGCGGCTGCGTGCGCCCAAACCCGCGACGCTGATCGGCAGCGGGCAGGTCGAGGCGATTGCCGAGACGGTGCGTGACGACGCGCTTCAGCTTGCGATCTTCGATGCCGCGCTGACGCCGGTTCAGCAGCGCAATCTGGAAACCGGGCTCGGCTGCAAGGTGATCGACCGCACCGGGCTGATCCTCGAAATCTTCGGAGAACGCGCGCGCACTGCCGAGGGGCGGCTGCAGGTCGAACTCGCCCATCTCGATTATCAGGCGGGGCGGCTGGTGCGCAGTTGGACCCATCTGGAGCGTCAGCGCGGCGGCTTCGGTTTCCTGGGTGGCCCTGGCGAAACCCAGATCGAGGCTGATCGTCGCCTGATCCGCGACCGGATGGCGCGGTTGAAACGCGAGCTGGAGCAGGTCAGCCGCACGCGCGGACTGCACCGCGAACGCCGCCAGCGCGCGCCGTGGCCGGTGATCGCGCTGGTCGGCTACACCAACGCTGGAAAATCGACGCTTTTCAATCGCCTGACCGGTGCCGATGTCATGGCGGAAGATCTGCTCTTCGCGACGCTCGACCCGACGTTGCGCCAGATCTCGCTGCCCGGCGTAGACAAGGCGATCCTTTCCGACACCGTCGGCTTCGTCTCGCAATTGCCGACACAATTGGTCGCGGCGTTCAAGGCGACGCTGGAGGAGGTGATCTCCGCCGACCTGCTGATCCACGTCCGCGACATCGCGCATCCCGACAGCGACGCGCAGCGGGCCGATGTCGAGAAGGTGTTGAGCGAGATCGGCGTCGCGCCCGAGACGCCGCGCATCGAGGCGTGGAACAAGCTCGACCTGGTGGATGGGGCCGACGCCGAGGAGCTGGCAGGGAAGGCGGCGTTACGCGAGGACGTGATCGCGGTTTCGGCACTGACAGGCGAGGGGGTGGATGCACTGATCGAGACGGTCGCGGCGCGGCTGACGCAGGCGCATCGACGCTATCACCTGGTGCTGGACGCCGGCGACGGGGCGGGGGCGGCATGGCTGCACGCGCATGGCGACGTTGTCGGAAGCGTAAATGAAGATGGAAGTGTCGGCTACGACGTGCGTCTCGCACCAAGCGATTACGACCGCTTCCTGCAACGGTAGTTTGTCTCGCACGAAGACACAAAGGCACAAAATTAGGGTAGAAGAGCGGTCATTCTTGCGCGCTTTCGCGCGCAATCACTATCTCTTCGTGTCTTTGCGTCTTCGTGCGAATCAAACTTCTTCTGCCTTCACCTGCCCCCACAGCGCTTCCTTTTCGTCCAGCGACAACCCAGCGAAATCCGCACCAGCGACGGCTTCCATCGCCGCAAAACGCCGCTCGAATTTCACATTCGCCCCGCGCAAAGCCGCCTCGGCATCGACGCCAAGATGCCGCGCCCAGTTGACCACCGCGAACAGCAGGTCGCCGACTTCGCCTTCGATTTCCTCAGGCGGGGCGGCTTCGATTTCGGCCAGCTCCTCGTCGATCTTGGCCCGTGCGCCGCTGGCGTCGGGCCAGTCGAACCCGGTGCGCGCCGCGCGCTTGCCGAGCTTTTCGGCGCGGAGCAGCGCGGGCAGGCCGATCGCGACGCCGTCTAGTGCGCCGCGATCGGCCTTTGCGTCGCGTTCAGCCGCCTTGATCGCTTCCCAGCCAGGGCTGGCGTCCGCGTCGCCGAAAATATGCGGGTGGCGGCGCTCCATCTTGTCGGCGATCGCGCCGGCGACGGCGGCGAAATCGAACGCGCCGATTTCCTCTGCCATCCGGCTGTGGAACACGACCTGGAGCAACAGGTCGCCGAGTTCGTCCTTCATGTCGCCAAGGTCGCCGCGCGCGCAGGCGTCGGCGACTTCATACGCTTCCTCGATCGTATACGGCGCGACCGTCGCGAAATTCTGCGCACGGTCCCATTCGCAGCCGGTCAACGGGTCGCGGAGGCGAGCCATGATCGCGAGAAGGCGGTCCATCTTCGGCGATCTCCAAGTCTGATAATATACATTATGTAAAATAGTGGTCAGTCTGCGGCGATGGTGTTCTGCCCGGGTTTGCATCCGCGACGCGCGGTTTGGGCTCCAGGATTAGCGTTCGACCCTCCACCCGCCACGATCCAAGCCGCGACAGAAAGTTCATGCCGAGCACATCGACGTTGCCGAACGCTGGCGACACCACGACGCCGAGGTCGCGGGTTTCCAGCCCGCCGATGCGCACCGTCTCGATCCGCCCGCGTTGTGCCAGCACCGTGCCGTTCGCCGTGGTGATCGTCACCGGAAAGCCGGTGTTTGGCGGCGGCAGCACGATCCCGGCGGCGCGTGCGGTGGTCGGCGACAGCGCGGTGATGGTCGCGCCGCTGTCGATCAACAGCCGCTTTTCGACGCCGTTCAAATTGGCCCGCGCCCAGAAATGACCATCGGTGCTCATTGCGATCCGCACCGTATCGCCATCGACGCTCTGCGCGCCAATCCCGAGCCGGTCGGCGACCCCGCTCATGATCGTCTTGACACGCTCGTGATGGACGATGATCGTCCAGGCGATCCCGGCTACCACCAGCCAGCCGAGCAGCGCACGGACGATCGCGCCCAGGCTCGGTCGATACGCCGCGAGCGCCGCGATCGCGAGAACAAACCCGCCGAACAGCCAGAGCATGTCCACGCGCGTGAAATCGCTCACAGCGCGATCTCCAGCCCGTCATAGCCCGGCTCGACCCCGGCGGGCAGCATCTCGACCAGGCTCGCATAGTCCATCGACTGGTCCATGTGCGTTAGCACCGCACGCCTGGGCGCGAGCCGCGCGATCCAGCCGAGCGCCTGGTCCAGCGTCGGATGCGATGGATGCGGCGCACGGCGCAGCGCATCGACTACCCAGACGTCGAGTCCCTGATAAAGTTCGGCCATGTCACCACTCAAGATATTGCAGTCAGTCGCATATCCAAGGGCGCGGCCCGCATTTTCGAAACGCAGCCCGGCCGACGTGATGTCGCCGTGCGGCTGATCGACGACGCGCACCGCGATGTCGCCGATGATGATCGCGTCGGGCAGATGCTCGAGCGCGACGGTCGGCGGATAGCCGCCGACGCCGTGGACGGCATAGCCGAAGCGTGCCTCGATCGACGCAGCCGTTGCCGGTCGCGCGAGGCCGCGCACCGGCGCGCGGGCGTGGTGATAGACCTGCCGGAGGTCGTCAATGCCGTGGCAATGGTCGGCGTGGTCGTGAGTCCAGATCACCGCATCGACGGTGGCGACATCGGCGGCGAGCAATTGCTGGCGCAGATCGGGGCCGGTATCGATCAGGATGCGGGTCGTCGCGCTTTCGACGATGATCGACGCGCGCGTGCGGCGATTGCGCGGCTCGTTCGGGTCGCATGCCCCCCAGTCGTTGCCGATGCGCGGCACCCCCGAAGACGTGCCGCACCCGAGCATTATCAACTTCATGCAAGCGTCTTTGCAAACAGCGCGTGAAAGTTGGCGCGGGTCGCATCGGCCAGCATCTCCTCATCCTCGCCGCGCAGTTTAGCCAGGAACCGGCAGGTGTCGGCGACATAGGCGGGCTCACCGGGCTTTCCGCGATGCGGCACGGGCGCGAGAAACGGCGCGTCGGTCTCGATCAGCAGCCGGTCGAGGGGAAGGCGCGCCGCTGTTTCCTGCAAATCGCGTGCGTTTTTGAACGTCACGATGCCTGAGATCGAAATATAGAAGCCCATGGCGAGCGCTGCGTCGGCGAACGCGCCACTCGCGGTGAAGCAGTGGATGACGCCCGGATAGGCTCCCTTCCCTAGTTCCTCGCGCAGGATCGACAGCGTATCCTCCTCGGCATCGCGGGTGTGGACAACGATCGGCAGCCCGGTCGCGCGGCACGCCGCGACGTGCGCGCGAAAGCTCGCTTGCTGGCGCGCGCGGTCGCTGTGGTCGTAGTAATAATCGAGCCCGGACTCGCCAATGCCGACAACGCGCGGATGCGCCGCACGCTCGACCAGCTTGGCGGTGTCGATGTGCGCGTGCTGGTCGGCTTCGTGCGGATGAATGCCAACCGTAGCCCAGACATCGGGCTGCGCCGCCGCCACCGCCAGCACGTCGTCCCATTCGCGTTCGCGCGTCGAAATGTTGAGCATCGCGACGACGCCGCTGTCGCGCGCGCGCTGCAAGACGTTCGCCTGATCCTCAGCCAAGCCTTTGTAATTGAGATGGCAATGACTGTCGGCGAGCCGCATCATGCAGGCATTTCCAGCCGCGGGAAGACTGGCGACGGTGGCATGAGTTGGGATGTCGTCGGGTCCCAGTCCGCATCCAGCGCGACGTGATCGCGCGCCTCGACCCCCATCTGGTCCAGCACCTTGGCTGCCGAACCGGGCACGACGGGCAGGATTGTGATCGCAAGCGCCCGGATCGCTGTCAGCAACGTGCCGAGCACGGCGTGCATCCGCTCGGGGTCGGTCTTGCGCAACGCCCAGGGAGCCTGGGTATCAATGTAGGCGTTGCAGGCGAACACGCCCTTCATCCACGCTTCGACTCCGGTACTCAGCGACAGCGCGGCAAAGGCCGCGCGCAGTTCGTCGGTGGCGTCCTTGACCTCGGCCAGCAACGCTGCGTCGGCGTCCTCCGCGCGGCCCGGTTCGATCGTTCCGTCGAGGTTCTTGGCGATGAACGCCAGCGTTCGCTGCGCGAGATTGCCGAAACTGTTCGACAGATCGGCGTTGGCTCGCGCCACGATCGCTTCGGCGGAAAAGCTCCCGTCGTTGCCGAAGCTGACGTCGCGCAGCAGGAAATAGCGCAATGCATCGACCCCGAACGCCGTGGCGAGATCGGTCGGATCGACGACGTTGCCGGTCGATTTCGACATCTTCTCACCCCGGTTCAGGATGAAACCGTGGCCGTACACCGCCCTGGGTAGCGGCAGCTTGGCCGACATCAAAAACGCGGGCCAATAGACCGCGTGGAACCGCACGATGTCCTTGCCGATCAGATGCAGGTCCGCTGGCCACCATTTTGAAAAATCACCGGGATAGCCGGCACCGGTCAGGTAATTGGTCAGCGCGTCGACCCACACATACATGACATGCCCCGGGCTGCCCGGCACCGGCACTCCCCAATCGAAGCTGGTGCGCGATACCGACAGGTCCTTCAGCCCACCCTCGACGAAGCGCATCGTTTCGTTGCGACGGCTCTCGGGCTGGATGAAGTCGGGCTGCGCGGCGTAGAGGTCGAGCAACGGCCGCTGATATTTCGACAGGCGAAAGAACCAGGTCTCTTCGGCGGTCCACTCGACTGGGGTACCCTGCGGCGAGAGCTTTACGCCTCCCTCCCCCTCGGTGAGCTCCTTTTCTTCGTAGAACGCTTCGTCGCGTACCGAATACCAGCCCTCGTAGCGGTCGAGGTACAGGTCGCCGTTGGCCGCCATCGCCGCCCAGATCGCCTGGCTCGCGGCATAATGTTCGGGTTCGACGGTGCGGATGAAACGATCGCAGGAAATATTCAGCGTCTGCGCCAATTCCTGGAAATATCCGGACATTTCATCGGCCAAGTCGCGCACCGGCACGCCGCGGTCGCGTGCGGTCTGGACCATTTTCAACCCATGTTCGTCGGTACCGGTCTGAAACCGCACGTCGCGGCCCGTCTGGCGTTGAAAGCGGGCGATGACGTCGGCGGCAATCATTTCATAGGCGTGGCCGATGTGAGGCCGCCCGTTGGGGTAATGGATTGCGGTGGTGATGTAATAGGGTTCGGCCATGCCGCGCCTTTAGTGGGTTCGCGGACCATCCGCCAGCCGCGCGACGAGGCCGCCCATCTCGAACGCCGTCGTCTCCGCCACCAGCGAATTGGCGAGCGACATGCGCGCAAGGCTGCGTGCGGCGTCATAGGCATCGAGCGCATCGCGCAGCGCCGTGCCAGTCTTGCTCCGCGCGCGTTCTGCGATGAAGGCGGGCGCGCGTTCGAGGAACGCCTCGTAACGGGCCTGGGCGGGCTTGCCGCCGAGCATCTTGGCAAGCTTCAACCGCTGTTGATTGTCCACATCGCCATCGCGCGCGATAGCCGATAGCGCCGCCTCGATCGTGTCGAGATCGAGCCCCGCAAACCGCAGCGCCCGCCCCGGCGACCCCGCCCCTGCGCGCACCAGCGCGGCGATCTCGCCCGCGTCCGCCTCGGGCAGCGCGTCGCGCAGCACGTCCGCGACTTCGGCGTCGCTCAAAGGATCGAAGCGCAGCAGGCGACAGCGCGAGCGGATCGTCGGCAGCAACCGTCCCGGCGCGTGGCTGACCAGCAGGAAGATCGTACCCGCAGGCGGTTCTTCCAGGCTTTTCAGCAGCGCGTTGGCGGCGTTGCGCTCCAAGTCATCGATCGCATCGACGACGATCACCCGCCGCCCGTGCAGCGCGGGCTTAGTTGCGAGCATCGGCATCAGGGTGCGCACCTGATCGATCTTGATGCTCCGCGCGATGTCCTGATCGGGCTTGTCGGGATCCTTGGGCAGGCGGCGCAGCTCGCGGTAATCGGGATGCGATCCTGCCGCGAACAGCGATGCGATGCGGTGGCCTGTGGGCACGTCGAGCGTCGGCGGCAGCGCCCCCGGATCGGATGCCTCGGCCAACAAGCGCAGCGCAGCGCGGCGCGCGAAGGCCATCTTGCCGATCCCCTCGGCGCCTGCGATCAGCCAGGCGTGGTGGATGGCGCGTCCGTCTATGGCATCGAGAAACGCGGCCTGTGCGGCGGCATTGCCGACGAGTGCCGTCATGGCAGCAGGTCGGCGATCCCGGCGATCAACCGCGCAGTCACGGTATCGGGATCGGCGGCAGCGTCGATCACGCGCACCCGGTCCGGCTCGCGTGCGGCGATCGTGCGGAAGGCGTCGGCGACGGCGGCATGAAACTCCGGCCCGCGCGCACCGAACCGGTCGAGCGCACCCTTGTCGCGCGCCGCTGCCCGGTTGGCGCCCTCGCCGTGATCGATCTCCAGCACCAAAGTGCGATCGGGCAACAACCCCTTCGATCCGAAACCGTGCAGCGCGAGGATCGCGGCGTCGTCGATGCCCTGCGCGCCCTGATATGCCCGCGTCGAATCGACGAACCGGTCACAGATCACCCAACCACCCGATTGCAACGCGGGACGGATCCGCTTCTCGACATGGTCGGCGCGCGCGGCGGCGAACAGCAAGGTCTCGCTATGCGCGCTCCAGCGCGTAACCTCTCCGCCGAGCAGCAGGCCGCGCACCGCCTCCGCCCCCTCGCTCCCGCCGGGCTCGCGTGTGACGACGCAGTGCAACCCCAGAGTGTCGAGATGTGCCGCCAGCCGCGACGCCTGCGTCGATTTGCCCGCCCCCTCGCCGCCTTCGAGCGAGATGAAGCGCCCTGGCGTCACGCGCCGAACAGTGACGTCAGCCCGGCCCACGCCCTTCCGAAGAAGCCCGCCTCACCGACTGCACTTTCCGCGACCAGCGGCAGTTTCTGCGTCGTGCCATCGGGCATCGCGACGACCAGGTCGGCGATATGCTGGCCCGCCGCGATCGGTGCCTTGATAGGACCGTTGTAGACGACCTTGGCGGTCAGCGCAGGCGTCGTGCCCGACGGCACGGTGATCGTCAGGTTCTTCGGCGCGACCAGCCCGACTTCGCTGGCATCGCCGAGCTGGACGTCGGCGGTTTCGACGCGCTTGCCGCGCGCGACCAACGGGCGAGCCTTCCACGCGCGGAAGCCCCAGTCCATGAAGCGCACCGATTCCGAGATCCGCTGGTTCGCGCTTGTAAGGCCCGCCAGCACCATCACCAGCCGCCGCCCGCCCTGCTCCGCCGATCCGGTGAAGCCATAGCCGGCTTCCTCGGTATGGCCGGTCTTCAACCCATCGGCGCCATCGACCCGCCCGAGCAGCGGATCGCGATTCGCCTGGGTAATCGCCGCGCCCGCGCCCAGCGTCTTACCCCAGGTGAATTCGCGGCGCGAATAGAATTTCTTGTAGAGCTGCGGATGCTGCTGGATCGTCGTATCGGCGAGCGTCGCCAGATCGCGCGCGGTGACATAGGTCACACCGCCGTCGGGCCAGCCGTTCGACGTACCGAAATTGCTGTTCGCGAGGCCCAGGTCCTTGGCACGCTGGTTCATCAGCCCGGTGAACGCTTCCTCCGTGCCCGAGATATGCTCGGCCAGGACGACGCAGGCATCATTGCCCGACAGCACGACGATGCCATTGAGCAGATTTTCGACGCTGACGCTCTCCCCGGGTGACAGAAACATCGTCGACCCCGCTTCTGGCCCATGCCATTTCGCCCAGGTCTCGGGTCGCACGGTGACCATCGTGTCGAGCTTCAGCTCGCCCTTCTTGATCAGGTCGAACGCGACATACGCCGTCATCATCTTGGCCATCGATGCAGGCGGCATCCGACGGTCGGCGTCCTTGGCATAAAGCACCGCACCCGACGACAGATCAACGATGTACGCGACCGGTGCCGGCGTCTCGTAAGGCGGGGTCTGCGCGGTCCCCGGCAGGGCGATGCCGAGCGCGAGCAGCGGCAGGACGGCGGCGGTGGCGATTACGCGCTTCGACATGGTGACTGGGGGTTCCGACTTTGGAGGTTCAGGGATCGAATCGAACGACGCGCGCATCGGCATAGCCGAGCCCGGCGATCCGCGCACGCTCGCGCGCTGCTGCGGCCTGGCCGCCCAGCACGGCGCTGCGCACGCGAAACAGCTTGCCGACAGGCGTGACCGCCCCGCCAATCCGCGCGGCCAGCGCCTTGGCGCGCCCCGCGTCGGACAGGGTTGCGACCTGGACGACATAGCCGTCGCCCACCACGCGGGGTGGCGCAGCGACGGGAGCGGTTGCGCGGACGGGCGGCGGCGCGGCGGTGGACCGCGGCGCAGCAACCGCGCCCAGCTTGCGACGCAGCGCGGCGAGCAACGGTGGCGGAGCCTCGCCGCGATCGACCGCCTGACCCGCGCGAAGCGGACCGATATCCGACGCGCCGACCACGATGGGACGAACTCTGACGGCGACGGGGGCACGCGTGACACCGAGCGCGGCAGCGGCACCGGGCGATAGCTCGACGAGTTGCCCCGCGCCCAGATCGCCGCCGACCACCGCGACCAAAGTCACGCGCCCGGTGTCGATCGCCGTGACTTCGGCAAAGCTGCCGACCGGCAGCGCGGTACTGACGACGCTGATGCCCGTCGCGGTGCCGATCCCGGCGTAGCCAACCGCGTCGTAGCGCGCTTCGTTGGACGAACCGCGCGGCGTGGTGCCCGCCGGCGGCTCCTGCGCGACCACCGCCCCGGCGACGAGCGCGAGCAGCGCGAGGCTAGCGCGCGATTTCATCGGCGAGCAGCCCGACCGAAAGGCCGTAGAAATTCGAGCAATTGTAATCGAGGATCACGCGGTAATTGCCCGTCAGCAGATACGCCGTCCGTCCCGGACCGTCGGGTTCGAGCAGCGAGGCGAGGACGTCATCGTCCAGCCCGCGTCCTTGCGGCACCACGCCCAGCGCGCGCCACTCGCGCATCGTCCGCCACCGGCTGTGGCGCTCATGCACGCGCGGGCAGCGCGGGGAGACGGTGCGGCTCTTCTGCGCGGCGCGGTCTAGCCCTGCGGGCACATTGACCGCGACACCCCACGGCTGGCCGGGCCGCCACCCTGCCGCGATGAAGTAATTGGCGATCGACGCGAGCGTATCGGCGGGGTTGGACCAGATATCGGCCCGCCCGTCGCCATCGCCATCGCGCGCGAGCCGCAGATAGACCGACGGCAGGAACTGCGGATAACCGAACGCCCCCGCCCAACTCCCCTTCAGCCGATCCCGCGGCACGCCACGATCGATCATCTTGAGCGTCGCGATAAATTCTTCGGTGAACAGCGGGCGGCGGCGGCCCTCCCACGCCAGCGTCGCCAGGCTGCGCGGCAGGTCAAAATCGCCGGTGACCGCGCCGTAACTCGTTTCATGCCCCCAGATCGCGACCATGATCTCTTCCGGCACCCCCGTCTCGCGCTCGATGCGCGCAAGCTTTGGGCGTTCGCGGGCGTAGACTGTGCGTCCACGGGCGATGATCGCCGCGCCGACGTGCTGCGCTTTGTAAGGCGCGAAGCTTGGGATCGGCGCATTGGGTCGGCTCTCGGGCTGCTGCCGGTCGAGCGCGATTACGCGCGGATTCGGCGACAGCGTCGCCGCGACGGAGTCGAACGTCGCCGGACGCACCCCTTCGGCCAGCGCGCGCGAGCGGATCGACGCCAGGAACGACTGGAACCCGGCCTGATCGACGCCGGCTTCCTGACTGACGGCAGGCGGCGCGGCGATCCCGATCGCCATCACCAGCCCCAAACGCAACGCTTTACCTAATCCCCGCATTCGGGCGTGATGCCACAGGCTGCGTCGCCCATGAACCCCAAACCGTCGCACCCCTTGCACAAACGGGCGCGCCGCCGGTAAGCGATCGCAGTGCGCCGGGCATATCCGGAGAGGTGGCCGAGTGGTCTATGGCAGCGGTCTTGAAAACCGCCGTGGGTGCAAGCTCACCGTGGGTTCGAATCCCACCCTCTCCGCCAGCGGTTGCCCCCACTCACCCCGTCAGCGCGTCGAATACGTCCTGGCCGATCGGGGCGTCGAATTCGCAGCCGGCCTCGTAATCGTCGGCCCACTTCACGCGGGCGATGACCGGGCCGGTGCCGGGGAGCGTCAGCCAGATCAGGCTGTCCTTCTTGAGCGCCGAGTAGGTCTGGAGCCGGGCGCCGTGGATCGACAGGTCGGTGACCTTGCACAACGTCCGCCCCAGGCCGCCGCGACCGATCTTGGCGTCGAGCGACACCGGGTGGCGCGGCGCGCGGCGGCGACCGAGCGGTTCGGCGGGCTCGAACTCGGCGGCAAACAGGATCGGCTCGGCATTGGTGTGCATCGCGCTACGCTAGGCGGCGATGGTTAAGGGCGCGTTGACGCCAAGGCGCAGACGCAGAAACGCCGCCGGGCCGCATGGGACCGACGGCGTTTCGCGACCGCAGTTTCGCTTACTTCTTGCCGAGCGACAGTCCGCCGAAACGCTTGTTGAAGCGTGCGACCTGACCGCCCGAGTCGAGCATCGTGCCGCGCCCGCCGGTCCAGGCCGGATGCGCCAGCGGATCGATGTCGAGCGTCATCAGATCGCCTTCCTTGCCCCACGTCGAGCGGG
>JAZKGJ010000178.1:3924-35609 GCA_040385975.1 Pseudomonadota bacterium | reverse complement strand
CGCTTTCGGTCAGCCCGACCCCGGCGATCGGTGGATGGCTGAAGACCGCCGACGGGATACAGTCGTAATCGACCCTGGTCGGCTTGCCGCCGAACACGGTGTCGGCAAACGCCTGTCCCTCGCGGATTGCGACCGGGGTCAATTGTACCCGGTTGGTGACATCGCCCACCGCGTAGATCGACGCGCAGCTGCTCCGGTTGTCGTCATCGACCACCACCGCGCCCTTGTCGTCGAGCGCCACCTTCGCGCTCTCGAGCCCCAGCCCCTCGGTATTGGGCAGCCGCCCGGTCGCGAACATCACGCAATCGACCTCGACCGGATCGCACCCCGACATCGACACCTTCAGCCCGCCCTTCACCTTTTCGATCCCCTCGAAATTGGCGTGAAAGCGGAACTCGATCCCCTTCATCAGGCTGATCTGCAGCAACCGGTCGCGGATTTGCTCGTCATAGCCGCGCAGGATCACGTCGGTGCGATTGATCAACGTGACGTGCGAACCGAATTGGTGAAATATACCCGCAAACTCGTTCGCGATATAACCCGCCCCGGCGATCAGCATCCGCTTCGGCACCGCGTCGAGATGAAATGCCTCGTTCGAGGTGATGCCCAGCTCGTGACCATGGCATTTGGGCACGTCGGGCCGCGCGCCGCTCGCGATCAGGATCGTCTTCGCGGTTACCGTGCGCCCGCTTGCCAACTTCAATTCATGCGGTCCCCTGACGACCGCGCGCTCCAGGATGATCTCGACCCCGTGATTGGTCAGCGTATCGGTATATGCCCCGTTCAACCGGTCGACATCGGCCAGCACGTTGTCGCGCAGCACCGTCCAGTCGAAGGCGCAGTCGCCGACGTTCCACCCGAACCGTTTGGCGTCCTGCAGATCCTCGGCGAAATGCGCACCGTAGATCAGCAGCTTCTTGGGCACGCACCCGCGAATGACGCACGTCCCACCGACCCGGTATTCCTCCGCGACCGCGACCTTGGCGCCGTGCGCCGCCGCGACGCGACTGGCGCGGGTGCCGCCCGAGCCCGCACCGATGACGAACAGATCGTAGTCGTATTTAGCCATAGCCTGTCATCCCCGCGCAGGCGGGGACCCATCTCCCGCAGACACCGCAAACGCAACCGTCGCGTTGCTCGCATTGTTGCGGGATGGGTCCCCGCGTTCGCGGGGATGACGGCTCATTGCGAAAACGCTCGCGCGATCAAATCCCGCGTGCTGGCATCGAAATCGCCGTCGCCCCCACCATTCAGACTGGCGCCCGCCGCCTTGGCCATTTCCTTGCCCAGTTCGACCCCGAACTGATCGAACGAATTGATCCCCAGCAGCACGCCGTTCGCGAATACGCGGTGTTCGTAGAACGCGATCAGCGCCCCCAATGTTCGCGCGTCGAGCTGTTCGAGCAGAATCGTCGACGACGGCCGGTCCCCGGGATACGCCCGCGCCGCGTCGTCGGCGTTCGCGCGCCCTGCCATCAGCGCCGCGCCTTGCGCGAACGCGTTGAGCAGCAGTTGTCGGTGATGATCCTCGTTCAGCACGTCCCCGGCTTCGATGACCGCGACGAATTCGACCGGGACCAGATGCGTGCCCTGATGCAACAGCTGGAATACCGCATGCTGCGCGTCGGTACCGACCCCGCCCCAGGTGATCGCCGCGCTTGAGCCCTCGAGCGGCGCACCGTCGCGGTCGACGCTTTTGCCGTTCGATTCCATCTCGAGCTGCTGGAGATAGCTCGGCAACAGCCGCAGCCGCTCGTCATACGCAAAGGTCGCGCGCGTTTCCGCGCCGCGATTGTGGGTGTAATACAGGTCGGCGAACGCGGCGAGCACCGGCGCGTTCTCATGCGCCGCGGCCAGTCGAAAATGCCGGTCCAGCTCCGCCGCCCCGTCGAGCATTTGCTCGAACGCGTCCCAGCCGAGCTTGAGCGCCGCCGGAAACCCGATCGACGACCACAAGGAATAGCGCCCGCCGACGCTGTCGTCGAACGGCAGCACGCGGGTTTCGTCCACCCCCCATTCGACCGCCTTGTCCGGCGCCGCGGTCAGCGCGATCACCCGGCCATACGGATCCGCGACAATGTGCTCGCCGAACCACGCCAGCACGCTGTCGGCGTTCAGCATCGTTTCGGTCGTCGTGAACGTCTTCGACGCCACCACCAGCAGCGTCGCCTGCGGGTCGCACGCCTTGAACGTTTCCTCCAGCGCGGCGCCATCGACGTTGCTGACGACATGGACGTCGTAGCGCTCGTCATCGCGGCCCAGCGCATCGACCAGCAATTTCGGCCCGAGCGCCGACCCGCCGATGCCGACGTGGATGACATGGCGCACGTCGCCCAGCGCGCCGCTGCCGATCGCGTCGATCAGCGCACGCATCCGGGCGTGGAGCAGCCCCGCGCGCGCCACCATCTCGTCATCGCCTTCGCCGCGTTCGGCGGTGTGTCCGGCCGGGCGGTCTTCGGTTGCATTGACGTGCGCGCCCGCGAACAACGCCTCGCGCCGGCCCGCCAGATCCATCGTCCGCGCGACCTGTTCGAACGCCGCGATCGCATCCCCGCTTAAATGCGTCTTCGAAAAATCGAAGTGGATGCCGGCGACATCGACGCTCAATCGCGCGACCCGCTCGGGGTCGTCGGCGAACAATTGCGTCAGCGGCGCGGCGGGCAGGGCGCGGATCAGAGCCCAATCTGGTCTGTCGGTCATCGCCGCCGTCCCTAAACGGATGCGCCTGCCCCCGAAAGGCCGCTTGACGATCCCGGTCTTTGGCTTGCAAGCCGCGCGCCGAGATGGCCGACCCCGACTCCGCAATCGCGACCCCGCCGGTCAAGCCTTCGGAAACGCGCGAAACTATCGGCTTCCTGCTGAAACTCGTGCTGATCGTGCTGATCTTCCGCAGCTTCGTCTTTTCGCCGTTCAGCATTCCGTCGCAATCGATGCTGCCGCGGCTCTACATCGGCGATTATCTGTTCGTGTCGAAGTGGAATTACGGCTTTTCGCGCTGGTCGTTGCCGTTCGGCGTGCCGCTGATTCCCGGACGGATCTTCGCGCACGATCCGGCGCGGGGCGACGTGGTGGTGTTTCGCGGCCCCGACGATTTCGAAGGGCGCTCGAACGACGTGATCAAGCGCGTGATCGGCCTGCCCGGCGACAGCGTCCAGATGCGCGGCGGACAGCTGGTCCTCAATGGCCGCGCCATTCCCAAACAGCGGCTCGCCGATTTCACCATCCCGCTCACCCCCAATTACCCCGCCGGCAGCGAATGCCCGAGCCAGTTCGAGGACAACGTCGCTGGCGCCGGGATATGCCGGTACCGGCGCTACCGCGAGACCCTGCCCGACGGCCGCAGCTACACGGTGCTCGACCGCGGCAACGATCCCGCCGCCGACGATACCGCGGTCTTTTCGGTCCCCGCGGACCATGTCTTCGTGATGGGCGACAACCGTGACAACAGCGGCGACAGCCGCTTCCTGCCGCCGGGCGGGATGGGCTTCGTGCCGATGGAGCGGCTTCAGGGCAAGGCGGTGCTGAGCTTTTGGTCGACCGACGGGTCGGCCAGCTGGTGGCGGCCGTGGACGTGGTTCGGCGCGGCGCGCTTCGACCGGGTTGGGGAAGGCTTCTGAGCGCCTGGCTGACGACCACGCTTGGGGTGGCACCGCGCGATCCGGCGCTGTTCGAACGTGCGCTGACCCACGGCAGCCGCGACGCCGCCAATTACGAACGCCTGGAATTCCTCGGCGACCGCGTGCTCGGGCTGATCGTCGCCGAATGGCTCTACGCCGAATTTCCGGGCGAACCCGAAGGCGAATTGTCGAAGCGGCTGAATGCGCTGGTGACGGGCGCGGTCTGTGCCGACGTGGCGCGCGCGATCGGGGTGCCGACGCAGCTGGCGCTTGGCAAACAGGCGCGCGACGACGGCGCGGCCGACAGTGACAACGTGCTGGGCGACGTGGTCGAGGCGCTGATCGGCGCGCTCTATCTCGACCACGGTTTCGCCGCCGCGCGCAGCTTCGTGCGGGCAAACTGGGCCGCGCGCGTCGCGGGTGACGCGGTCGCACCGCAGCACCCCAAATCGCAGTTGCAGGAATGGGCCGCCGCGCACCGCCGCGCCGCCCCGGGCTACGAGATCGTCGACCGCTCGGGCCCCGGCCACGCCCCGCGCTTTACCGTCCGGGTCACCGTCGGGCGCGACGAAGCGAGCGCGACAGGCAGCAGCAAGCAGGAAGCCGAAACCGCCGCCGCCGCCGCGCTGCTGGCACGCCTCGCGCGCTAGAAGAACAATTTGCGAAAGCTGAGCGCGATGCGCCGACCGAGCGGATCGATCCGGTCAGGCTGATAGCTCAGCGGCACCGCGCCGGTCGCGTCACGCACGTCCTGTTGCGCATCGAACACGTTCAGAACCGCCAACGACACCCGCGACCCGCGCAGGAACGGGTGTTTGGTGACGAGCGGCACCATCTGCCCCAGATTGGCGAACAGCCGCAGGTCGGCGGTCGCCAGCCCGCCGAACCGCAAGGTCGAACTGGCCGTGCCCAGCGCGCCCCCCAGCGCGCCATCCACGCGGGTCGGGGTCCGGTAATTGACGCTCAGCCGCGCGCCGAGCCCGTCGTTGGTATAGCCCGCCTGACCCTCGAATTCGTGGCGCGATTCGCCGCCGTTCGAGCCGATCGCCGCGCCGTCGAGCAGGTCGAGCCGCGGCACCCCCGGCGCGATCGTAATCGATTCGTTGATATGCCAGGTGTCGAACAGCGCGAACTGCAGCCGCCCGCCGCCGCCGCCACCGCCCCGGCCACCCCCGCCGAAGCCGCCGCCCCCGAAGCCGCCGCCACCGCCGCCAAAACCGCCGGGTCCTCGCCCGCCGCCCTCGCCATCGCCGCGCGGGCGCTCGGTCCGCGGTGCATTTTCACCTTCGGCTGGCGTGTTCTCCCCCGAAGCCCCGCCGCGCGCGCCGCGCTGGCGCTGACGCTGCGCGATGAAGGCGTCGCGCGCTTCCATCAGCGCGGTCAGCTCCTTGGGCCGGTCCGCCGGCTTCGCGCCGGCCGCGCGCCACGCCTCGATGCGCTTTTGCAGGATCGACTTCAGTGGCTTCGAGAAGTTGAAGCCGTAACGCAATTGCGTGCTGCGCCGCTCGGCGAAATTGATCGCGCGCGCGTCGATCTGGGTCAGCTGCCCGCTCGCGTCGCGCACGAACCGCCCCGGAAACGCCGCCTCGATCTGCGGGGTCGGCACCGGAAAGCTGCCGATCGCATTGTCGGTGCGATTGTCGGTGAAGGTCGCGGTCAGCGTCAGGTCGCGCGCGGTGAACGGCTTGGCGGTCATTTGCAGCCGGATGCGGTTGCGCTCGGTTTCGAGCAGAGCCGGATTGCCCCCGCTCAGCCGCGATACGAAGACCGTGTCGCCGGTCCGGTAATCGAACACCGGCACGTTGGGGGTGACGATCGTCGGGTCGTTGATCTGCTGGCCCGACGGCGCATCGCGATCGAAGGTCTGCGACGCGATGAAGCGCAGCGCCGGGATCGGCGTCCAGCGCAGACCGTAGCCGAGCGTCGTCAGCGATCCCGCATCCGACAGCCGCTGGATCGCGGCGTTGGCGTTCAGCGCCAGGTCGCCGATCGCAGACCCGAAGTTGCGCCGCCGGCTCGTGATCGGCAGGTCGATGTTGCCGCGTACTCCCGCGATATCGCGCGAAAAGCCGGTGTCGCGCACCACTCCCGACCGCATCGAGCGGCTGGCGAAATCGTTGGTCGCGCCGCTCACCGTCACGCTCGTCGTCGCACGTCCCGCGGGCAGGTCGAACAAAGGCCCGGTGATCAGCAAATCCGCCGCCGCGCCGGACGATCGCGAACGTGCGGTGTCGGTCAGCCGCGTGCCGAGCAGCGCCCCCGGCAGCACCCCGAACGGATTGACCGCCGGATCGCCCGCATTCACCGCCGCCTGTAGCGCGGCCGCATCGACCCCGCGCTCGGTTTCGGTCCGCGTAACCGACCGGTCGTAATTGCCGGTCAGTGACCATTGCCATTTCGCCAGCTCGCCGTTCAACGTCAGCCCGGCGTGGAGCGCGTCGCCGCGCGTACGCTGCTCGAGCGCGCCACCTGTGGCGCTGTAGCGATAGAGCTGCACCGGCCGCGCAAACGGTGAAAACGCCCCGCCCGCCGGCACGTTCAGCGACAGTGCGGGCAGGCCTTGCAGCCCGTCGCTCGTGGTCCGCTCGAAGCGCCCATTGAACGATCCCTGCACCTTGTCCGACAACGATTTCGCGATGACCCCGTTCAACGTCAGGTTGCTCGTCGCCGCCGCCAACGAACGGAATTGGCCGAGGTCGCTGACCCCCGCCACATTCGCTCCGGCCGCGAACCCGTTCAGCGTCGGCCGCCCGGTCGTGCCGGGTGGAACCGCGGCCACCGACACGACCTGTCCCGCCAGCGCCGACAGCGCCGGGTCGATCTCCGCCGACAGCGCGCCGGGCACCGCAGTGACGTTTCCGTCGAGCGAGAACGGGCTGGCCGGGCCGACCGCGACGATGTCGCGCTCGCTTTCCAGCAATCGCCCCGCGGCGGTGTAGGTGCCGTCCAGGCTGTAGCGCGTGCCGCTCGCGATCGTCAGCACATTGGCCTCGACCCGCCCGTTCGCGCGGCCAGGGTCGGTCGTCGTTCCACCCGCCACTTCGCCGGTGATCGCGCGGAAACGGCGCCGCAGGACGATGTTCACGACCTTCTGGTTCGCCGCATAGCCGTAGCTGAGCGACACATCCTCGGGCAGGATCTCGACCCGCTGGATCGCCTCGGGCGGGAGGTCGCGGATTTCGGAAAAGCCGGAGATGCGCTTGCCGTTGAGCAGCACAACCGGCGGACCCGCCGCCGCATTGGTCTGCGGCCCCAATTCGGTCAGCAGTTCGGCGATCGAGCTGACCCCGTAGCCGCGCACGTCGGCGGCGTTCAGCGTCTGCTCGGGCCTTACGTCGCCCACCACCGACCCGAATGGGCGCTGACCGGTAACGACGACCTCGGCTTCGTCGTCGCCGCCTTCCTCACCGGCTGCGGGTGCCGGACGCGTCGGCTGTGCTGGCACCTGTGCCGCTGCCGGCGGCTGCTGCGCCTGCGCCACGCCCACCAGCGCCAGCATCGAACCGCTCAGATACATCGCCAACTTCATCGCACGCCGTTTCATTCAATGGTGTCGAGCCGCCCTGGCCAATGGATGTGTCGCCGACGTGTCGGATGGGCGCGCAATTGTCGCGACTTGTAACGTCGCGACGCCAGCGCTGCCACACCATGTCCTACAATAACCGAATAGGTTATATAGCTCGCGTAGTTGCTGGAGGACCCATCAGTGCCGACCGTGGAGAAACTCATCGAAGACCTGATCGACCGCGAAGGCGGCTTTGTCGATCACCCGGCCGATCGTGGGGGCGCGACGTGCTGGGGCGTTACCGAAAATGTCGCGCGGCGCGAAGGCTATCGTGGGGCAATCCGCACGCTGCCGCGACAAACCCCGCCGCGGTCGAAACGTTGATCCATCCGCGCGACCGCCGCGGCGATCTACCGCCGACTTTACTGGCTTCGACCCGGCTTGGACCGGGTCGCCGAGCGCGCGCCCAAGCTGGCCGCGGAGCTGTTCGATACCGGCGTGAACATGGGGCCCGCAGTGGCGACGGGGTTTCTGCAACGCGCGCTCAACGCGCTCAACCGCGGCGCGCGCGATTATCCGGACCTGGTGCTCGACGGCGCGATCGGCGCGACTACGCTGGCGGCGCTCGACGATTTCGTGCGGACGCGCGGTGGGGGCGGCGAGACCGTCCTGCTCCGCGCGGTCGAGGCGTTGCAGGGCGAGCGCTATCTTACGCTGGCCGAGCGCCGTCCCGCCAACGAAGCCTTTCTCTATGGCTGGCTTGCTAACCGTATCGGTTAGGTGCGTGTGCGTAAACGTAAGGAAACGTAAGGGAGTAGGACCATGAGTATCATCGACGGCATCATCGGCCCGATCGCGGGGCTGCTCGACAAGATCATCCCCGACCCCAAGGCCCGCGACCAGGCCAAGCTCGCGCTGCTTCAGCTCGAAGGCAGTCAGGAGATGGAGCGGACCAAGGCGCGAATGGCCGCGGTCCTCGCCGAAGCGCAATCGACCGATCCCTGGACCTCGCGCGCGCGGCCGAGCTTCCTGTATGTCATGTATGCGCTGCTGCTGTGGGCGATCCCGATGGGCCTGATCGCCGCGGTTCAGCCCGGCATGGCCAGGGACATCGCGGCGGGAATGAACGCCTATCTCGCCGGAATTCCCGAACCGCTCTACGCGCTCTTCGGGACCGGGTATCTTGGGTACACGGTGGCACGCGAGTGGGGGAAGGCGAAGGGTACGACTTAGCCTCGTAGCCCTCTCCCGCTTTCGCGGGAGAGGGAATTGCGCCGCGCACCGGCCTCCCCATATCCCCGCCATGAGCAACGATCTCACCTGGCACGGCACCACCATCCTGTCGGTTCGCAAGGGCGGCCGCGTCGTCATCGCGGGCGATGGGCAGGTCTCGATGGGTCAGACCGTGATGAAGCCCAACGCCAAGAAGGTTCGCCGGCTGGGCAGCGAGGGCAGCGTGATCGGCGGCTTCGCGGGTGCGACCGCCGATGCGTTTACCCTGTTCGAACGGCTCGAACGCAAGCTTGAGCAGCACCACGGCCAATTGCTGCGCGCCGCGGTCGAGCTTGCGAAAGACTGGCGCACCGACAAATACCTGCGCAATCTCGAAGCGATGATGATCGTCGCCGACAAGGAAGTGACGTTGATCCTGACCGGCAACGGCGACGTGCTGGAGCCAGAGGCGGGGATCGCCGCGATCGGTTCGGGCGGCAATTACGCGCTCGCCGCGGCGAAGGCGCTGACCGACTACGAGCCCGATGCCGAGACGATCTGCCGCAAGGCGATGGGGATCGCCGCGGAGGTGTGCGTGTACACCAACGACCGGCTGACGGTGGAGGCGATCGAAACCGCCACTTGACCCCAAAACCGTTCGTGTCGAGCGAAGTCGAGACATTTTGACGGTGCGCTCAACGCGCGTTTCTCGACTTCGCTCGAAACGAACGGTTCCTTTGAAATGAACGACGCCCTCACCCCCAAAGCCATCGTCGCCGCGCTAGACGCGCATATCATCGGCCAGCGCGACGCCAAGCGCGCGGTCGCGGTGGCGCTCCGCAATCGCTGGCGGCGCCAGCAGCTCAGCGCCGATCTGCGCGACGAGGTCACGCCCAAGAACATCCTGATGATCGGCCCGACCGGCTGCGGCAAGACCGAGATCAGCCGCCGGCTGGCAAAGCTTGCCGACGCGCCGTTCGTGAAGGTCGAGGCGACCAAGTTTACCGAGGTCGGCTATGTCGGCCGCGACGTCGAACAGATTGCCCGCGACCTGGTCGAGGAAGCGATCCGGCTGGAGAAAGAACGCCGCCGCGCCGCGATCGCCGACAAGGCCGAGGAATCGGCGATGACCCGGCTGCTCGACGCGCTGACCGGCAAGGGTGCGAGCGAAGCGACCCGCGAGGCGTTCCGCCAACGCTTCCGCGACGGCCATCTCGACACGACCGAGATCGAGCTCGACCTCGCGCATCAGCCGCAGATGGGGTTCGAAGTTCCCGGGATGCCTAACGTCGGGATGCTCAACCTGTCGGAGATGATGGGCAAGGCGATGGGCGGGCAGAGCAAACGCCGCAAGCTGACCGTCCCCGCCGCGTGGGACAAACTGGTCGAGGAAGAAGCCGACAAACGGCTCGACCAGGAGGATGTGGCGCGGGTCGCGCTCGCTGACGCAGAAGCCAACGGGATCGTCTTCCTCGACGAAATCGACAAGATCGCGATGTCCGAACACCGCGGTGGCGGCTCGGTCAGCCGCGAGGGCGTCCAGCGCGACCTGCTCCCGCTGATCGAAGGCACCACGGTCGCCACCAAATACGGGCCGATGAAGACCGACCATATCCTGTTCATCGCGAGCGGCGCGTTTCACGTCGCCAAGCCCAGCGACCTGCTCCCCGAGCTACAGGGCCGCCTACCGATCCGGGTCGAGCTGAAGGCGCTGACCGAAGCCGATTTCGTCGCGATCCTCAGCGACACGAAGGCCTCGCTCCCCGCGCAGTACAAGGCGCTGATCGCGACCGAGGGAGTCGAGATCCGCTTCACCGACGACGGCATTGCCGCGGTCGCGCGGATCGCCGCAGAGGTGAACGGCGAGATCGAGAATATCGGCGCGCGGCGGCTACAGACCGTGATGGAAAAGCTGCTCGAGGACGTCAGCTTCGACGCCGAGGACCGTGGCGGCACGACGCTGGTGGTCGATGCCGCCTATGTCGAAAGCCAGCTCGCCGCGATTGCCCGTAACACCGACCTCAGCCGTTTCGTGCTTTAACGGCGGGCGCGACGGTAGGGGACGAACTCGTTGAAGACGCACGACCCGCTTTGCACCCCGATCATCGGGTCATAGGTTTGCGCGATCTCGCCCGAGCACAATAGATTGTTGGGCGTGCGTGTCACCAACGCATCGCTCGGCGACTTGGAGCACGCCCCGCCCATGTCGTTGCGATAGACCAGCCCCGACGACACCTTGAACAATATGGTGTTGCCATAAGCGGTGCTGCTGCGCGCTTCGAGTTGCCGGATGCACTTCTGTGGCTTGCCCGGGGTCAGCCCAGCCAGGTCGCGGGCGATCGCGGTTTCGCCGCGCGCGGCTGCTTTCTCATCGACTTGCGAGACGGCGGCGGTGGCGGCGCCACCGAGCAGCACGATCGGAATCAGGACGCGGAGCATATGACTATCCTTCAAGCAACGCCCCCGTCGCTTCTGGCCTTAACGCATTCACCCGCGAAAAGCATCCTTCGCCGCGCGCCGCTCGGCGAATTGCTCGAGACTGGTGGCGCGCAGGAACGGATTGGTTGCCCGCTCTTCGCCGATCGTGGTCGGCATGGTCGGCTCGCCCGCCGCGCGGAGCCGGTCGACCTCGATCATCCGTTCGCGAATTGCGGAATTGTCGGGTTCGGCGCTTAGCGCATAGCGGCCGTTCGCCTGAGTATATTCATGCGCGCCGTAGACGATCGTCGCGTCGGGCAGGGCGGCATAGCGCTGCAAATTGGGGAACATATCCGCCGGTGTCCCCTCGAACAGCCGCCCGGTTCCCATCGCGAACAAGGTATCCCCGGGAAACAGCAGACCATCGGCGGCGAAGTAAAAAGCGACGTGGCCCGCGGTATGACCGGGTACGAACCAGACCGCCACATCGTGGCCCGCGAAGCTCAGCGAATCGCCGCCGTCGACCGTCGCGTCGAGTCCCTTGATCTTGCCCGCCTCGCGCGTCGGGCCGGTCAGTTTCGCGCCGGTCGCCGCCTTGACCGCGGCGTTGCCGTCGGTGTGGTCGGGGTGCCAGTGGGTGTTCCAGATCTCGCTGATCCGCCACCCGCGCTCCGCCGCCGCGTCGAGTACCGGCTGCGCCTCGCCGGGGTCGATCACAAGCGTGTCGCCGCTCGCCTCGTCGTGGACCAGCCAGACGTAATTATCCTCGAGCGTGGCGACGCGGGCGACTTCCAGTCCCATCACCATTCTCCGGTGTTGGGCATCGACGTCCACGGCTCGGTCGGGGGCTTGGGTCCGCCCTCCTGCAACAGCTCGATCGAGATGCCGTCGGGGGTGCGCACGAACGCCATATAGCCGTCACGCGGCGGGCGATTGATCGTGACACCGCCGTCCAGCAGCCGCTGGCAGGTCGCGTAGATGTCGTCGACCCGGTAGGCGAGGTGCCCGAAGTTGCGCCCGCCGGAATATTCCTCGGGGTCCCAATTGTGGGTCAGTTCGACCTCGGCGTTGGCGCGTTCGCCTTCGCCGGCCAGATCTTCGGGCGCGGCGAGGAAGATCAGGCTGAAGCGACCCTTCTCGTTGTCGAGCCGCCGGACCTGTTTCAGGCCCAGCAGTTCGAAGAAGGCGATCGTCTTGTCCGGGTCGGCGACGCGGATCATGGTGTGGAGGTAGCGCATCGCCACCAGATAGTGGCGTCAGTCGAACTGCGCCAGCGCCGCTTCGGCCGCCTTTGCATCCCGGCTGTCGGGCCGCAACCGCACCACCGCGGCCCAGGCGGCCTTCGCGCCCGCTTCGTCGCCCGCGAGCGCGGCGATGTTGCCGGCCTCGAGTTGCACCGCCGCGTCGTCGGCGGAACGGCGCAGCGCCTGGCCGATATCCGCTTTCGCGCGCGCCACATCCTTCGCCTGCCGCGCCAGTGTCGCCGACAGCAGCCATGCCAGCGGGTCGTCGCCCGCCAGCAGCAAGGCCCGGTCGATCGCCACGCGTGCGCCCACCGGGTCGCTGCTCGCGACCAGCGCGCGGGCGCGGTCCAGTTCGGCCTCGCCGCGCAGCAATCCGGTCAGCGCGGGATCGGCGAGCGCCGCATCCAGCGCCGCGCGCGCCTTCGCCGCATCGCCCGCCGCCAGCCACGCATTGCCGGCTTGCGCCCAATAGTTGGCGGCGCGCGGATCCTTTGCCTTTTCGGCATCGCGGGCAGCATCCTGAAACGCGCTCGCCGCGCTCTCCCATTGCGCGAGATTGGCGTAGGCGATGCCGAGGCATTGCCGCGCCAGAAACCCGCCCCCGGCCAACTGCCACGCCGACGCTTCGCTCAAGCCGGCGGTCGGGTCGCCCGTCGCCAGCTGGATGCAGCGATCGTAGCGCGCCCGCGGTCCGTCGGCGGGCGGCGGTAAGGGCGGCGGCGCGGCGGCGGCCAGTGCAAAGGCGAACGGCAATTGGATCATCGGCTCGGGGTCACATCCTCGACCGCGCGTCGGATCAGCGCGAGATCGCCCTCGCGCGACAAGCGGTGATCGCCGTCCTTGACCAGCCATGTCTGCACATCGGCTGAACCGAGCGCGGCGGCAAGCCGAAGCGCGGTCTCCCACGGTACGTCGGGATCGGCTTGCCCCTGAATCAGCCGCGCGGGGCCGGTAAAGGCAATGGCGCTGTCGAGCAGAAGATTGGCTTGCCCCGACCGCCAGAACGCCGCAGTCGTCAGCGTCGGCTCGGGGCCATAATCGGACGGTTCGCGCAGTGCCTCGCCGGTCGTCAGCAGCGCCTTTTGCGCCGCGTCGAACCCCCAGTCGGTGAAGTCCGGCGCGGCGGCGATGCCGACCAGCCCCGCGACCCGGTCGGGCCGCACCAGCGCCGCCAGCAGCATCAGCCACCCGCCCAGCGACGACCCGACCAGCACCACCGGGCCGCCGATCGCGTCGATGACCGACACCGCATCGTCGCGCCAGTCGGTCAGGACATACCGTCCGAAGTTCCCGGCGTCGGCCCCGTGGCCGCGGTAATCGAACCGCACGAACGCCTGCCCGCGCGCTTGTGCCCAAGCTTCGAGCGCAAGCGCCTTGGTTCCGGTCATGTCGGAGGCGTAGCCGGGCAGGAAAATGATCGTTGGCGTTGCGCCAGCAAGACGGTGGTGGGGCAGGGCGATCATCAGCGCCGTTCCCCGCCGCACCCGCGCGAATGTTGACAATGTTGAGACGATAGCGCGTTTTTTACGATGGCGCAGTATTGCCCCGGTGGCCCCTGCACCGGACAGGTCGAACGGGTGGAAGAGCTGGAACCGATCATGGCTCCGACTCTCTCATCAAATCGCGCTGTAGGACAGCATCATCGCTTCAGGAATGCCGCGACCGCGGCCTGGAACGCCGCCGGTTGGTCGAGCATCACGAAGTGCGCGCTGTCGGCAATCGCAACAAAGTGTGCGTTCGGCGTTCCGGCATAGGCGCCGCGGTACAGTGCGCTGGCCTGGGCCTCGCTCGGGCCGCGTGCCGCCCATGGATAGACGATCGTGAGCGGCGTCGTCAGCGCGGGCAGGTCGGGTCGCAGGTCGGTCGTCAGATCTTCGTAGAACGCCTGCGCCCCGACCCGCGGATCGGCGGCCATCACCCAGCGCGTCACCTTCGCACGTGCATCGGGCGTCGCGGTCAGCCCGGTGGCGACCGCTTCGGCTGCCGCCGGGTCAGCGGGCTTGCCGTAGCTCGCCGCCATCTGATCGCGGATGACCCGACCACGCGGCGTCACCGCGGCGACCGTGGCGTCGGGGCCGAACAGCAAGCCGACGAACGGCAAGGCATCGACGATCATCGCCTTGCCGACGTCGACCGGATGCGCCTTCGCCCACATCATCGCGACCAGCCCGCCCATCGAATGACCGACCACCGGCACTCCGCTCAGCTTATGGCGCGCGAAATAGAAGTGCAGATCGGCGACCACGCCGGCAAGCAGGCCATCTTTCAGATTCTCGCCCGGCGCATCGCCACCGAAGCCGTTGACCTGGACTAAAATGACCCGGTGATGCCGGGCCAATCGGCCGGCGACCCCATCCCAGACGGCGCGGGGGCTCGACAGGCCGGGGATCAGCACCACCGGACTGCCGCTGCCGATGGTCACGATCGAGATATGCGGTAGCGGCGTCGCGACCGGAGCGGATGTCGGCGCGGCGGGCGTGGACTGGGCGTGCACCGCGGCCGAAAGCGACAGCAGGCTCGCCGCGCCCAGCAGCGCAAGGGCAAGGCGGATCATTGGCTGGCCTCCTGCGATGGGCTGGTGAAGACCTGTTCGATCGACAGGCCGAACAATTCCGCAATCCGGAACGCGAGCGGAAGCGAGGGATCGTAGCGCCCGGTCTCGATCGCGTTGACGCTCTGACGGCTGACCTCGAGCAGCTCGGCGAGGTGCTGCTGGCTCCAGCCACGTTCGCCGCGGAGGTCCTTCAGGCGGCTGTTCATCGTACACCGCCCAGCGTCAGCCGGTTGGCGAGCGCACCGAGCCCCAGTCCGCCGAACCACAGGACCGCGACGTAAAAGGCTTCGACGTGACCGACCAGGTCGAAGCTTTCGAGGAACCCCCAGACCGTTGCGATGCTCAGCGAGAAACCGCTGGCCCACAAAGTCTGGCGGACCATCAACATGCGGACATATTCGTCGCGTTCTTCGACCAGATAGCGCCCGATCGCTGCAAACACGCCAATGATCGGCAGCGCCGGCAGGATCGCCGCCACATAAGCGACCGCGCCGGTCAGCAGCGCGTGCCGGAACCCATATACCGCGCCGAACAACAGGATGACGTAAGCGACGCTCAACCACAGCACGCGGCGGTTGTAGGCGCGGATGGCGGGACTTCGGGGCATTGACGGTCTCCTTCATCCCGAATCGACCGTGATCGGGTAAAGGAGCCTTTACATGGAAAGCTCGCTTTACGTCAAGCGTCCTTTCCAGTTCTATGGTTAGATCACGTATTCCACGGTCTTGAGCTGGGTCTGCGCTGCGCGCGCGGCGTCGCGCTTAGCGCACATTTCGGCGTGGAGGGCGTCCACGGTGCGGCTGCCGGTGGTCTTGCAAAGTGCGGGGACGAGCGCGTGGAGAAACGCGCCCAGCCCGCCCGCGATCATGCGCGCGCCGAAGCGGGCGGCAACGCCGAAATGGTCGGCGTAGCTTTCGCCGACCGACTCGGGATGCTCGGTGAACAGCCTGGCGAACATGGCGCGCCTCCTTCGCGGTACGGACTAAACGCGCGCCGCCAGTTTTTCCAGCATATCGGCGGCAAGCTCGCTGAGCGTATCGTCGCGCGCGCCCATCACGACGATGCGGTCGCCGGGGCGGGCCAGCGCGACCAGATGGTCGGCGGCGGCCTGGCGGTCGGGGATATGTCCGGCCGGCCCGCCCGCAATCCGGATGTCGGCGACCAGCTCGGCGCTGCCGACGCTGCGGTCGGTGGTGCCGCCGAAATAGGCGGGGTCCGGGACGACGAGCCGATCGTCGGGCCTGAGTTTCGCCGCGAACATCGCCGCCAGCTCGCGGCGCATGACCTTCAACGGGCCATAGCCGTGCGGCCGGAACAGCAACAGCAGCCGACCGGGGAAGGCGTGGAGCGTAGCCAGGGTGGCGGCGATCTTGTCGGGGTTATGGCCGAAATCGTCGATCACCGCGACGCCGCCCGATTCCCCAACCAGCTCGAAGCGGCGCTTCAGCCCGCTAAAGCCGGCCAGCGCGGCCGCGGCGTCGGCGAGCGGGACACCGGCGGCCTGTGCGGCGCCGAGCGCGGCGAGCGCGTTGGCGACGTTGTGACGACCGGGGACCTTCAGCTGGACGGGAATGGTGTCGGCATTGGCCCGCAAATCGAAGCTCACGGCGAACGGTGCCTCTACCAGATTTTGCGCGATCAGATCGCCTTCGCCTTCGATCGAGAACCGCACCACGCGTTCGGCTGGCAGCCTGAGCGCCAGCGCGGCGGCGTCGGGATTGTCGGCGTTGACGATCACAATCCGGGCCTTGGCCAAGAAATCCGCAAACAGGAGATTCAGTTCAGCCAGCGACTTATGGTCCAGGCTGACGTTGTTCAGCACCGCGATCCGGGGCGTGTAGAGCGCGATCGAGCCGTCGCTTTCATCGACCTCGCTGACGTATGCCTCTCCGCTGCCGACCAGCGCGCTGGCGAACGGGACGTTTTCCGTCGCGAAATTGGTCATCACCGCGCCGTTCATCACGGTCGGGTCGCGGCCCGTTCGGCTCAGAATCCAGCCGATCATGCCGGTGACGGTCGATTTGCCGCTGGTTCCCGCCACCCCGATCGGCAGTGCGCTGGCATTGAACAGCGCCGCGTTCAGTTCGGCGCGGGTCATCCGTTCGCACCCGAGTTCGGCGGCGCGGACGATGTCGGGAACGCCGTCCTCGACCGCCGCCGATGCGACCACGACCTGTCCGGTGCCTACGCCGCTGCCGTCCTGTGGATGCAGCGCAATGCCGAGCGCCGACAGCGCGCCGAACTTGGCCGGCAGCCGCCCGGCGTCGAGGCTGCGATCGGATCCCGCCACGCGTGCGCCGCGCCCGGCCAGGATCATCGCGAGCGGCATCATCCCCGACCCGCCGATTCCGACCAGAAAGTAGGATTTGCCGCTTTCCATACTGGCGCGCTATCGACCGGACAGGCATCGGGCAACGCCCAAGCAGCGGGGAGCGACAATGCGGATCGGGGTCGTCGCGCCGGGCAGGGGGATCGAGCGCGATCTCGCCGCGCGAGTATCCGCTTTCGCCGCGCTGACCTTCCCGCAGCTCGACCTGGTCTTTCACGAGCAATGTTTCGCCGGCGACGGTCACTTCGCCGGGTCCGACGCGCTGCGCGCCGCCGCCTTCCTGGAGGTCGCCAACGACCCCGGCTATGACGGCATGTGGTTCGCGCGGGGCGGCTATGGCAGCAACCGCATCCTCGACACCGTCATCCCGCAGCTGGGCAATGCCGCGGCGGCGAAGCGGTATTGCGGCTATTCCGACATCGGCTTCCTGTTCGGTGCGATGTACGCGCGGCGGATCGGACGACTGGCGCACGGACCGATGGCGATCGATTTCGGCGCGGCGGGAGCGGGAGCCGCCGCGGTCGCGCGCGCGCTCGGCTGGTTCGCCGGCGATGACGGCGGGCTGGAACCGGGCCTGGGCACGGCCCCGGCCGCGGCCTTCAATCTGGCGATCCTGACCGCGCTGATCGGCACGCCCTGGCTGCCCGACCTGACCGATCACATCCTGCTGATCGAGGATGTCGGCGAACCGCTCTACCGGATCGACCGGATGCTCTTCACGCTGTCGCACGCCACCCAGTTGAAGGGGATCGCGGGGGTTAGGCTGGGGCAGATCAGCGATATCCAGCCCAACGACCCGCCGTGGCAGGGCGATCTCGACGCGATGATCGTCCGGTGGTGTGCCGAGATGAAGGTGCCGTACCTCGGTCGCGCGCGGATCGGGCATGGCCGCGACAATCATGTCGTGCCGTTCGGCATCGCGTGATGGACGCGTTTTCGTACCTGTCAGTCCTGCTGTCGATCATCCTCGGCCTGGCGATGACGCAGGTGCTGCAAGGCTATCGCGCCTTGCTGCTTTCGCGGCAGCGGGTCAGATTCTATCTGCCGCCGCTCGCCTGGTCGGCGTATATCCTGATCATCGCGACGCAGAGCTGGTGGTCGAGTTTCGGACTTGCCGGCCGGCAGGAATGGAGCTTCCTGACCTTCGCGATCATCCTGCTCCAGACCATCCTGCTCTACATGGCCGCCGCGCTGGTGCTGCCCGACGTGCCGGCCGAACAGTCGATCGACCTCAAAGCCCATTATTTCCGCGAGGCGACGCCGTTCTACGCGATGATGCTCGCGGTCGTCTTGGTCAGTCTGTCCAAGGGCATATTGCTCGACGGGCAACTTCCCAAACCGGCCGAACTCATCTTCCACCTGGCGTTTGCCGGGCTGTCGCTCGTCGGGCTGATCAACCGGCGCGAATGGGTCCACTTCGCGCTGGTGGTGCTGACGGGCGGATGGATCGTCAGCTATATCGCGCTGCTGTTCGCACGATTGTGATCGCATGAGCGCGTTCGAATTCATCTTCAGCCTGTTCGGATTGCTGCTGGGCTTCAGTCTGGTCGAGGTGCTGGGCGGCTTGGCGAGAGCGCTGGGCGTGCTGCTGCAGCCTGCCGAGCGGCGGCCACCGGATTTCCGGCTCGGCTGGCTGACACCGCTGTTCGCGATATTCGTGCTGCTCGACCTGCTCTCGTTCTGGGGCGCGGCGTGGCTGGTCCGCGATCTGCTGCACGTGTCCGGCGCAACGCTCACCTCGCTGCTGTTCTTTGCGGGGGCGTATTATTGTTGCGCGCATCTGGTCATTCCGGCGGACCTGGCGACGGCGGGTGACCTCGACGCGCATTATTTCCGGGTGCGGCGCACGGTGCTGTTCGGGCTGCTGGTGCTCCTGCTGCTCCAGCTGGGCTTCTACGCGTCGACGCCGTCGATCGCGCCCTTGCTCTTTCGGCCGCTTTCGCTGGCCTTTTCTGGCGTGCTCATCGGGTTGATGATCGCGACCGCTTTTGTGCGCTCGCGCATTGCGAATGCGGTCCTGCTTGCGTTGCTGGTCGGCCGCTATCTCATGGTCTTTGCACTCTAGCGGCGGTTTGCCTATGGGCGGCGGGGGTCGGCGTGGCAGACGCCGCCGTTCCTCAATCAGCCGGATAGCCATTGCCGTGACCGCCATGTTCAAGATCACCCTGCCCGACGGTTCCGTGCGTGACGTCGCGCCCGGCACTACTCCGGCGGATGTGGCGGCGGCGATCGGTCCGGGTCTGGCGAAGGCGGCGATCGCCGCGCGGGTCGACGGCGAGGTCCGCGACCTGGGCCGGGCGTTCACCGGCGACAGCGCGCTCGCGCTGATTACCGCAAAGGATGAGAAGGACGCGCTGGAGCTGGTGCGCCACGACCTGGCGCACGTCATGGCGGAAGCGGTGCAGCATCTGTTTCCGGCGACGCAGATCACGTTCGGGCCGGCGACCGACGACGGATTCTACTATGACTTTGCGCCGAAGGACCGGCCGTTCACCGAGGAAGACCTGCCCGCGATCGAGGCCGAGATGCGCGCGATCATCGCGAAGAACGAACCGTTCGTGCGCGAAGTCTGGTCACGCCAGCAGCTGATCGACCGCTGGAGCGAGCAGGGCGAAACCTTCAAGGCCGAATGGGCCGCCGAGCTCCCCGAGGGCGAGGAGCTGACGATCTATCGCCAGGGTCAATGGCTCGATATGTGCCGCGGGCCGCACATGCCCACCACCGGTCGGCTCGATCCGGCCGCGTTCAAGCTGATGCGGGTGTCGGGTGCCTATTGGCGCGGCGATCAGAACAACCCGCAATTGAGCCGGATCTACGGCACCGGCTGGCTCAACAAGAAGCAGCTCGACGAGCATCTTTTCCGGTTGGAAGAAGCCGCCAAGCGCGACCACCGCAAGATCGGGCAGGAGATGGACCTGTTCCACCTCCAGGCCGAGGCGCACGGCAGCGTGTTCTGGCATCCGCGCGGGTTCGTGATCTGGCGCGCGCTGGAGGCGTATTTGCGCCGTCGGTTGGACGCGGCAGGTTATCTCGAAGTGAAGACGCCGCAGATCATGGACGCCCGCCAGTGGGAGCAGTCCGGGCATTGGGGCAAGTATCGCGAGAACATGTTCGTCATCCCCGACGAAGTGCCCAACGTCGACGACCAAGGCCCGGTCATCTCCGACGCCGCCGAGTGGATGGCGCTCAAACCCATGAACTGCCCGGCGCACGTCCTGATCTTCCGTCAGGGGATCAAGTCGTACCGCGACCTGCCGCTGCGGTTGGCCGAGATGGGCTGTTGCCACCGCAACGAGCCGCACGGCGCGCTCCACGGGCTGATGCGGGTGCGCCAGTTCACGCAGGACGACGCGCACATCTTCTGCCGCAAGGATCAGATCGTCCAAGAGATCGCGCAATTCTGCGACCTGCTCGATGTGGTCTACAAGGATCTCGGCTTCGCGGATTACCAGATCAAGCTGGCGCTGCGACCCGACGCGCGCTTCGGCAGCGACGAGATGTGGGACTGGTCCGAACAGTCGATGCGCGATGCGGTCAAGGCGACCGGGCGTGACAATGCCGATTGGGGCTGGGAGGAATTGCCGGGCGAGGGGGCGTTCTATGCGCCGAAGCTCGAATTCCACCTGACCGACGCGATCGGCCGGACCTGGCAGGTCGGCACGATCCAGACCGACACCGTGCTGCCCGAGCGGCTCGACGCCAGCTATGTCGCGGAAGACGGCGAACGCCACCGCCCGATCATGCTCCACCGCGCGATCCTGGGGTCGTACGAACGCTTCATCGGCATCCTGATCGAACATTATGCGGGCAAGTTCCCGCTGTGGCTGGCGCCGGTGCAGGCCACGGTCGCGACGATCGTGTCCGACGCCGACGATTACGCGCGCGAAGTGGCCGCGAAACTCGCTGCCGCGGGCATCCGGGTCGAAACCGACCTCAGGA
Source organism: Pseudomonadota bacterium (assembly GCA_040385975.1). Lineage (GTDB taxonomy): Bacteria > Pseudomonadota > Alphaproteobacteria > Sphingomonadales > Sphingomonadaceae > Sphingomonas. The sequence continues at coordinate 14,791 of JAZKGJ010000178.1, read as the reverse complement.
ACGAAAAGATCAACTACAAGGTGCGCGAGCACAGCCTGGCCAAGGTCCCCAACCTGCTCGTGGTCGGCAAGCGCGAGGCCGACGAAGGCACCGTCGCGCTGCGCCGGCTCGGGTCGCAGGGGCAGGAAATGCTGAGCGTCGACGACGTGGTCGCGATGCTGGTGCGCGAGGCGACCCCGCCCGACCTTTCGTAAATCCGCGAAACCGACTATATCGCGCGTTCGATTACACCACAGGAGCCAAGTCTATCCGTCCTCCCATGATCCGCCGACCGATGCAGCCCGCGCTTTCCGGCCCGCGATTCAACGAATTCATTACCAGCCCCAAGGTTCGCGTGATCGATCACGAGGGCGAGAATCTGGGCGTCATGTTCACGCGCGAAGCGATGGAACAGGCCAATGCGCTGGGGCTCGACCTGGTCGAGGTGTCGCCCAACGCCGATCCGCCCGTCGCCAAATATCTCGACGTCGGCAAGTTCAAGTACGAGGCGCAGAAGAAGGCGAACCTCGCCCGCAAGTCGCAGAAGACGCAGGAGATCAAGGAGATCAAGATGCGTCCGAACATCGACGACCACGACTATGACACCAAGATGAAGAAGGTGAACGAGTTCATCGGCGAGGGCGACAAGGTGAAGGTTACGCTGCGCTTCCGCGGTCGTGAACTTTCGCACGGTCAGCTCGGGATGGCTGTGCTCCAGCGCGTCGCCGAGGATACCGCCGAGGTCGCCAAGGTCGAAGCCTATCCGCGCATGGAAGGCCGCCAGATGCTGATGGTGCTGTCGCCCAAATAAACTAGCGAAGCTATTTTATGTCGCGTGGGCGACAGCGGCCGGCATCGCCAAGGGCGATGACCGCCGGCGCGGCTTTGCCGCGGCGCGCAGCAGAAGAAGCTGGACCCCGGATCAAGTCCGGGGCGACGGCTGGGCTACTGCACCGGCACTTCCCACAGCTCCACCGCGTTCCCTTCAGGATCATGGACCCGCGCGAAGTTTCCGGTCGTCGGGTCGTTCCACTCATCCTTGGTGATGACCGCGATCCCCGCCGCGCGCAGCGAATCGATCAGCGCAGCGAGTTCGGTCACGCGCAGGTTGATCATGAACTGCTTGTCGGCGGCGAAATAATCGGTGGTCGCCTTGAACGGCGCGAAGACCATCGGGCCGGCCGCGGTTTTCCACGACCATTCGTCGGGTTCGCCCGATCCGGTCGCGTCGCAGCCCGCACCGACCCCCAGATGCTCGCGGTACCACGCGTTGAGCGCGTCGGGATCGTTCGCGCGAAAGAACAATCCTCCCATTCCGGTGACCGGCATCGACTTTCTCCCCTCAAGCTGCGGCGCTCAGCTTCTCACCCGCGGCGACTTCGAGCAAGCGACGTTCGAGCGCCTTCAGCCGAGCCGCGCCGTCGATCTTCGCGCCGGTCAGGTCGGTGACGTAAAAGGTGTCGACCGCGCGCTCGCCATAGGTCGCGACGTGCGCCGAGCGGATCGTCGCGCGCGCCTGAAACAGCGCGTGCGCGAGCGCCGAGAGCAGCGCCGGGCGGTCGCGCGCATTCACCTCGATCACGGTGAAGCGGTTCGAGGCGTGATTGTCGATCAGTACCCGCGGCGCGATCGCGAAGGCATCGGCGCGCGGGCGGGGCAGCGGGCGCGCGGCGAGCCGGTCGGCCAGCCGCCCGCGGTTGGCGAGTGCATCCTCGATCCCCCCTTCGAGCCGGGCGAGCTGGCGCGCGCCGTCGAACGGGCGGCCGAGCGGATCCTGCACCAGGAAATTGTCGAGCGCCATGCCGGTACGCGTGGTGTGAATCCGCGCGTCGATGATGTTCCCGCCCGCCAGATGGATCGCGCCGGCAATCCGGTAGAACAGCCCGGGATGGTCGGCGGCATAGACCGTCACCAACGTCGCGCCGCGGTCGGGATAGGCGTGGGCGGCGATGGTGAGTTCGGCGTCGCCGGCCCCCGCCACCAGCCGCGCATTGCGTTTGAGGATGTCGGGCGGCTCGGCCACCCAATAGGCATCGGGCAGGCGCCGCACGAGGTCGCCGAACTGGTCCGCCGTCCAGCCGAGCGCGTCGCCGAGCGCGGCCTGTTTCGCGGCGATCCGCTCGTTCCGGCCCTTCTGCTTGTGGCCGAGCCGGAGCACTTCCTCCGCCGCTTCGTAGAGATCGCCCAGCAGCTGACGCTTCCAGCCGTTCCACACCCCCGGGCCGACCGCACGGATATCGACCACGGTCAGCGCAACCAACAGCCGCAGCCGCTCGGGGCTTTGCACCAGGTCGGTGAAGTCGAGGATGGTCTTGAAATCGGAAAGATCGCGTTTGAACGCGGTCGCACTCATCAGCAGGTGATGGCGGACCAGCCAGACGACGGTTTCGGTTTCGGCGGGGTCGAGGCCGAGCCGCGGCCCGAGCCGTTCGGCGACGGCAGCGCCCAGCACCGAATGGTCGCCGCCGCGCCCCTTGGCGATGTCGTGACACAGCAACGCGACGTAGAGCGCGCGGCGCGACGCGATCTGTTTCAGGAGCATCGTCACCAGCGGGTGATCGTCGTTCAGCAACCCGCGCTCGATCTGCGACAGCAACCCGATCGCGCGGATGGTGTGTTCGTCCACCGTGTAATGGTGGTACATGTCGAACTGCATCTGGCCGACGATGCGGCCGAAGTCGGGCACGAACCGCCCGAACACCCCCGCTTCGTTCATCCAGCGCAGCACCTTTTCGGGATCGCGCGGGGACGTCAGCACGTCGAGGAACAGCGCATTGGCGCGCGGATCGCGGCGGATGCCGTCGGCGAGCTTCGCATCGCGCGCGGCGGCGCGCGTCGCCAATGGATGGATGTCGAGCGCGTGCTTGTCGGCGAGTGCGAACAGCTCGATCAGCCGCACCGGGTCGGCGGCGAAAAAGCCTTCGTCCGGGATCGCCAGCCGACCGCGGTCGAGCGTGAAGCCGTTGAGCCGCCCGGGCCGCCGCCGGATCGCCGACAGGTCAAACCAGCGGCCGCTGCGCGAGAATTTCTCGTCGAGGTGTGCCAGGAAGACCCCCGACAGGCTGCCGACCGCCTTGGCGTGCAGGAAATAGAGCTGCATGAAGCGCTCGACTGCCGATTTGCCGGGCCGGTCGGTGAAGCGCATCCGCGCCGCCAGGTCGCGCTGGAAGTCGAAGGTCAGCCGCTCTTCGGCACGCCCCGCCAAGGTGTGGAGATGGCACCGCACCGCCCACAGGAAATCGTCGGCGCGGTGGAATTGCCGATATTCGCCCGGCGTGAGCAACCCGGCATCGACCAGCTTGCGCGCGCGTTCGACGTTATAGGCGTATTTGCCGATCCAGAAGAGCGCGTGCAGGTCGCGCAGGCCGCCTTTGCCCTCCTTCACATTGGGTTCGACGACGTAGCGGGTGTCGCCCATCCGGATGTGGCGCGCGTCGCGCTCGGCGAGCTTGTCGGCGATGAACTGGCGCGCTCCATCGGCCTGGACGTCGCTGCGGAAGCGCGCCTGCGCCTCGTCCCCCAGCGCGCGGTCGCCCCACACGAAGCGGCTCTCGAGGAGCGCGGTGCGGATCGTCACGTCGCCCTTGGCCGCCCGCACCATCTCGTCGGGGGTGCGCGACGAATGGCCGACCTTCAGCCCCATGTCCCACAACGTGTACAGCGTCGCCTCGATCACCTGTTCGGCGTGCGGGGTCTGTTTCCACGGCGTCAGGAACGCGATATCGACGTCGCTGAACGGCGCCATCTCGCCGCGCCCGTAGCCGCCGACCGCCAGCACCGCGATGCGTTCCGACGTGGTCGGGTTGGCGAGCGGGTAGAGCCGCCCGGCGATGAAATCGAGTGCGGCCTGGATCAGCAGGTCGGTCAATTGTGCCTGCGCGTTCGCGGCGGAGAGCCCGCGGGTGGGTTTGGCCAGCAACCGCCGGCCGATTTCGGCGCGGCCCTCGACCAGCGCTGCGGTCAGCAGCTTGGCGGCATCGCGGCGCGCCTGCACCGGGTCGCCGAGCGACAGCGCCGCAAGCCGCGCGTGGAGCGTCGCGGTATCGACGATCGTCGCCCGGTCGCCCGCCGTTTCGGTCGCCTTCAGCACCCCCGCCGCACCCGCGAATGTTGAGAATGTTGAGACGATAGCGTGTTTTTGGATCGGTCCCGCGCGGGGGCGGGGGTACCGGCGAAGGACGAACGGAGCGGCGTCATCCGTCGCGTTTATCGCAAGGACGGCGTGTAGGACAGCACTGGCCCCGGCTTGTCATCGTCCCCATTTCAGCACGATGGAACCGGTACGTCGGGCGATTCGTGGACAGGTGCTGCGGCTGATGGGGTCGGGCAGGCGCACCAGCGCCGATCTCGACCTGTCGCGTCCGCCCGGCGACGACGGGCTGTTCGGCCCGCACTCGGTCGCGTGGCGGGTCCACGGCGATTTCACGACGATGATGATCGGTGGGGTGTCGGCGCTGCTGGTGCAGATGCTCCATCCCGGGCCGCTCGCCGGGGTGTGGGACCACAGCGATTTTCGCAAGGACCCAAGCGGCCGGCTGCGCCGCACCGCGCAGTTCATCGCCGCGACGACCTACGGCTCGACCGCGACCGCGGAGGCGATGATCGACCGCGTGCGCGGTATCCACGACCATGTCGGCGGAATGTTGGAGGACGGGACGCCGTACAGCGCCAACGATCCCGCGTTGCTGACCTGGGTGCACGTCGCGGAGGCCGACAGTTTCGTGCGCGCCTTCATTCGCTATCGCGAGCCGGGCTTCGCGCGCGCGGACGAGGATCGCTATTTCGCGGAGATGGCGGTCGTCGCGGAACGGCTGGGGGCCGGGCCGATCCCGCGTTCGCGCGGCGAAGTGGACGCTTATTTCGCGGCGATGCGGCCGGAACTGCGCTTCGATCACCGCACCCGGGAGATCACCCATGCGCTGTTGTCGCGGCGCGCCCCCAGTGTGGCGGTGGCACCGATGCGGCGCGTGATGCTCGACGCGGGGATCGACCTGATGCCGTCGTGGGCGAAGGCGCTCCACGGAATTGGCGCAGGAGTAGCAACGCCTGCCGTCAGAGCGGGCGCGATGGGGCTCGGCATGGTGCTGCGCTGGGCACTCAGCGAAGGGTCGGCCGAAGCACGCGCGCGGGCGGGTTAGGGGTCACTCGACAACGCTTTCAGCCGGTACAGCGCGTCGAGCGCTTCGCGTGGGGTCAGCGCGTCGAGGTCGAGCGCGCCGAGCGCGTCGCGGACCGCGTCGCACTCGGCCTCCTCGGCTTCCACCGCGGCGGCGAACAGCGGCAGATCGTCCAGCCCCGCCGCCAGCCCGCCGGTCTTCGCGCGGCCCGCCTCCAATTTGTCGAGCACCGCCTTCGCGCGCTTGACCGCGGCGGGGGGCATCCCGGCGAGCCGCGCGACCGCGATGCCGTAGCTGCGGTCGGCGGGGCCGTCGGCGAGTTCGTGGAGCAGGACCAGCTCGCCCTTCCATTCGCGGGCGCGGACGTGATGGAGGCTCAGCGCCTCGCAGCGCTCGGCCAGCCGGGTGAGCTCATGATAATGCGTCGCGAACAGGCAGCGGCAGCGGTTGTCTTCATGGATCGCCTCGACCACTGCCCAGGCGATCGCGAGCCCGTCGTAGGTGGATGTGCCGCGGCCGACTTCGTCGAGGATGACGAAACTGCGCGGGGTCGCCTGCGCCAGGATCGCGGCGGTCTCGACCATCTCGACCATGAAGGTGGAGCGCCCGCGCGCAAGGTTGTCGGAGGCGCCGACCCGGCTGAAGAGCCGATCGACGAGCCCGAGTCTGGCGCGGGTGGCGGGCACGTAGCTCCCGGCCTGCGCCAATACCGCGATGAGTGCATTCTGGCGCAGGAAGGTCGATTTGCCGCCCATGTTGGGTCCGGTGACGAGCCACAGCCGGTTGCCCTCCGACAGGTCGCAATCGTTGGCGACGAAGCGCTCGCCCGACCTTACCAGCGCGTCTTCGACCACTGGATGCCGCCCGCCCGCGATCTCGAAGCACGGCTCCTCGACCAGTGAGGGCCGCGCCCAGCCCCCTTCCGCCGCGCGCTCGGCCAACGCCGCCGCGACGTCGAGCCGGGCCAGCGCGTCCGCGGTCGCGGCAATCGCCTCGCGCGACGCCAGCGCCGCCGCGGTCAGCTCCTCGAGATGCGCCGCCTCCGCCGCCAATCCGTGCGCGCCCGCCTGGCTGACCCGCGCCGCCACCTCGTGCAAATCGGGGGTGTTGAAGCGCACGACCCCGGCCAGCGTCTGGCGGTGAGTGAAACCGCTGTCCGCGGCCAGGAGGGGGTCGGCGTGCCGCGCAGCGACCTCGACATGATAGCCGAGCACGTTGTTGTGGCGGATCTTGAGCACGCTGATGCCGGTCCGATCACGGTATTGGCTCTCCAGCGCGGCGATCGCGCGCCGCCCGCCCGCGCCGGCGTCGCGCAGATCGTCGAGCGCGGCATCGTAGCCCTCGGCGATGTAGCCGCCGTCGCCACCGTCGATCGGCGGCGCGGCCACCAAGGCGCGCTTGAGCAGGTCGATCAGCGCGCCATGCCCGGCCAGCCGCGGCACGAGGTCGCGTAGCAGCGGCGGCGCGGCGGCGTCGCGTCCGAGCCGGTCGGCGAGCAGCCAGGCACCGTCGAGTCCGTCGCGGAGCTGGCCGAGATCGCGCGGAGAGCCGCGCCCCGCCGCGAGCCGGCCGAGCGCGCGGCCGACGTCGGGCAGCGCGCGCAATGCGGTGCGAAGACCGTCGCGGAACCCACTCGAATCGTGGCAATGCGCGACCAGATCGAGCCGCGCCTCGATCTGCGCGCGGTCCATCAACGGCGCACCGAGATCGGCCGCCAGCAACCGCGCGCCCGCGCCGGTCACGGTCCGGTCGACCGCGTCGAGCAGGCTGCCCTTCCGCTGTCCGGCGGCGGTCTGGGTCAGTTCCAGGCTCTCGCGGGTGGCGGCGTCGATCGCCATCGCCTCCGCCGTCCGGACCAGCCGGGGCGTCTGGAGAAAGGGCAGGCTGCCCCGCGCATTGTGATCGAGATAGGCGACCAGTCCACCCGCCGCCGCCAGCCCGGCGCGGCTGAACTGGCCGAAGCCGTCGAGGGTCGCGACCCCGAACACGCGCTTCAGCCGGGCCTCCCCGCCACCGCTGTCGAACTCGCTGCGCGGGCGCCAGCTCGTGGCGGGGGCATCGCTGCCCTCGGCGGCGACGATTTCGGCCGCGCCGAGCCGCGCCAACTCCGCGCCCAGTCCGTCCGCGCCAACGTCGATGACTTCGAACCGCCCGGTCGAGACGTCGGCTGCGGCCACCGCGACGCCGCCTGCCGCCTCACCAATAGCGACGCACCAGTTCGCGGCGCGCGCGTCGAGCAAGGCTTCCTCGGTCAGCGTCCCCGCGGTCACCACCCGCACGATCCCGCGGTTGACCAGCGCCTTCGATCCCATGCGGGCGCGGGCGGTGGCGGGGCTTTCGGTCTGCTCGGCGATGGCGACGCGGTGCCCGGCCTTGATCAGTCTTTGCAGATAGGCGGTCGCGGCATGGACCGGCACGCCGCACATCGGGATCGGCGCACCTTCATGCTCGCCGCGCGCGGTCAGCGCGATGTCGAGAACTTGCGCTGCTACCTTGGCGTCGTCGAAGAACAGTTCGAAGAAATCGCCCATCCGGTAGAAGAGCAGGCAATCCTGGGCCTCCGCCTTCAGCGCGAGATATTGCGCCATCATCGGAGTGGGGGCGGGGGACATGCCTCAGGCGACCGGGCGGCGGCGGCCGTGGGGCACACGCAGGATGGTGACGGTATCGCCGGTCACATCATATTGCGGGATATAGGGAGGGACCGTCACCAGCTCACGCGTGCCGTACGGACCCATGCGACCACGGTTGGGAAAACCCATCAGACTCTGTCCGAGCGCGAACAGGCGATCACCGACCCTTTCGGCAGCAACGGGATCAAATGTCTCGATATACTCAATAATTTGGTCCAGCTCTGCTCGAGCCGGACCTGACCACTCAACCTTAGCCATCCCGCCGGGCGAGCCATTCCTTAGAAGGCAGACGCCCGGGCCTGCCCCAGGTTTTCAACCATTCGCCCACAGTTTCGTGCGGGTGTACGTCCCCAGCAGCCACCGCGGCACGCGCGCGGGCGATCGCGGCGGCTTCCGCCTCCGGGTCGGGCTCCTCGAAAATAGCTGGCTCGTGCTTCATCGAGTCGGAACATAGCGCCGCCCCGTCAGCTTGCCTAGCGAATGGGATTTGCCGCCGGGACGGCGTGAGCTTACCACACCCGCCATGCCCGAACCCGAAACGACCAACCTGCAATTCTCCGAGCGCGAGGCGCTGCTGTACCATTCGGAAGGGCGGCCCGGAAAAATCGAGATCGTCGCGTCGAAACCGATGGCGACGCAGCGCGACCTGGCATTGGCCTATTCGCCCGGCGTCGCGGTGCCGGTGCAGGCGATCGCCGGAGATCCCAGCAAGGCGTACGACTACACCGCCAAGGGCAACCTCGTTGCGGTCATCTCCAACGGCACCGCGATCCTGGGTCTGGGCAACCTCGGCGCGCTGGCGTCGAAGCCGGTGATGGAGGGCAAGGCGGTGCTGTTCAAGCGCTTCGCCGACGTGGATTCGATCGACCTGGAGGTCGCGACCGAGGACGTCGATGCGTTCATCAATTGCGTCGCTTTGCTCGAGCCGAGTTTCGGCGGGATCAACCTGGAGGACATCAAGGCGCCCGAATGCTTCATCATCGAGCAGACGCTGCGCGAGCGCATGAACATCCCGGTCTTTCACGACGATCAACACGGCACCGCGATCATCACCGCCGCCGGGCTGATCAACGCGTGCCTGCTGACCAATCGCGAGCTGAAGGACGTGAAGGTCGTCGTGAACGGCGCCGGGGCGGCCGCGATCGCCTGCACCGAGCTGATCAAGGCGATGGGGGTGCGGCACGATAACGTCATCATGTGCGACCGCTCGGGCGTGATCTATCAGGGCCGGGTCGAGGGAATGGACCAGTGGAAGTCGGCGCATGCCGCCAAGACCGACGCGCGCACGCTGACCGACGCGCTGAGCGGTGCCGACGTGTTCCTGGGCCTGTCGGCGGCGGGAGCGCTTAGACCCGAGATGGTCAAGGACATGGCCAAGGCACCGATCATCTTCGCGATGGCCAACCCCGAACCCGAAATCCGCCCCGAAGAAGCGCGCGCGGCGCGGCCCGACGCGATCATCGCGACCGGACGGTCGGACTATCCCAACCAGGTCAACAACGTGCTCGGCTTCCCGTTCATCTTTCGAGGGGCGCTCGACGTGCGCGCGACCGAGATCAACGATGCGATGAAGATCGCCGCCGCCAACGCGATCGCCGAACTGGCGCGCGAACGCGTGCCCGAGGAAGTCGCCGCGGCGTACGGCGTGCGCCATGTCTTCGGACCCGAATACATCATTCCCGCGCCGTTCGATCCCCGGCTGATGGAGGTCGTGCCCGCCGCGGTCGCGAAGGCGGCGATGGAGTCCGGCCTGGCCACCAAACCCATCGCGGATTTTGCGGCATACCGGGCATCGCTCAGGGCACGCCTCAACCCGACCACATCGGTGCTGACCCTCGCCTACGAAGGTGCCCGCGCGCAGCCCAAGCGGGTGCTGTTCGCGGAAGGCGAGGAAGAAGTCGTGCTGCGCGCCGCGATCGCGTTCAAGGAGGGCGGTTACGGCACCCCGGTATTGGTCGGGCGCGACGATGTGCCCGACCGGTTGCGCGCGCTGGGAGTCGATCGGCCCGAGGAATACGAACTCCACAACAGCCGGGTGTCGCCGCTCGTGCCGCAGATGGTGGAGTTTCTGTACGAACGGCTCCAACGCCGCGGGTATCTGCGCCGCGAAGTCGAGCGGATGATCAATCAGGACCGCAACATCTTTTCGGCTACCTTGCTACAACTCGGGCAGGCCGATGCGATGGTCACCGGCGTCACCCGCACCTGGGCGCAGACGATGCGCGACGTGAAGCGCGTGATCGACCCCGCGCCGGGCCGCACCCCGTTCGGCATCCATCTGCTGGTCGGGCAGAGCCACACCGTCTTCATTGCCGATACGACGGTCAACGAGCGGCCCGACGCCGAGGAACTGGCGGAGATCGCAACCGAGACCGCCGCGGTCGCGCGCCGGATGGGGCATGAGCCGCGAGTCGCGTTCCTGAGTTACTCGACCTTCGGCAACCCGCCGGGGCAATGGCTGGAAAACATGCGCGCGGCGGTGCAATTGCTCGACGGGCGAAAGGTCGAATTCGAATATGAAGGTGAGATGGCGCCCGACGTCGCGCTCAACCCCAAGCAGCTCGCCAACTATCCGTTCGCGCGGCTCTCCGGCCCGGCCAACGTGCTGATCATGCCGGGGCTGCAGTCGGCCAATATCTCGGCCAAGCTGCTCCGCGAACTGGGGGGCGACGACATGATCGGGCCGATGCTGATCGGGATGGAACGCCCGGTCCAGATTGCCCCGATGACCGCGACCGCGAGCGAGCTGGTGACGCTGGCGGTGCTGGCGGCGGGCGGTATCGCGCGCTAGGATCAGCGTCCAATTATTGGACAACGGTGCCCAACCGCTTGTTGTTCGCCGGATTTGTCGGCAAGGTCCAGGCATTGGGGGAATGATTCGATGCCGACAACGCGCGAAAAGATGCTGTTGCCGATGCTGGCGGTGGCGGCCGGCGGCTATGCCACGGGAGCCGAGGCGCAGACCTATCAGACCTACAATATTACTCCCGCACCTCAAGGCGTTGGGTTTGGCCAGATCGCCGTCACGATTGGGTCGGCGGCCACAGCGCAATACAATTACTCTTACAAGGCTCCCGTCAGTCAGGGTCCCAAGCCACCTAAAACCAAGTCCGAAAGCGGTCCGCGCCAATATAGCTT
>JAZKGJ010000178.1:0-3914 GCA_040385975.1 Pseudomonadota bacterium | reverse complement strand
GAATTTCGTCGATACCGTTCGGCAATCGGCACCGGGATTTCCTGCGGATGGTCAGCCGGTATCGACCACTACCGGTCCGATGGTCGATAGTGTCGGCGACGGATATTATTATCTACGCTTCGACATCAACGGGGCGCAGCAGGTCGGTTACGCTCAATTCAGCCCCGACAATACCGTCTTGCGCGGAATTGGCTATCAGCCGGCCGTTTTCGTGGCTGACGTGCCCGAGCCGGCAACCTGGATGCAGCTAATCCTGGGGTTCGGCGTCGTCGGCGCGGCGTCGCGTCGGGTCCGCCGTGCGCGCCGCAACCCTCAGCTCGCCAGCGCCTGACGCCAGACGATCTTCGTCGCGGTCTTCGCGCCGCCGCCGCGGGTCGCGATGTTGACGGTGTCGCGGACGTGTTCGTCGCAGCTGAATCTGAACGAATCGGCCCCAGCGTCACGCATGGCGCGCACGGTCGCTTCGACCAGCAGCGCGTTGGCCCAGCCCCGGCGGGCGGTCGGCGCGACGACGTTTGCCTCGACCGCGCCGTGGTGTTCCCCGTCCAGCGTCCACAGGCACGCGCCGGCCAGAAAGTCGCCATCGAGTACGGCGAGCGAGTGACCAAGCCGTCCGTCCGGCGCCAGCGTGTCGCCCGTCAAACCGTTGTACACGCCGATCGGGCCATTGTGGAACTCGGTCGCGACCAGATGCGCCAGCTCGAAGCGGTCGGCATCGCGCGCCGCGACGACCCGGGCGCTGTCCGGAACCCGTCCGCTACGGCGCAACCGACTGACCAGCGCAGCCATGTGCGCAACGATCTCCTGTGTACCGACCAAGAATTCGAAACTGCGCCGCGACGGCGTAAACCCACAGGCTTCGGCGAACGCGCCGGCGGGATCGTCCGCCGCGATCGGCAGCGCAGAATGCAGCGCATCCGTCTCGCCATCGGCCAGGTCCTGCGCGGCGGCGACGAGTGCGCGCCCGACGCCGCGCCTGCGCGCGCTCGGAAGAACCTCGACCGCGATCGGGAAGCTCGCATCGTCGCCGCTGCTCAGCCAAACGAGTCCGGCCGCGCCGACCACCGCGTCGCCATCGCGCGCGGTCAGCCAGTTCGTTTCCGGAAATGCGAGCCGCGGCAGCAGCGCGACGCAGTTAGCGATATCTTCGGGACGAGCGCGCGCGACGGTGACCACGGATGACCGGTAGCAGCCACGCTCTTCAGAACAAGCGCGCGCTGCTGATCGTGCTGGAGGGACTCGACTGGCCTGGGCTGGTCAGGCGGCTCGATCAAGGGATGCTGCCCGCGCTGACCGCGCTGGCGCGCCGGGGAACCATCGTGCCGGTGCGCGCGCCGCCGACCGAACGGGGACGCATGGCAATCGGTGCGCTGGCGACCGGACTGCCGCCGGAAGCGCACGGCCTGGTGGTGCCGTTGGAACCCTGGGCCGGCGGCCTGCGCCCGGTCGGTCATACCTCCTGGGCCACCCCGCCGCTGTGGGAGCGGTTGGCGGCAGCCGGGCACCCGGTCGCTGTGGCGGGTTGGCCCGCGACCGCGCCCGCGACGGCATGGCGCGCACGCGTGATCGACGATCGGCTGGCGCAGCCGAGCGGGCGCAGCTGGAACAATTGGGCGTTGCCGCTCGACGTGTGCGACCGGGCGCTGCGCGAGGACGTCCGCGACCTGCGGATGCACCCCGCCGACGTCACCGGCGCGATGCTGGCCCCGTTCGTGCCCGATTTGATGAGCGTCGATCAGACCCGCGATCAGCGGTTGATCGAACTGGCGCTCGCGGTCGCGGCGGGATCGACCGTCGCGGCAGCGACCGAGCGGTTGGCGGCGGATCGGCCCGCCGCGCTGTTCGTCTATCAGCCCCTGATCGCCGACGTGACCCGGCGGTTCGATCGGGCGGTGCATCCCTATGCCGCGGTGGTGGATCAGGCTTGGGTGCTGGCCGATGCGATCGTCGCCCGCGCGGTCGCGGCGATGGGCGAAGGGGCGGCGGTGATGGTGGTCTCGGCGGGGCTGCCAGGGCGCGTGGGGGCGGCGATCATGGCGGCTGACGGACTGCCCGCGGGCGCGCGCCATCCCGGCATCGACCGGCTCGACATTGCGCCGACCTTCGCCGCGTTGCTGGGCCGTGCAGCGCCCGATTTGCCCGGCCGGTCGCTGGTCACTGCAACCGGCGTGTCACTGCCAAGCGCTGCGATGCCGGCCCACGACGCCGTCGCTTCCGAAGCGGCGATCGCGGCGCTCGCCGCGCAGGGCTATCCGCCCGTTCCCAGCCGGTCCGGCGAATGGGCCGCGCATCAGCGGGCCGCGCTGGCCGAGCAGTTGATCGGGCGCGATCTTTCCGCAGCAGCGCGTTTCGCCGACGCCGCGCTTACCATCGATCCCGAATCGCGCCTCGCGCTGCGGGTCCGTGCGCTGGTCCATCTGGCCGCGGGGGAGGCCGCGCCGTTGCCCGACATCGCCGACGCGATCGCGCGCACCGCCCCCGACGACCCCGCCGCGGCGCTGATCCGTGGGGTTCACTGCGTCATGGTCGGTCGAGTTAGCGCGGCGCGGGCATGGCTTGGGCGCGCCGAGGCGAGCGGGCTGCGCGACATGATGCTGCGGGTCGGCGCGGCGTGGCTGGCGGCGCGCAGCTGGGGTGACGCCGAGCGCGTCGCGCGCGCGATCCTGGCGAGCTTTCCCGACGATCCCGATGCGTCGATCGGATTGGCGATGGCGCTGGCCGGGGCGCGGCGCCCGCTCGAAGCGGAAGCGGTGCTACGCGAGCAACTGACCCGCGATGCGGGCAATGTCGTCGCGCTGACACAGCTGCGCAGCGTGCTGAACGACACCGGCCGCACCCGCGAAGCGGCGGCGATCACCACGACGCTCGACGGATTGAGCGGCACGGCGGCAGGACGCTAACCCTCGATGCTGACCCCGACCGCGGCATGGACCAGCCCGCCGTCGACGGTGATCGTGTCGCCGACCACGTAATCGCCAGCGCGGCTGGCCAGGTAGATCGCGGCGCCCGCCATGTCCTCATCGACCCCGATCCGCCCGGCGGGAATGCCCTTCGCGACGCTGTCGCCGTGATCGCGCGCGGCGCGATTCATTTCGCTGGCGAACGCACCCGGCGCGATCGAGGTGACGTTGATGCCGTCTCGGATCAGCCGCGCCGCCATCCGCTTGGTCAGATAGATCAGCGCCGATTTCGATGCGTGATAGCTGTAGGTGTCCCACGGATTGAGCCGCTGGCCGTCGATCGAGGTGATCATGATGACCTTCGCCGGGCGCTCGCGCGTGCCCGCGGCCTTCAGGGCGTTGTGCAGCGCCTGGGTGAGGAAGAACGGCGACTTGACGTTCAGGTCCATGACCTTGTCCCAGCCGATTTCCGGGAATTCCTCGAACGGCACCCCCCACGCCGCGCCCGCGTTGTTGACCAGGATGTCGAGCTTGCTCTCATGCTCGGCATATTGCGTGGCGAGGTCCTTGCAGCCCGCGACGGTCGAGACGTCCTGCGGCAGCGCGATGCACTGCGGGCCGAGCTCCTCGGCGGTCGCGAAACACGCGTCGGCCTTGCGGCTCGAGATATAGACCTTGGCGCCCTGCGCGATGAAGCCCTTGGCGATCATCTTGCCGATCCCGCGGCTGCCCCCGGTGATCAGCGCGACGCGGCCGTCGAGCCGGAACAGGTTGGTCGTATCCATCACGCATCCTCCGAATGTTTGCCCGCTTGGTATCGCCGAGCGCCGCCCGCCGCAAACCCGTTTTTCGAACGAGCCATCATTGACGAGTGCAAAGCCCGTACTATGCTCGCCAAAAACTAGGAGAGTGCGTGTGAGGTTTTCAGGCAAGCGTGCCGTCGTGACCGGCGGCGCGTCCGGCATCGGCCGGGCGACCGCACTCCGACTCGCCGACGAAGGAGCCACCGTCCTG
>JAZKGJ010000177.1:0-11760 GCA_040385975.1 Pseudomonadota bacterium | reverse complement strand
CCGATCTCGATCGTCGACGAGATGAAGACCAGCTACCTCGACTACGCGATGAGCGTGATCGTGGCACGCGCGTTGCCCGACGTGCGCGACGGGTTGAAACCCGTCCACCGCCGCATCCTTTATTCGGCGTTCGAGAGCGGCTTCGTCGCGGGCAAGGCGTATCGCAAGTCGGCGCGCATCGTCGGCGACGTGATGGGCAAATATCACCCGCATGGCGATAGCGCGATCTACGACGCGCTGGCGCGGATGGCGCAGGACTGGTCGATGCGCGTCCCGCTGATCGACGGTCAGGGCAATTTCGGGTCGATGGACCCCGATCCGCCGGCGGCGATGCGCTATACCGAAGCGCGGCTGGCGAAAGTCACCAACAGCCTGCTCGGCGATCTCGACAAGGATACCGTCGATTTCATCCCGAACTATGACGGGTCGGAGCGCGAGCCTGCGGTGCTGCCCGCGCAATATCCCAATCTGCTGGTCAACGGCGCGGGCGGAATCGCGGTCGGGATGGCGACCAATATCCCGCCGCACAATCTGGGCGAGATCATCGACGCGACCTTTGCGTACCTCGACAACGGCGCGATCACGACCGAAGAGCTGATGGAAATCGTGCCCGGGCCCGATTTCCCGACCGGCGCGACGATCCTGGGCCGGGCGGGGGCACGTTCCGCCTACGAGACCGGGCGCGGCTCGGTAATCGTCCGCTCCAAATACGACATCGAGACCGGACGCGGTGAGCGCCAATCGATCATCCTGACCGAAATCCCCTTCCAGACCGGCAAGAACGGGCTGGTCGAAAAGATCGCCGAGGCCGCCAAGGACAAGCGCATCGAGGGAATCAGCGACATCCGCGACGAATCGTCGCGGCTGGGGGTGCGGATCGTCATCGAGCTGAAGCGCGACGCGACGCCCGAGGTCGTGCTCAACCAATTGTGGCGGCACACCCCGGCACAGTCGAGCTTTCCCGCCAACATGCTCGCGATCCGCGGCGGGCGGCCCGAGCTCCTGAACCTGCGCGACTTCCTGGCGGCGTTCGTCACTTTCCGCGAAGAAGTCATCACGCGGCGTTCGAAGTTCGAACTCGCCAAGGCGCGCGACCGCGCGCACATCTTGCTCGGGCTGGTCATCGCGGTCGGCAACCTCGACGAGATGGTACGGATCATCCGCGGCTCGGCCAGCCCCGCGGAAGCGCGCGCGGCGTTGCTGGCACGCGAATGGCCGATCGCCGAGATCGCGCCGTACATCGCATTGGTCGAGGCGACCGAGATTGCGGTCACGGGCGACACCTATCGGCTGAGCGATTTGCAGGTCCGCGCGATCCTCGACCTGCGGCTCCACCGGCTTACCGGCCTCGGTCGCGACGAGATCGGCGACGAGTTGCGCAAGCTGGCCGATGCCATCACCGGACTGCTCGAGATCCTGGCGGACCGCGCCAAGCTCTACGCGGTGCTGCGCCAGGAACTGCAGGCGGTGCGCGACGAATTCGCGACCCCGCGGCGCACCGATATCGCCAACGCCGCCGACGGGATCGACGACGAGGATCTGATCGAGCGCGAGGACATGGTCGTGACTGTCACAGTCGCGGGCTACATCAAGCGTACCAGCCTCGCGACCTTCCGCACCCAGAACCGCGGCGGCAAGGGCCGCAGCGGCATGGCGACCAAGGAAGAGGATGCCATCACCAATTTGTTCGTGACGAGCACGCACACGCCGGTGCTGTTCTTCTCGACCCACGGCAAGGTGTACCGGATGAAGGTGTGGCGGCTGCCCGAGGGCGGCCCCGCGACCAAGGGCCGACCGATGGTGAATTTGCTGCCGCTGGCGGAGGGCGAGACGATCTCGACCGTACTGCCGCTGCCCGAGGATGAGGCCGAATGGGGCAAGCTCCACGTCATGTTTGCGACCGCGAAGGGCAATGTGCGGCGCAATTCGATGGATGCGTTCGCCAACATCCGCCAGTCGGGCAAGATCGCGATGACCTTCGAGGACGGCTCGGACGATCATTTGATCGGGGTGTCGTTGCTGACCGAGGACGACGACGTGCTGCTCGCGACCCGCAACGGCCGCGCGATCCGTTTTTCGGCGACCGACGTGCGCGAATTTCAGAGCCGCAACTCGACCGGAGTGCGCGGTGCGCGCCTCGCACAGGACGACCGCGTCATCTCGCTCAGCGTATTGCGCGGCTTCGCGGCGTCGGCCGACGAGCGCGAACGCTATCTGAAGGCCGCGCCGTGGAAGGAGGGCGAACGCGAAATCACGCTCGACACCGACCGTATGGCTGAATTCGAAGCGGCGGAGGAGTTCATCCTGACCGTTACCGCCAACGGCTACGGCAAGCGCACCAGCGCGTATGAATATCGCCGCACCAACCGCGGCGGACAGGGCATCACCAACATCGTCACCTCGGCGCGCAACGGCCCGGTCGTGGCGAGTTTCCCCGCGCACAACGGTGAACAGCTGATGTTGGTGACCGATCAGGCGAAGCTGATCCGCACCACGGTCGGCGACATCCGGGTCGCGGGTCGCAACACCCAGGGCGTGACGATATTCCGCGTGGCCGAGGGCGAGCACGTCGTCAGCGCGGCCAAGATCGAGGAAAACGAGGACGACGCCGAGGTCGTGCTGGGCGATGGCGAAGTGGATATCGCGCCCGACACCGGCGCGACGATCGGCGACGATGCCGCGGCCGGGCCGGAGGATGGCGAATGAGCGAGCTGCCGCAGACCGCGTACAAGGTGCTGACCGCCGCCGAGCTGGCGACGCTGGAAGCGGACGGAAGGTTCGCGGGGTCGGCCGACGACCTGCGCGACGGCTTCATCCACCTGTCGACCGCCGAGCAGCTCGAGGGCACGCTCGCCAAGCATTACGCGGGCGCTGCCGATCTGCAGTTGGCAGCGGTCGATCTCGGAGCGTTCGGGGCGTCGCTGAGATGGGAAGAAGCGCGTGGCGGGCAGGTGTTTCCGCACCTGTACGAACCGCTGCGGCTCGACACCGTGATCGCCTACGGCCCGCTGCACCGCGCCGACGACGGGACCGTCCGGCTGCCGATCGCCGGTTAGTAACCCGTGACCGCGATCCAGCTGAACCACGCGACCTGCAAAATTAGCGCGGCGATCGCCCAGCGCCGCGATTTCGTGAAGATCAGCACCAGATAGCCGAGCAGGATCGCCCCGTTGAACGGCACATAATAGCCGAGCAGATAGCCCCACCCGTATTTTTCGAACTGGCCCAGCACCAACGGCAGCTCGGCGAAGATGTTGGGCAGCCACACGATCAGCAGGCAGGTCGCGATCTGGCGTTTGTGCGCCATGAAATAATCGTCGAGGTGCGCGCGGTCGGCGGGGTCGCGCGGGAAGACCAGCGACGCCGCGATATAATAGCCGGCCCCCGACAGGATCGGCAGCGCGAGGGTGCGCAATTGCGGCTTCACGTCCTGAAGATTGTGCCACGCTGCCAGCCAGAACAGCACGATTTCGAATGCGACCTCGATCGCCATCAACGCGGTCGCCAGCCCGATCAGCCGCAACCGCCCGGCCCGGATCACATTGGTCAGCCCCGCCAGCAGTTCGGCCAGCGCCAGCCCCAGGATCAGCCCATACAGGCTGAAGAAGAATTCGAACCCGCTCATCCCGTCCCCCGGCGCGCAGCTTTAGCGTGGTCCGCGGGATCGCTCAATTCGCCCAACGAAAAGGGCGGCCCGCGCGTGCGAACCGCCCCGAATTTTCGCGGTGCGAAGCGTTACTGCTTCTTGCCGTCCTTCTCGCCTTCGCTCACGCCGATCGTCGGCACGTCGATCGTCTCGGTCTCGGTCTTGACCTTGGGTACCTCGACCTCGGTCTTGGTGGTGCCGACGACGACCTTCTTCGAATCGAGGTCGACCTGCGGCAGCGCGCCGCCCTTGGCGTCGATGCTGACGGTCGGCAGCGCGCCTTCCTTGGTCACGTCCGCGCGGAAGAAGCCTGTCGCGAACAGGACGACAACCACCAGCACGATCAGGCCAAGCACGATCGCGATCGTGCGGCCACCGCCGCCGCTGCGCCGCTCGCCGATGGTTTCGTCGGTACGATACTCTACCATTTACTCTCTCCCTTGAACCGCTGGCTAAACCTGCGGTCGAGAGAGATGTTCCGTGCACGCAACGACCGTGTCGGGTCAGGCATAGAGATCGACCACCGCATTGCCCTCACCTTCCGCTACCAGCAACAGCGTGCGGTGACAGTGGCAGGGGTCGCGTTCGAAGCAGAGCAAGGCGCTCGGCTTCTCTGCCGCGAGCCCGCGCATCACCGCGGCCTGCGCCTGCGCTTCGGGCAATTCGAGCTGTCCGGCGTAGACCCGTTCCAACGTCGCGACATCGCCCTTCTTCGCCGCGTCGCGACCTTCTTTCGGGGTGCCGAGCGCTTTCAGGTGGACATAGTCGATTCCCGCCTCCGCGAGGCTGGCCGCCAGTGACGATTTGGAGAAGCCGGGCCGCCGCGACAGCGGCAGCGCGCGGACGTCGATCACCCGCTCCACCCCCGCCGCGGCCAGCGCCGCCAGGAATTCGGCCATCGTCGCGCCTTCATAGCCGATCGTGTAGATCGTCATGTCCGTGCCTCCAACGATCGCGCCACACCGTGCGCGATCAGCGCCTGCCCCGCGAAATACAACGGCCAGACCAGGATGTCGGGCAATGGCGACGTTGCCAGCGGTCCGAGCCGCGCGAAGATCAGCAGGTCGGAGGCGACGAACAGCGCCGCGCCGAGCGCAATCCGGTCGCGCGGAAAATCGCTGAGCAACGCTGCCGCCGCCATCGCGCCAAGCCCGGCGGCGTAAAGCGCAATCTGGCCCGCGGCGGCGCGATCGTCGGGCAGCAGCCACGCGGCGAGCGGGATCGCGATCAGCATCAGCGCCGCGATCATATAATCTTCGGACGATGCGGCGCGCCGATTGCGCAGATAGAGCCAGACCGCGACCAGATGGCCCGCGAAGAAGATCGCGCCGCCGGCCACCGTTCCCGCCGCCTCGATCACCACATCGGCGATCGCGCCGAGCGTCAGCACCGCGCTCAGCAGCCAGCCATCGAACGAACGCGCCCGAATCGCCGCCCACAGCGCGAGCAGCCCGACGCCCGACCCCTTCCAGATCAGGTGTACGACACCGTCGGTGGTGACCGCGTCGGCGAAATAATAGCTGATCCCGGCGATCAGGGCGGCGACGAAGATCAGGCGATGGGCCGGGTTCATCCGCCCTTCTAACCCGCCGTTCGTTTCGAGCGAAGGCGAGAAACGCCTGCCAGACTTACGGTGTCCCGACTTCGCTCGACACGAACGGGGCTTTTGTTACTGATCGCCAATGCATGACATCCACATCGTCGGCGGCGGGCTCGCCGGGTCCGAGGCCGCGTGGCAACTGGCCGAGGCGGGGTTCCGCGTGCGGCTCTCCGAAATGCGCGGTGCCAATCTGCCGGATGGCGGCGACACGACCCCCGCGCATCATACCGATGGGCTGGCCGAGCTGGTCTGTTCGAACAGCTTTCGCTCGGACGACGCCGACAGCAACGCTGTCGGCCTGTTGCATCAGGAAATGCGCACGCTCGGCTCACTGATTCTGCGCGAAGGCGACACGCACCGCGTGCCGGCCGGGTCGGCGCTGGCGATGGACCGCGACGGTTTTTCGGGCGGGGTGACCGCGGCGTTGGCTGCACACCCCAATGTGGAAATCGTGCGCGAGCGGATCGACGCGCTGCCGGCGGGACCCGCGATCGTCGCGACCGGGCCGCTGACGGGCGCGCTATTGGCCGACGCCATCGCCGCGGAAACCGGCAAGGACGCGCTCGCCTTCTTCGATGCGATCGCGCCGATCGTTCACCGCGAGAGCATCGATACCGGCATCGCGTGGCTGCAGTCGCGCTGGGACAAATCGAGCGAGGGGGGCTCAACCAAAGATTACCTCAATTGTCCGATGACGAAAGACGAATATCTCGCCTTCCATGCCGCGCTGCTGGCCGGCGAGAAGACCGAGTTCCGCGAGTGGGAGAACGTGCCGTATTTCGAGGGCTGTATGCCGGTCGAGGTGATGGCCGAGCGCGGCATCGACACGCTGCGGTTCGGGCCGATGAAGCCGGTCGGATTGGACGATCCGCGCACCGGGCGCTGGCCGTATGCGGTGGTTCAGCTGAGACAGGACAACGCCAGCGGCACCCTGTGGAATATCGTCGGTTTCCAGACCAAGCTGAAGCACGCCGAACAGGTTCGGATTTTCCGGACCATCCCGGGATTGGAGAATGCCGAGTTCGCCAGGCTCGGCGGGCTGCACCGCAACACGTTCCTGCGCTCGCCCGAATTGCTCGACCCGACCTTGCGGCTGAAATCGCGGCCGAGCGTCCGCTTCGCCGGGCAGATCACCGGCTGCGAGGGTTATGTCGAAAGCGCCGCGATCGGACTGCTGGCGGGACGGTTCGCGGCGGCCGAACTGCGCGGCGAGACGCTTACCCCGCCGCCGGTCGAGACCGCGCTGGGGGCGTTGCTCCACCATATCACCGGCGCAGCGGAGGCGGCGACCTATCAGCCGATGAACGTCAATTTCGGGCTGTTCCCGGCGATCCCGGGCAAGACGAAGAAGGCCGACCGCAAACGGATGTATACCGATCGCGCGCGGGTGGCTCTGGCGGGGTGGCTGGCGGCTTAATCGTCGGCGTCGGTCGCAACCGCCGGGCACACGCACTTCACCGCCGCCTTCGGCTTGCGCTTAACCGCGGTGGTCGCGAATTCCTTCGCGTTCATCGCGCCCGACTTGTCGGCGTCGGCGGTGGCGAACTTGCCGATCGCCTTGACGCCCCATTCGTCGAACGACAGCCGGCCGTCGCCGTTGGTGTCGAGCCGGGCATAGGCCTTGCGCCGCGCGACCAGATATTCATCCCGGGTGATCGCGCCGTCGCGATCCTTGTCGTAGCGATTGAACCGCCTCTGTTCGCGGGTCTTGGCGGTCGCGGCGGGAGCTTCGTCGGGGAGCGGCGCTTCGTCCTGTCCGACCGTCGCGGGCATCGCCGGCAGCGCGGGGCCGCGCGCAGGCGAACCCTTGATCAGCAGCACCCCCGCCCCCGCCAGCAACAACGCCGCAACCGCCCCGACCAGATAGCGCCACATCCGCGACTCTCCCGTGTTTCGAACAGGCTAGCGTCAGCGCCCGGTGAGCGCCAGCGCCGCCATCGCGACCATCCGCCGCGGCGAGCCCTGTCGCTGTACCCCGTCCAGATCGCGACGCGCGAGCTTCGCCAGCATCCCGAGCGGCCGAAGCGCGCGCGTCCATCGCCGCGGTGCGCGCGCCAGCCGCTCGCCGCCCAGCGCCAGGGCACGGGTCGCGACCGCCGGGTCGCCACTGTGGCGCGCCAGATCGACCAGCGCCCACCCCGCCCCGGCGTCAGCGACGTCGCTGTCGCTGCCGAGGATCGTCGCCGCCGCCGCGAACAGCCCGCCGCCGCGTCCGCGGGCATAGGCGTCCAGCGCCGCGTCGTCGGCACCGTCGAGCAACGCTGCCCACCCTTCGACCATCGCAGTCAGCACGGTGCCGCTCAGACCCGCATCGCGGAGCGCCGCAAGCACCGGCTCACCGCGGGGCGCGGCCTCCGGTGCCGCGACCGCGTCGTGCCACCATTTGAAACGGAGCTGCCCGAGCGCGGGGTCGCGAGTACCACGCAACAGCTCCGCCAGCCGCGTGTCGAGCGCCCATAACGCCCGCAACCCCGGACGCGCCGCGGCGGGCGCGTACGCGATAGCCAGCACCACCTCCGGGTCGATCACGCCGCCCGGCATAAGCCCTCCGTTAACCATCCTCCTTCAATAGCCCTTATCCCCGGCTGTTGCATGGCCCGGGCGGAAATCGCTGTGTCGGGGCTGTCACGCACATGAAGAAACGCATCATGCGCTGGTTTGGGCGGGGTTCGCCCGCGCGGCACGGCCGCGGGCTCTTCGCGCGGCTGCGGGCCGACACGCGCGGCAACACGCTGGCGATCATGGCGGCGGCGCTGGTTCCGCTGGCGGGCATGGTCGGCGGCGGAATCGACATCAGCCGGATGTACATCGCCAAGACCCGGATGCAGCACGCCTGCGACGCGGGCGCGCTGGCGGGGCGCAAGGCGATGGGCGGCGGCACCTGGGCGCAGAGCAGCTATTATCCGCGCACTTCGGCCGAGAAATTCTTCGACTCCAATTTTCAGAGCGGCGGCTACGGCACGCAGCCGGTGACCCGCAGCTTCACCGAAAGCGGCGGGACCGTCACGGGCACCGCGTCGCTGACGATTCCGATGACGCTGATGCGCATCCTGGGCAAGACCACCGATACCTTGGCGGTGACCTGCGAAGCCGAAATGCGGCTGCCCAACACCGACGTCATGTTCGTGCTCGACACGACCGGTTCGATGGCGAGCAAGGCGACCGCGACCTCGACCCAGACTAAGATCGAGGATCTGAAGGACGCGGTGAAGTGCTTCTACGAGATCGTCGCGCGCAACAATACCGATGCGGTGTGCGACGGCGGCGATCCCAGCGGTGGGACCAACGACGATACCCAGGTCCGCTTCGGGTTTGTGCCCTATTCCACCAACGTCAACGTCGGGCGATTGCTCAACACATCCTGGGTCGCCGACAGCTGGGACTACCAGACCCGCAAGGAAGACGGTTTCAACGGCAGCTGGAGCGCGTGGTCGTACGACAGTGCCTATTATCCGGTAGGTGGCGCGTGCCCGAAGCCCGCGAACACCACGACGGTCGAATATCAGGCGCAAATTATCGTCTATAACAACGTGTCCTACTGCTATTTGACGATCCGAGAGAAGACCAAGTGGGACTACGCGCGCCGATCGTTGAATGTCAGCGGATTGAAGAGCGGCTCGAGTTGGAACGCGTCACTCACGATGCCGGTGGGACCGGGTGGTACAAACCGGACCTTTGCCTGGGACGGCTGCATCGAGGAACGCCAGACCGTAAAGCAGCTAAGCTACAACCCGATCCCGGCGAATGCCTATGACCTGCAGATCGATATGCTGCCGACCGGCAATAACGCGACCAAATGGGGGCCGGCACTTCCAAACCTGATCTTTGCGCGCAAGGTGCCGAACGACCCGATCACGCTCGACACCACGAAACTCGATGCCACCGACGTCAACAACGGCATCGAGAACTATTTCTCGTACGGCAATTACACCCCGATCGCCGGGCTGAATGGCTATTACGCCTGTCCCACTCCAGCCCGGAATCTTCAGGTCTGGCCAACCGCATCGGCCTTCGAGACGTACGTCGACAGCCTCAATCCGGTTGGCAACACGTATCACGACATCGGCATGTTGTGGGGCGCGCGACTGATGTCGCCGACCGGGCTGTTCGCCGCGCAAAACGCGCTCACCCCGCAAGGCGGCGAGATCGAACGGCATATGATCTTCATGACCGACGGCGACACGGTGACCAACGCGCTGAACTATGCGGCGTACGGTATTCCCTATTTCGATCGCCGCCAGACCAGCAGTGCCACCGTTCCCACCGACGCAGAACTCGACGCACAGGTCGATGCGCGCTTCGACGCGCTGTGCACCGCGGTCAAGAACAAGAACATCACGCTCTGGGTGATCTCGTTCGGCGAAGGTACCAACACCGCGACCGACACGCGGCTGGCGGCGTGCGCGTCGACCGGCAAATACTTCTCGGCCCTCAATTCGTCCGCGCTGCAGACCAGCTTCCGCTCGATCGCCGAGCAGATCACGCAATTGCGGCTGACCCGGTGATCGCGGCCCGCTTCTTTCAGCGGCTACGTGAGGACGAGCGCGGGGTCACCGCGATCGAATTCGCGATCGTCGCGCCGGTCATGTGCCTGCTGCTGATGGGCGGGTTCGACACCGCGCATTCGCTGTACATGCGTTCGGCGCTGCAGGGCATCGTCCAGAAGGTCGGGCGCGATTCCTCGATCGAAGGCTACGGCCAGACCGGCTCGCAGACCAACGCCGATGCCAAGGTCCGCAACGGCGTGAAGGC
Source organism: Pseudomonadota bacterium (assembly GCA_040385975.1). Lineage (GTDB taxonomy): Bacteria > Pseudomonadota > Alphaproteobacteria > Sphingomonadales > Sphingomonadaceae > Sphingomonas. The sequence goes on along the minus strand of JAZKGJ010000177.1, from coordinate 1,762 downwards.
GATCGCCAACAACGCGACGATCACGATCACGCGGCGCTTCTACCGCACCTTCTCGAAGGCCGCCGCCGCGCAGGCCGAGGTGTGGACCGACACCAACAGCAACGGCAATTGCGACAACGGCGAGCCGTATCAGGACGCCAACCGCAATTCGAGCTGGGACCGGGACGGCGGCGACGCGGGTCAGGGCGGCGCGAAGGATGCGACCGTCTACACCGTCACCGCGACCTATCCGCGGGTATGGCCATTGTGGAAATACGTCGGCGGGTCGAGCACGACCAAGATCGTCGCGACGACGGTATTGCGCAATCAGCCCTATGCCGACCAGGCGACCTACGGCTCGACCGTCGTCAGGAACTGCCCGTGATCCGGCGTTTGCTCCGGCGGCTGCGCGGCGACACCAGCGGGGTCGCGCTGATCGAATTCGCGATCACGCTGCCCGCGCTGGTGGTGATGTGCCTGACGGGCGCGGAGATCACCAATTACATCATCACCAAGATGCGGGTCAGCCAGCTCGCGCTGCACCTCGCCGACAACGCCGCGCGGATCGGCAGCGGCAGCCAGCTCAGTTCGAAGAAGATCACCGAAACCGACATCAACGACCTGCTGACCGGTGCCGGGCTGCAGGCGGGTGAGCTGGACCTGTACACGCGCGGGCGGGTGGTGATCTCGGACCTGGAGCCGATGGCCAATCCCAACGTCACGGGCAAATACAAGATCGTGTGGCAGCGCTGCCGTGGGTCGAAGGCTTATACCCGTGCCTATGGCACCGCGGGGCAGACCAACCTCAACGGCATGGGTCCGGCCGGGCGCCAGGTCGATGTCCAGCCCAACAGCGCGACGATCTTCATCGAGGTCGCGTACGACTACAAGCCGCTGGTCGGGACGACGCTCGTCCCGGCGACCACCTTCACCGAGATCGGCTCGATGTCGGTCCGCGACAAGCGCGACCTGAGCCAGATCTACAACACCGAAGGCGCGACGGTCTCAAGCTGTTAGGGCCGCGCGAAAAATCCGCTCGCCTCGAGTAGCCGTCGAGCTTGTCGAGACGGCGTATCGAGAAATCGACGTCTTGGGCAATCTCTCGATACGGGCTCTCGACAAGCTCGATCCCTACTCGAGACGAACGGATTTGATGATTGCCGCCTAGCGGTAGCAGACCTGCTTCACCGCGGCGACGATACGGTCGCTGTCGATCAGCGCCAGTTTCTCGAGGTTCGCGGCATAGGGCAGCGGCACGTCTTCGTCACAGACCCGCAGCACCGGCGCGTCGAGGTCGTCGAAGCCTTCGGTCATGCAGAGCGCGATGATCTCGCTTGCGATCGAGCAAGTCGGCCAGCCTTCCTCCGCCACCACCAGGCGGTTGGTCTTCTTCAGGCTTGCCAGCACCGCCGCCTTGTCGAGCGGACGCAGGGTGCGCAGGTCGACCACCTCGGCGTCGATTCCCTCCTCGGCCAGTTTGTCGGCGGCTTCCAGCGACAGCCCGACCCCGATCGAATAGCTGACGATCGTGACGTCCTTGCCCGCGCGCATCGTTCGCGCCTTGCCGATCGGTAACACCCAGTCGTCGAGCTTGGGCACGTCGAAGCTGCGCCCGTAAAGCAGTTCGTTTTCGAGGAAGACGACCGGATCGTCGGTCCGGATCGCGGCCTTCAGCAGCCCCTTCGCGTCCGCCGCATCGTAGGGCGCGATCACGATTAGCCCGGGGACGCTCGCATACCACGGCCCGAAATTCTGGCTGTGCTGCGCGCCGACCCGCGACGCC
>JAZKGJ010000176.1:2544-9527 GCA_040385975.1 Pseudomonadota bacterium | reverse complement strand
GCGCGCCTATGGTCGGAGGGCGCGCGGATTGTCAAGGCGAGTGAGCCCGGGTTAGGCGGGGTCATGGTGGAGAAGGACGAACGCGCCGAACGGCTGGCGGCGGCGCTGCGCGAGAACCTGCGGCGTCGCAAGGCGCAGGCGCGCGCGGCGGTACCGCCGGCGCCCGCCCCCGCGGACAAATCCTAGCGCGTCACAGCGGCGCGCATTTGTCCATCAGCCAGCTGCGTTCGGCGCTGTCGAGTTCGGGGCCGAGTACGTCGAGTACCTCGCTGTGATAGCTGTTGAGCCAGCGGCGCTCTTCGTCGCTCAGGAGCGCGACTTCGACCAGGCTGCGCTCGATCGGCACGAAGGTCAGCGTCGCGAAACCCAGCATCGCCGCCTCCGCCCCCGGCGGCGCGCGGTCCTCGACCAGGATCAAATTCTCGATCCGGATGCCGTATTCGCCTGCCTTGTAATAGCCGGGCTCGTTCGAGAGCATCATCCCCGCCCGCAACGGCTCGGTCGGGCCGCCGCCGGGATAATTGGGCATCGCAATTCGCTGCGGCCCCTCATGCACCGACAGATACGCGCCGATCCCGTGGCCGGTGCCGTGCGGGTAATCGAGCCCCGCGTCCCACAATGGCCGGCGCGCAAAGGCGTCGAGCTGGCCGCCGGTGGTGCCGGCCGGAAACACCGCGGTTGCAAGCGCGATATGTCCCTTCAGCACGCGGGTGAAGCGGTCGCGCATTTCGTCGCTCGGCGCGCCGATCGGGACGACCCGGGTCACGTCGGTGGTGCCGTCGGCATATTGTCCGCCCGAATCGACCAGATAGAGCTGCCCCTCCTCGATCGGCAGGTTGCTGGCCTGATCAACGCGGTAATGTGGGATCGCGCCGTGCGGGCCGGTAGCGCTGATCGTTTCGAACGATTCGTCCTTAAACAGCCCCCCGGCGGCGCGGAATTCGTGCAGCTTGGCGGCGGCGCTGAGCTCGGTCTGACCGCCGGCGAGCGCCGCGTCCTCGACCCAGCGCAGGAACCGCGTCAGCGCGGCACCATCGCGGGCCTGCGCGGCGCGGTGGCCGGCGATCTCGGCGGGATGCTTGATCGCCTTGGCCAGCACGACTGGATCGCGCAGCGCCAGCACGGTCGCGCCGGCGGCCTCCAGCGCGGCCGGGATCGCCGACACCGAGCGGTCGGAATCGACCGCCACACGCTTGCCCGCATACGCGCTCAGGGCGTCGTCGAAGTGCGCGCGGTCGCGGACCCGGATTGCGTTGCCGAGGTGCTGCGCGACCGCGTCGGTCATCTTGTCGGGCGCCACGAACAGTGCGGCGGTACCGTCGGCATCGACGATCGCATAGGCCAGCGCAACGGGCGTATGCGCGACGTCGCCGCCGCGGATGTTGAGTGCCCAAGCGATCGAATCGAGCGCCGACAGCACGACCGCATCGGCACTCTGTTCGGCCAGCCAGTCGGCGATATCGGCGCGCTTCTCGGCCGAATTGCGGCCGGCAACGATGTCGTCGTGCACGCTGAGTTTCGCGTCGGACGGCGCCGGGCGATCGGTCCAGATGGCATCGACCGGGTTCGCATCGACCGCGACCAGCGTGGCGCCATGCTTGGTCAACGCCGCGCTCGCTTCCGCGACGAAACCCGCGGTGTGCAGCCACGGATCGTAGCCGATTCGCGCGCCCTGGCCGACGTGCTTTCCCAGCCACGCGGCGACACTGGTCGCGGGTACGGCGACATAGTCCCAATTGTCGCCCGAGACTTGCTCGCGGACCTGCAACGTATAGCGCCCGTCGGTGAAGATTGCGGCGGTGTCCGCCAGCACCACCGCAGTGCCCGCCGAGCCCTGAAAGCCGGTCAACCAGCCGAGCCGCTGTGCGTACGCGCCAACATATTCGCTCATATGTTCGTCGGTCAGCGGGACGACGAAGCCGTCGAGGCGCTCGTGTTGCAGTTGCGCGCGCAGGGCCGCGAGGCGAGCGGAATGGTCGGGCATTGCCCGACCTTAGCGCTTCGCCGCGAGCGTCGCAAAGGCGCTGGCCGAGGCGCACAGTGCCAACGCCGCGCCGACCCACGCCGCGGCATGAAAAGCGGCGACCAGCCCACCCGCGCCCGCCGCGATCACCGCGCCGGCCAATGCGGTCGCAATCAACCCGCCGGTCCGCGCGATCGCACTGTTGAAACCGCTTGCGGTTCCGGCATGGCGATCATCGACCGATGACAGCACTGCGGTGGTCAGCGGAGCGACCGCGATCGCCATCCCGCCGGCGATCGTCGCGAGGCCAGGGAAAGCCGTCGTCCAGTAGCTCGCGTGCGGGTCGAGCCGGGTCAGCAGCGCAAATCCGATCGCGACGATCCCCGGCCCGACCGTCAGCGGCCAACGCGGCCCGATCCGCTCGGTCACCTGTCCCGCCAGCCGCGAACCAAGCCCAATCCCGACCGCGAACGGCAGCAGCGCCAGCCCGGCATGGAACGGGTCGTAGCCGCCGCTTTCGATCAGCACGTAGGGGACCAACAGGATGAGGCCGCCGAGCGCGCCGTAGAGCAGGAAGGTGTAGAGCGTGAGCCCGACGAACGCGCGGGTGCCGAACAGGGCGGTCGGCATCATCGCGCGGCTGCCGCGGCGGTGTTCGACCCAGCCGAATGCGACCAGCAGCGCGATGCCGGCCCCCGCGCCGGCAGCACCCGCTAGGTCGAACGACCGGCTGCTCGACCAGCGGGTCAGGGCCCAGGTCAGCGCGCCCAGCGCCAGTGTGGCGAGCGCAGCGCCGCGCCAGTCGAGCGGTTGCTTGCCCTCCGCGGATTCGGGGACCGACAGCCGGGCGATCGTCAGCGCCGCCGCCGCGACCGGCAGGTTGACGAAGAAGATCGCGCGCCAGCCGATCGCTTCGACCAGCCAGCCGCCGAGCGGCGGCCCCGCCGCGCCCGCGATCGCGCCCGCCGCGGCCCAGGTCCCGATCGCGCGGCCCTTCGCTTCGCCGCTGAAGCTGGTGCCAAGGATCGACAGGCTGTTGGGCATCAGCATCGCCGCGCCCACCCCCTGTACGACTCGCGCGGCGAGCAGCACGGGCTGGCTCGGCGCGAGCGCGCACGCTACCGATGCGACTGCGAACAGCGCGATCCCGCCGAGCAGCAATCGCCGCCGGCCGAAATGATCCCCCGCCGCTCCGCCGAGCAGGAGCAGCGCCGAGAGTGGCAGGAGGTAGGCATTGACCGTCCATTGCAGGTCGGCGGGCTCCGCTCCGAGATCTCGCCCGATCGCGGGCAGCGCGACGTTGACGACCGAACCGTCGATGAAGGCGAGGCTGGAGGCGAGGATCGTCGCCAGTAACACGAGTTGCGGATGACGGGGTTTGACGGCGCGGCGGGTCACCTGGCTGCCCTAGCGCGTCGCCCGCCGCGCGCCACGGAACTTCGCGCCCGACGCACGCGTATCGTCCGTAACCGCACGAAAGGTGTCCGCGATGGCTCGACAGGCAATTTTGTACCGGATGGTTTTGCCCGATCACATATGCCCGTTTGGGGTGAAGGCCAAGCGGTTGCTCGAAGAGGCCGACTACGAAATCGATGACCGGCTGCTGCGTACGCGCGAAGAGGTCGATGCCTACAAGGCAAAGGAAGGCGTCGCGACCACGCCGCAAGTGTTCATCGACGGCAAGCGCATCGGCGGCGCCGACGATCTGGCGCACTGGCTGGCGCACCAACGGGCAGACTGACACTGCCTCGACGGTGGCGGGTCGCTGCGGCTAGGGCAGCGCGATGACCCTGACCCCACCCGTCGCCGACCGCCGCCCGCACAGCTTCACCACCCACGGCGTCACGATCGACGATCCCTATGCGTGGTTGAAGGACGCTGGCTATCCCGAGGTCAGCGATCCCGACGTGCTCGCGTATCTGGCGGCGGAAAACGAATATTTCGAGAGCGTCATGGCGCCGCACCGGCCGCTGATCGACGCGCTGTACGAGGAGATGAAGGGGCGGATCAAGGAGGACGATTCCTCGGTTCCGCAGCGCGACGGCGACTGGTTGTACTGGACCGCGTTCGAGACCGGCGGGCAATACCGCAAGTGGTGGCGCAAACCCGTCGCAGGGGGCGCGGACGAACTCCTGCTCGACGAGCCGGACTTGGCCGAGGGCAGGGAGTATTTCCGGCTGGGCGCGTTCGCGGTGTCGAACGACGGGACCAGGCTGGCGTACGCGATCGACGACAGCGGGGCGGAACGCTTCGAAGTGCGGGTCAAGGACCTGACGACCGGCGAGCATCTGCCCGAGGTCATTCCGGGAATGCTGTCGGACATCGTCTGGACGAGCGACGACAGCGCGTTCCTGTATGGTCTGGCCAACGAGCAATGGCGGACCGACAATGCCCGGCTCCACCGGCTGGGGACCGATCCGTCTGACGACGTCGTGCTTTATCACGAAGCCGACGAGGGGTTTCGGGTATCGGTCGGCGAGACGAGCGCCCGCAACTGGATCGTGATCGCGACCGGCGATCATGTGACGAGCGAAGTGCGGCTGGTGCCCGCGAACGAGCCGACCGCGCCGCCGATCCTGATCGCACCGCGGCTGACGGGGCGCGAATACGACGCCGACGAGCATGACGGCACGCTCTACATCCACACCAACGACACCGACCCGCAATTCCGGTTGTGCACCGCGCCGATCGAGCGGCCGGGCGAATGGACCGAGCTGATCGCGCCGAGCCCGCAATTCTACATGACCGGGGTCGAATGCTACGCCGACTTTTTCGTGGTGGAGGGGCGCGAGGACGGGCTCGATCAGATCGAGCTGCATTCCTATGCGGGCGGCGAGCCCAAGCGGATCGCGTTCCCGGAGGCGAGCTATGCCGCGGGACTGGGCGACAATCCCGAATATGCGGTCGATACGCTGCGGCTCGGCTACGAAAGCATGGTCACGCCGGGGACGGTGTACGATTACGATGTCGCGTCTGGCGGGCTGACGGTGCGCAAGGTGCAGGAGATTCCGTCGGGCTATGACGGCGGCAAATATCGGACCGAACGGCTGAAGCTCGCCGCGCGCGATGGGACGATGGTGCCGGTGTCATTGGTCTACCCGCAGGATTTTCCGCGCGACGGGACGGGGCGGCTCTACCTCTACGGCTACGGTGCCTATGGGATGGCGATCCCGCCGGGATTCTCGACCGGGCGGCTGAGCCTGCTCGACCGCGGGATGGCGTTCGCGATCGCGCATATCCGCGGTGGCGATGATCTGGGCCAGCAATGGTATCTCGACGGCAAGCTTGAGAAACGGCTCAACACCTTCACCGATTTCGTCGATGTCGCGCAGGGGCTGATCGACGGCGGGTGGACGGGCGCGGGGCGGATCGCGATCGCGGGCGGCTCGGCGGGGGGTGAGCTGATGGGCGTGGTGATGAACTCCGACCCCGGCCTGTGGGGCGCGGTGGTCGCCGACGTGCCGTTCGTCGACGTGCTAAACACGATGCTCGACGCCGAGCTGCCGCTGACCCCCGGCGAGTGGCCCGAATGGGGCAACCCGATCGAAGACAAGGCGGCGTTCGAGCTGATCCGCAGCTATTCGCCCTACGATCAGGTGACGGCGCAGGATTACCCGCCGCTGTTCATCTCGGCCGGGCTCAACGATCCGCGCGTGACCTATTGGGAGCCAGCGAAATGGGCGGCCAAACTGCGCGCGACCAAGACCGACGACAATCTGTTGCTGCTCAAGACCAACATGGGCGCGGGGCACGGCGGCAAGTCGGGGCGGTTCGAGTCCCTGCGTGAAGTCGCGGAGGAACACGCCTTCGTGCTCACGCAGCTTGGAATAGTTTCTTAGCCCGTTCGTCCCGAGCCCTTCGACAAGCTCAGGATAAACTTCGGCGCTTCGCGCCGAAGTCGAGGGACTGGCTTGAGCTCGAGCGGTGTCTCGACTTCGCTCGACACGAACGGATAGGGGATAGCGTGGCCTTCACCCGCACCTTCACCGCGCAGCCAGCGGACATCGACGAGCTCGGCCACGTCAACAATGCGGTGTGGGTGCAGTGGATTCAGGAGATCGCGCTGGCGCATTGGTATGCGATCGCGCCGGCGGAACATCAGACGCGCTACGTCTGGGTGATCCTTCGCCACGAGATCGATTATCGCGGCAATCTGGGCGAGGGTGAGAGCGCGACCGGCGAAACCTGGGTCGGGGTGCCGGGGCGGGTGCGGTTCGACCGATTCGTGCGGTTTGCGCGCGACGGAAAGACGCTGGTCGAGGCGAAGACGACATGGGCGCCGATCGAGCGTGCGACGGGCAAGCTGGTGCGGATTACGCCCGAACTCGCCGCGCCTTTCCTGAATTGAACGCAAGCGGCGGGATGGCATTGCGGCGCGCCCGCGATACACCGGTGTCATGACAGACTATCGCTACACCGTCCTGCCGTCGCCGATCGGCGACCTGATCCTCGTCGCGAGCGACGATGCGCTCGCGGCAATACATTTCGCGGGGCAGGGGCTGGAGCGCTTCCGCCGCGGCGTACCGATCCGCGACGATGAACACCCGCCGTTGAAGGCCGCCGCGACGCAGCTGAGCGAGTATTTCGCCGGGATGCGCACCAGCTTCGACTTGCCGTTAGATTTCGGCGGGACGCCGTTTCAGGAGCGCGTGTGGGCCGAGCTGTGCCGCATCCCGCACGGGGAGACGCGCAGCTACGCAGATATTGCGCAAGCGCTCGGCCAGCCGATCGCGACCCGCGCGGTAGGGGCGGCGAACGGGCGCAATCCGATCCCGATCGTCGCGCCGTGCCACCGTGTGATCGGCAAGGACGGCTCGCTGACTGGCTTCGGAGGTGGCTTGCCGACCAAGGAAAAGTTGCTGGCCTTGGAGCGCGGCTAACCGCTGTTCCTCAGCGCGGTCGCGATCGCGTTGATCGTCAGCAGGATGCCCTCGGCGATGCGCGGGTCGTCCTCGCCGGCGCGGTGGCGTTTGAGCAGCTCGACCTGAAGCAGGTTGAGCGGTTCGATATAGGGGAGCCG
>JAZKGJ010000176.1:0-2444 GCA_040385975.1 Pseudomonadota bacterium | reverse complement strand
GCGGCGAAGGCGGTGTCGCTCAGCCGGTCCATCGCCGCGGCGTAGGTCTTGCTCTCGCGTTCCGACAGCTTCGGCGGATCGAGGCTGGCGAGCAAGGTGGCCGATGCCATCGCCTCCAGATTCGCGGCCGCCGCCTGCGGGGTGCCGTATTTGGCGGCGATCACCTCGCCCTGTTCGGTGATGCGGATGCGTCCCTGGACGGTGCCGGGCGGCTGCGCGCGGATCGCGGCGAAGGCCGAGCCGCCGCCCCTGCCGACTGCGCCGCCGCGGCCGTGGAACAGTTGCAGCGGCACGCCGGCCGCGGCGAACACGTCGCGGAGCGCCGACGACGCGCGGTAGAGGCTCCAGGTCGAGGTGAGGTAGCCGCCGTCCTTATTGCTGTCCGAATAGCCGATCATCACTTCCTGTCCGGCACGATTCGCCTCGGGCAGCGCGAGCCACGCGGCCATGATCCCCGGCGCGGCGCGCAGGTCCTCAATTGTCTCGAACAGCGGGACCGGCATCACGCCCTTCAGCCCGCCGAGCTTGGCCATCAGCGCGATCTCGAGCAGGTCGCTGACCGCCTGCCCCATCGAGCAGATATATTGCGTAATGCAGTTCGGCCCGAAGGTCCGGTGCGCGGCGGCGGCGGCGCGGACGATCGCGAGTTCGGACGTCGTCTCCTCGCTGTAGTCGGCGTCGGGGATGACGAGCGGGCGCGGATTGGCGAGTTCGCGGCGGAGCAGCGCGACCCGCGCGTCCTCGTCCAGCGCGAGGTAATCGGGCGCGACGTCTGCGACCTTGAGCACTTCGGCGACGACGCGCTCATGGACCGCGCTGTTCTGGCGCAGGTCGAGCGTCGCGAGGTGGAAGCCGAACACATCGACCGCGCGAATTAGCCGCCCCAGCGCGCCGCCGCTCGCGAGCGGTCCGGCGAGACTGTGCGCGAGCGCCGCAAGGTCGCTGCGCAGCGCCTGCGGGTCTGGATACGGCTCGCCCTTCAGCGCCGAGGGACGCGGCGCGGGCTTGCCGGTCAGCTGGCGGTGCGTCGCCGCCAGCCGCGCGTAGATCCCCGACAAGGCGCGGCGATACGGCTCGTCGGCGCGGGCGTCGGCGGTGTCGCCGCTGGCGTCGGCCAGCGCGGTGACCGCATCGTCGACCTGCGCATAATTGGCCGAGATCGAGAGTTCGGCACCGAGCGCGTGGACCTGCGCGAGATAATGGCCGAGCGCGATTTCCGCCGAGCGGGCGAGCGTGGTCTTGAGCGAATCGGCGGTGACGAACGGATTGCCGTCGCGGTCGCCGCCGATCCAGTTGCCGGGCTTCAGGAAGCTCGGAATGCGCGTGCCGAGCGCGCGGTCCCAGCGCTGGTAGAGCATCGGCAATGCGGGCACGAAACTGTCGCGCAGATAGGCAAGCGCGGTGTCGATCTCGTCGGCGACCTTGGGCTTGCCCGGACGCAGCGGGCGGGTCTGCCAGAGGAGAGCGATCTGGCGCAGGATCGCTTCCTCGACCAGTTCGCCGGCGTCGGTCTCGGCGCGGCCCGCGTCACGCAGCGCCAGCAGCGCGGCGATCCGGTCGCGGTGGTCGAGGATCGACTTGCGCCGCACTTCGGTCGGGTGCGCGGTCAGCACCGGGGCCACGAGCGCGTGCTCGAGCAGCTCCAGCGCCGCACCGCGATCGACCTGCCCCAACGCGGCGGCGAAATCGGGGGCGGGTTCGGCGGTCGCGCCCTGACGGTCCTCGGCGAGGTTCGCGAAGAGCGTGAAGAGCCCGAACCCGCGCACGAAAGCGAGCGTCTGGTCGAGATCCATATCGTCGATGGGAAGCGAAACGTCGCCGCCGGTCCGGTGGCGTTCGACCGACGCCGCGCGGATCGCCTCGGTCCGCTCGTACAGCGCGTCGCCGCCGTAGGCGCGGATGACGTCGCCAAGCAATTTGCCGAGATAGACGATGTCGGGATTGTTGCTGAGCGGGGTCATCACGGTCCTAACGCGGGAGCGGCGGTTTGCGGCGCGCAAGCATGGCTTTTGCACAATTGCGCCCGGGCCGGCCGCTGACTCCGCCGCCGGGATGCGCGCCGCTGCCGCACAGCCATAGTCCGTCGAGCGGCATCCGGTGGCTGCCGAGCCCGGATAAGGGGCGATTGGCCCAGAGCTGGTCGAGGCTCATCCGGCCGTGGAAGATGTCGCCGCCGACCAGACCGAAACGCCGTTCGAGGTCGAGCGGACTGAGCGCGACCTGTCCGACGATCAGCTCGCGGAAGCCGGGCGCGAACGCTTCGACCGTGTCGAGCACCGCGTCGGCGGCGGCGGCGCGATGCGTGTCCCAGTCGGCAAGCGCGGGGTCGAAATGCTGCGCGAACAGGCTCGCGACATGCTGTCCGGGCGGGGCGAGGCTGTCGTCGACCAGGCTGGGGATGAGCATTTCGACGATCGGCCGTTTCGACCAGCCGTGCGCGCGGG
>JAZKGJ010000175.1:0-8567 GCA_040385975.1 Pseudomonadota bacterium | reverse complement strand
CCGACTTCTTCATCGAATATTTCGCGCTCGACCTGATCATGGAAGACGGCGTGTGTCGCGGCGTGATCGCGATGAACCTCGATGACGGGTCGATCCACCGCTATCGCGCGCAAGCCGTGGTGCTGGCGACCGGGGGATACGGCCGCTGCTATTTCTCGGCGACCTCGGCGCACACCTGCACCGGCGACGGCAACGCCATGGTGCTCCGCGCCGGCCTGCCGCTCCAGGACATGGAGTTCGTCCAGTTCCACCCGACCGGCATCTACGGCGCGGGCGTGCTGATCACCGAAGGCGCGCGCGGCGAGGGCGGCTATCTGACCAATTCGGAAGGCGAGCGGTTCATGGAACGCTACGCCCCGTCGGCCAAGGACCTCGCCAGCCGCGACGTCGTCAGCCGGTCGATGGCGATGGAGATCCGCGAAGGCCGCGGCGTCGGCAAGGACAAGGATCACATCTTCCTGCACCTCGATCACATCGATCCGAAGGTGCTCCACGAACGGCTGCCGGGCATCACCGAGACCGGCAAGATCTTCGCCGGCGTCGACCTGACCCGCCAGCCACTGCCCGTCACGCCGACCGTCCATTACAACATGGGTGGTATCCCGACCAATTATCACGGCGAGGTCGTGCGGTTGAAGGACGGCGACCCGGACAGCGTCGTCCCCGGACTGTTCGCGGTCGGCGAGGCGGCCTGTGTCAGCGTCCACGGCGCCAACCGGCTGGGGTCGAACAGCCTGATCGACCTGGTCGTGTTCGGCCGCGCGACCGGCAAGCGCATCGCCGAGATCGTGAAGCCCAACACCGCGCACCAGCCGCTGCCGACGGGGTCGGAGGAACTGGCGCTCGGCCGGCTCGACCACTTCCGCAACGCCGCGGGCAGCACCCCGACCGCGGCGATCCGGCTCGAGATGCAGAAGACGATGCAGGCACATTGCGCGGTGTTCCGAAGCAACGAGCTGCTCGCCGAGGGGCAGGCCAGGATCAAGGCGACCTACCAGCGGCTGGGCGACGTCCAGGTCAACGACCGGAGTCTCATCTGGAACACCGATTTGATCGAGACGCTCGAACTCGACAATCTGCTCGCGCAAGCCGTCGTGACGATGGACAGCGCCGCCAACCGCCAGGAATCACGCGGCGCGCACGTCAACGAAGACCACCCCGACCGCGACGACGCTAACTGGATGAAGCACACCACCGCGACCTTCGTCGGCTGGGGCGGCGTGGGCGGCGCGACGACCATCGGCTACCGCCCGGTCCACGACTACACGCTGACCGACGACGTCGAGTACATTAAACCGAAGAAACGGGTGTATTGAGCGATTGGGTAATCTGGCCGATCATGGTGGCCGCAAGTGTGATCGCCTATTCGCTCCGGCGCATCTTGTCGTTACCCGCAACCTTATGCGTGGTCATCCCGGCCGCGTTGGTCGCAATGTTTGTTGCAACCTCAATAATTATTGATGGTGGATCGATCTTCCAAAAATGGGGGATGGTGAGCGTCTGGATGGCGTTTGCATTTTGGGGCGCGGGGGCAGGACTGATCGGGTTGGGCGCCGCCATCTGGCGCGAATAACTAGCCCGCCGCGTCCAACCGGTCCGCCAGCCACATTTTGATCAGCGCCTGCCGCGTTACCCCGCGGCGGTTGGCGTGGACATCGAGGCTTCGCACCATCCAAGCCGTGAGATCGAGGTTGATGCGCTGTTTCTCCAGCCCCTCGACCTTCGCGTTGGACCAATCGAAGTAAGCGCTCACGTCCTCGCCGTCATCGAATCTGCGGTCCAACTCCTCCGCCGAAATAAATTCAGGTTCAGCCCTGATTTTGCTGGGTTTGTTCATACAGCCGCCCCTCCTGCCGCCGGGCTCGCCGGACCGATATTATGCGGACTGCCGTGCCGCGCTGCGTAACGATCGCCACCCATGTCTTGCCGTCAATCCGTCCGACGACGATCAACCGATCTTCTTCTTGCGGCAAGCGCGACGATGATGCCGTGACGGTCACGCCTCGCCACAGTGCCTGCGCCGCAATAAAATCGATCCCGTGTTTGCTCTTGTTCGCCGCGCTCTTGTCCGGATCGAATTCGAACATCGACCCGCGTTAGCGCAATTTCGGTATAGTTTCTATACCGATTGACAGCGGCGGCTGTGGCGTCAGAACGATCGCGTGACCCGCCGCTTCCCACGCCTCCTCGCCGCTGCGCTTTCGCTCGCCGCGATCGGTCCGTCGACCGCGCAATCCCCCTATACGCCTCCGGCGCACAACGACTCGCCGCAGCTTTACGCGCGGATGTCCGAGCTCGAGGCCGCGCTTGCCGCGGACCGCGCGACCACCGCCGAGCGTGACCGTTCGCCGGCATGGGAACTCGCCGAGCATCGCCGCCTCGCCCGCGCGCTCGCCGCCCTCCAACCCCAGCGCAAGGGCGTGGTCGATGCCTTTGTCGTCGCGATCGGCACCGACAGCGATCCCGTGTTCGGGCGCGAGACGCGCGAGGCCGCAAAGGTACTCGCGCGGCGCTACAACGCCGCCGGGCACACCATCGTGCTGGCGATGAGCGATGGCCGCGCCGAAAGCGACCTGCCGCGCGGCAGCCCCGACAACCTCGGCGCTGCGCTCGCCCGCGTGGCCGAGCTGATGGACCCGGCCGAGGATGTGCTGGTGCTCTACACCACCGGCCACGGCGCGCCGATTGGGCTGGCGTACAACGACGGCGACGCCGGGCTCGCGCTGATCAGCCCGGCGTGGCTCAAGCAGAGCCTCGACGGGCTCGGCATCCGCAATCGGATGCTGCTGATCAGCGCGTGTTATTCGGGGGTGTTCATCGGCCCGCTGTCGTCGCCGACCACCGCTATCGTCACCGCCGCCTCGACCGACCGCAGCTCGTTCGGCTGCGCCGCCGACAACGACTGGACGTTCTTCGGCGACGCGCTGATCAACCACGCGCTGCGCAAGCCCGGCAAATTCGCCGCCGCGGTCGAGGAAGCCCGCGCGACGATCGGCGGGTGGGAGCGCGGCGCGAAGCTGGAGGCGTCGCAACCCTCGGTGCTGATTGGGGGGGAGGCCGACCGCTGGCTGACCCCGCTCGAGGCGCGCATTCCGGCGGTCGCGACCGCGCCGGTCGGACGACCCGCGACCGACATCCTGAAGGCGCTGCCGAAGCGCTGAACGGAACCCCGCGCTCAGCTGTCGGTTGCGCGGACGTGACCGACAACGCCAATCGCTATCCCCTGCTCGCGATGCCGCACGTCCGGCTCTCGGGGCCGGTCGATGAGGCGATGTACGGTCGCTTCCGCGAGCAGCTCGAAGCCTGTCCGAAGGACGGCACTTTGGTGGTCACGATCACGACGCTTGGCGGCGACCCCGAAATCGCGCGCGCAATGGGCGACGACATCCGGCTGCTGCGCGATTTTCAGCAGCGCGAAATCCTGTTCCTGGGCAAGGTCGCGGTCTATTCGGCGGGCGCGACCTTCATGTCGGCGTTCCCGGTCGAGCACCGCTTCCTGACCAGGCACACCCGGCTGATGATCCATGAGCGGCAGATCACCAAGACGATCGCGCTCAACGGCCCGCTGCGGGCGATGGTGCCGATCCTGCGGGCGACACTGCACGAGATCGAACATTCGATCCTGATCGAGGAAGAGGGTTTCCGCGATCTGGTCGCGGGCAGCGCGGTCGATTTCGACGAGCTGCGTTCGAGCGCGCCCGACAATTGGTATATCGAGGCCGAGGAAGCCAAGCAGAAGGGGCTGGTCCTCGACGTGATCTGACCGGGTCACCGATTTCAGCGATTGCTCAGGCTTTGCTCATGGGATCGACCGTGCGTCGCGGTATGGGCGGCGTCGCAACCGGGAGCAAAGCCGATGACCGACACCGACGAACGCACCCCCGGTCGCAAGCTGTTCACCGCGTTGATCGTCGCGGTGCTGCTGGTGGTGCCGCTCTTCACCGTCTATCTGCTGGTCTACGATCGTCAGACCCAGTCGGAGACCGCGCGTTCGTCGATCGCCGAGGGCTGGGGCGGGCCGCAGACGATCGCGGGACCGGTGCTGGTCATTCCCTATCCCGAACAGGTCGATGAAACCGTGACCGAAGCCGGCAAGCAGATCGTCAAGAGCACGACGGTCTGGCGCGAGCTGACGCTGTCGCCCGATTTGGTCGACCTGAGATCGGATCTCACGCCGCAGCGCCGCCAGCGCTCGATCTACGAAACCGTGGTCTACGAAGCGCAGACCGCCGGCCGCGCGCGTTTCGTCCTGCCCGTCGACCTGCCGCGCTTCGGCGTCACGCGCGAACGGCTCGCATTCGATCGGGCCGAGCTGCGTTTCGGCCTGCGCGACGCGCGCGGACTGTTCGGGCCACCGCCGCGGGTCACGATCGGCGGGCGGCGGCTGGTGCTGCAACCCGGCAAGGGGCCGAGCGAAACCGGCGGATCGGGCTTCTTCCTGTGGCTCGATGCGGCGTCGCTGACGGAGGGCCCGCTGAGCGTCGATTTCGCCTATAGTTTCCGCGGCAACGGCTGGCTGTCGCTGATGCCGCAGGCGGGCGACACCCGCTGGACGGTCGCGTCGAAATGGCCGAACCCCAGTTTTCAGGGCGGTTTCGCTCCGGTCACGCGCAAGGTCTCTAACGACGGCTTCACCGCGACCTACCGCGTGGGAAATCTTGCGCTCGGCCGCGCGCTGGTGACCGGCGGCGCGGCCGCGCCCGACGCCAAGCCCGAGCTGGCCAGCCGCGACGTCGCGACCTTGGGCGAACCGGCCGGCGCGTTCGAAGCGCGCGTCGACCTGATGATCCGGATCGATCTCTACGATCAGGTCAACCGGAGCGTGAAATACGGTTTCCTGTTCATCGGCTTCACCTTCATCGCGTTCCTGATGTTCGACGTGATCGTCGGGGTGCGCGTCGCGGCGGTCGAATATCTGCTGGTCGGCGCGGGGCTGGTGCTGTTCTTCGTCCTGTTGCTCGCCTTTGCCGAGGTGATCGGGTTCACCCCCGCCTATCTGCTCGCGTCGGCGGCGATCGTGGCATTGCTGGCCGGCTATTCGGCGGCGGTGCTCAGAAGCCGGCAGCGCGGCGGCGTGATCGCGGCGCTGCTGACCGGGCTGTACGGGGTGCTCTACGTCCTGCTCAGCCTGGAGGCGTATTCGCTGCTGATCGGTTCGGTGCTGCTCTTCGTGGCGCTGGCGGGGATCATGTACCTGACGCGCAACCTGGACTGGTCGGGGTTGAAGCGCGCGGAGAGTTGAGTTTGCGGTTCGTCCCGAGGGAAGTCGCGGGACTTTTTTCCGCAAACAGCACCTCGACTTCGCTCGGCACGAACGGGTAAGGGTGGTCACAATTCGGGGCCGCCCGCCCGCTTGAAAGCTAGCTAGAATGGCCGATTTTCGCCTCCCCACGAACAGCGTCGTCAAGCAGGGCAAGGCGCATGCCGCCCCGACCGCGGCCAAGCGGACCAAGGCGTTCAAGATCTACCGCTACGATCCCGACACGGGGGAGAATCCGCGCTACGACACCTTCAGTCTCGACCTCGACGATTGCGGGCCGATGGTGCTGGATGCGCTGATCAAGCTGAAGTCGGAGCAGGATTCCTCGCTCACCTTCCGCCGCTCGTGCCGCGAAGGCATCTGCGGGTCGTGCTCGATGAACATCGACGGCACCAACACGCTGGCGTGTACCAAGGCGATTGCGGACGTGAAGGGCGAGGTGAAGATCACCCCGCTCCCGCACATGGAGGTCATCAAGGACCTGGTCCCCGACTTCACGCATTTCTACGCGCAATATTCGTCGATCAAGCCGTGGCTCCAGACCGTCACCCCGCCGCCGTCGGGCAAGGAGCGGCTGCAATCGCCCGAGGATCGCGAGAAGCTCGACGGGCTCTACGAATGCATCCTGTGCGCATGTTGTTCGACGTCGTGCCCGAGCTATTGGTGGAATTCCGACAAGTTCCTCGGCCCCGCGATCCTGCTCCAGGCGTATCGCTGGCTCGCCGACAGCCGCGACGAGATGACCGGCGAGCGGCTGGACGAGCTCGAGGATCCGTTCCGGCTCTACCGCTGCCACACGATCATGAATTGCGCGAACGTGTGCCCCAAGGGGCTCAACCCCGCGAAGGCGATCGCCGAGATCAAGAAGCTGGAATTCGAACGGGTGGTGTAGCCACCGCTTCCCCCAGCCCGTTCGCCCCGAGCGAAGTCGAGGGGCTGGGCCGAACCGGTGCCTCGCCTTCGCTCGGCACGAACGGGGTTGTGTTGGCCGATCAAAATTCCCCCTTCTTCACCCTCGCCGAGGACCCCGCCAACCCCGGTTGGAAGATCTGGCAGGCGAGCGACCCGACCCGGTTCAATAGCCTGCTCGGCGAACTCTCGGTCCGTATCGATGGGACCATCGCCCGCGTTCGGATGACCCCGGAGCGCCGCCATTCGAACCTGCGCGACCACGTTCATGGTGGGGCCTTGCTCGGCTTCATCGACATGGCGATGTTTGCGGGATGCCGCGGGTTCGGGGTGCTGACCGCGGGTGCGGCGGTGACCCTCGACCTGTCGACGCAATTCATCGGCGGCGCGCTGATCGGACGGCCGATCGAAGCGCAGGTCGAATTGCTGCGCGAGACCGGGCGGATGCTGTTCGTGCGCGGACTGGTCGTGCAACCGCGCGACGATGCGAGCGAGGAGCGGATTGCCGCGTTCAGCGGGACGTTGCGCAAAGCGGCCCCGCCGCCCGTGCCCCACCCCATCCGTTCGCCCTGAGCTTGTCGAAGGACGTGTTGCTTGGCACGTGCTTCGACAGGCTCAGCACGAACGGGGAATATGGTGGTCGGCGTTCGCCAGAAATACGATGCGCTGATCGCGGCGGGCGAGTTGCAACCCGATTCCGATCAGGTCGCCGCCGCCGACCGCCTGGACCGGCTTCAGGCCGAGCTCGAAGCCCAGCCGAGCCGCGGCAGCACGCTCTGGCGGATGCTCGGTCGCAAGCCCGAGGCGCCGCGCGGCATCTACCTGTGGGGCGGGGTCGGACGCGGCAAGTCGATGCTGATGGACCTGTTCTTCGGCTGCCTGGCCATTCGCCGCAAACGCCGGGTGCACTTCGGCGAGTTCATGCTCGAGGTGCATCAGCGGATCGCCGCCGAGCGCGCGAAGGAACTCGGCGACCCGATCGCCCCGGTCGCCGCGGCGATCGCCGAGGAGACCCGGTGTCTCGCCTTCGACGAGCTGATGGTGACCAACTCGCCCGACGCGATGATCCTGTCGCGGCTGTTCACCGCATTGATCGAAGCGGGGGTGACCGTGGTCGCGACCAGCAACCGCGCGCCCGGCGATCTCTACCGCGACGGGCTGAACCGCGAACATTTCCTGCCGTTCGTCGCGCTGATCGCGGCGCGGCTCGACGTCGTCCCGCTGAACGGCCCGACCGACTATCGCCGCGACCGGCTGGGGCAGCAGGAGACGTGGCTGGTCCCCAACGGACCGGCGGCGACCGCGGCGCTGTCGGCGGCGTTCTTCCGGCTGACCGACTATCCGCCCGAGGACCGCGCGCACGTCCCCGCCGAGGATATCGCGGTCCAGGGCAATCGCGTGCTGCACGTGCCTAAGTCGCTGAAAGGGGTCGCGGTGTTCAGCTTCAAGCGGCTCTGCGGCGAAGCGCGCGGCAGTGCCGACTATCTCGCGATCGCGCGGCGCTATCACACCGTGATCGTCGTCGGCATTCCGGTCCTGACCCCCGAAAACCGCAACGAAGCGGCGCGCTTCGTCGCGCTGATCGACGCGCTGTACGAGCACAAGGTCAAGCTGCTCGCCGCCGCCGATGCCGAGCCGGCCGCGCTCTATTTGGCGGGCGACGGCCGTTTCGAATTCGAACGCACCGCCAGCCGGTTGGAGGAAATGCGCTCCGACGCTTATCTCGCGGCGGGGCACGGCACGGGTTGATGCTAATGCGAACCGCTTGCAATATCGGACTTTTGCGGGTTGCGAGGCTCCGTCAAACCGCCTAAGCGCGCGGCACTTCCATCACTGTATCGAAAGCCAGTCCGCATGGCCCGCAAGAAGATCGCGCTGATCGGCGCCGGCAACATCGGCGGGACGCTCGCGCATCTCGCGGCGCTCAAGGGGCTCGGCGATATCGTCCTGTTCGACGTGGTCGAGGGCGTGCCGCAGGGCAAGGCGCTGGACCTCAGCCAGTGCGGCCCGGTCGAAGGCTTCGACGCGACGATCACCGGCAGCAACGACTACGCCGACATCGCCGGTGCCGACGTTATCATCGTCACCGCCGGGGTCGCCCGCAAACCCGGCATGAGCCGCGACGATTTGCTCGGCATCAACCTAAAGGTGATGAAGGCGGTCGGCGAGGGCATCAAGGCCAACGCCCCCGACGCCTTCGTGATCTGCATCACCAACCCGCTCGACGCGATGGTCTGGGCACTCCGCGAATTCTCGGGGCTGCCGCACGAGAAGGTCGTCGGCATGGCCGGCGTGCTCGACTCCTCGCGGTTCAGCCATTTCCTCGCAGAAGAGTTCAAGGTCTCGGTCAAGGACGTCACCAGCTTCGTGCTGGGCGGCCACGGCGACACGATGGTCC
>JAZKGJ010000174.1:0-28105 GCA_040385975.1 Pseudomonadota bacterium | reverse complement strand
ATGAACCCGCGGCTGCGCGCCGCGGTCAACGCCGCCAAGGCGGTGTCGATGCCCAAGGACAACATCCAGCGCTCGATCGACAAGGCCGCGCGCGGTGATGCCGAGAATTACGAGGAAGTCCGCTACGAAGGCTTCGGCCCCGGCGGCGTCTCGCTCATCATCGAGACGCTGACCGACAACCGCAACCGCACCGTGACCAACGTCCGCACCGCGGTCAGCCGCAACGGCGGCAACCTCGGCGCGCCCAATTCGGTCAGCCACGGCTTCGACCGGATGGGACTGGTCAGCTACCCGGCGAGCGCCGGCGACGACGAGAAAGTGTTCGAAGCCGCGCTGGAAGCCGGTGCCGACGACGTCAGCAGTTCGCCCGACGGCCACGAGATCTGGACCGAGCAGGGCGCTTTGCACGAAGTCGCCAAGGCGCTCGAACCCGTGCTGGGCGAAGCCGAAGGCGCCAAACTCGCGTGGCGACCGCAGACGATGATCGAAGTCGGCGAAGACGATGCCGCCACGCTCTTCAAACTGATCGACGCACTCGAAGACGACGACGACGTCCAGACCGTCTGGGGCAATTACGAAGTGTCGGACGCGGTGCTGGAGAAACTGGGATAATGTGGGCGCTGGTCGCCAAGGCGATCGTCGCGGGCGCGTTGATCGTGGCGATCGCGGAGATCGGCAAGCGCCAACCCGCGGTCGCCGCGCTGGTCGCCTCGTTGCCGCTGGTGTCGGTGCTTGGCATGATCCTGCTCTGGTCGGGTCGGCCCGATCCGGCCAACATGGCCGCGCATGCGCAGGCGACCTTCTGGTTCGTACTGCCATCGCTGCCGATGTTCCTGCTGATCCCCGCTCTGCTCCGCACCGGGGTAAATTTCTGGATTGCACTGCTGGCGGGCTGCGTGCTCACCGTCGCGTTATACCTGACGATGATCGCAGTGGGGCCGCGCTTCGGGCTGCGCCTTTAGATGATCGTCCTCGGCCTCGACCCCGGGCTCGGCACCACTGGCTGGGGACTGATCCGCGCCGAGGGGAACCGCCTGTCGCATCTCGGCAACGGCCAGCTGAAGACCGCACCCGCCGAACCGCTGGCGCAACGCCTCGCCCACCTCGACACGATGCTGGCCGCGCTCTTCGCCGACCATGCGCCACAGGCCGCCGCGGTCGAGGAGGTGTTCGTCAACACCAACCCGCAATCGACCTTGAAACTCGCCCATGCCCGCGGCATCGCGCTCCTCGCCTGCGCGCGTGCCGGGCTCGCCGTCGGCGAATACGCCCCGCGGCTGGTCAAGAAAGCGGTGGTCGGCACCGGCACCGCCGACAAGGTTCAGGTCCATGCGATGATCGCGCGGCTGCTGCCGGGCACCAAGATTGCGGGGGCCGACGCCGCCGACGCGCTCGCGGTCGCGATCACCCATGCGCACCATTTGGCAAGCGCGCGGCGAACCGGCTGAGCGCACTTTCCTACATTCGTCGTTCCGGGTAAGTTCCACGCCGTGACAGCTGCCCCCACCCCGCCGTCGAGTGCGCCCGCGTCCGACCAGCGTTATCGCGGTCGTCGCACAAAAGCGCGCTCTCGTCTCAACATTGACAACATTCGCGGCGGCGACGCGGGGTGATAGCGCATTTGAAAGGCCGGCTTGACGCCACCGCGAGCGACCACGCGGTTATCGACGTCGCCGGGGTCGGTTATCTCGTCGGCTGTTCGAGCCGCACGCTCGCCGCGCTCCCCGCGGTCGGCGAAGCGGCGATGCTCCACACCGAAATGCTCGTCGCGGAGGATTTCATCCGGCTGGTCGGCTTCGCGCGCGCCGACGAGCGCGACTGGTTCCGGTTGCTGACCGGGGTGCAAGGGGTCGGCGCGCGGGTCGCGCTCGCGATCCTGTCGGCGTTCGAACCGGTCGATCTATCCCGCGCCATCGCAAGCCAGGACAAGGCGATGGTCGCGCGCGCCAACGGGGTCGGCCCCAAGCTCGCCGAACGCATCGTCCGCGAATTGAAGGACCGGGTCGGCGGCATCGCCGCGACGCTCGGCCCGGCCGCCGTCACCGCTCCGGCGGGCGCCGGCGCCGACGCGGTCAGCGCGATGCTGAACCTCGGCTTCCGCCCCGCCGAAGCCGCCAGCGCGGTCACCGCGGCGGAAGCGGAGCTGGGGGAGCGCGTCACGCTCGACGCGCTGGTGAAACTGGCGCTCCGGAAGGCAGCGCGATGATCGTCGCGGTCTACAGCCTCAAGGGTGGGGTCGGGAAGACCACCCTCGCGGTCAACCTGGCATGGGCGGCGGCGACGCTCTCCAGCCGGCGGACGTTGTTGTGGGACCTCGACGGACAGGCCGCCGCGACCTGGGTGCTCGGCCATGACGAAGCCACCGGCAAGGGCCGCGCGCAGGATGCGATCACCGGCACCCGCGACCCGCGCAAGCTGATCGTGCCGACCGCCACCGACCGGCTCGACCTGCTCCCCGCCGACGCGTCGCTGTGCGCTCTCGACCTGACCTTTCACGCGCTCGACAAGAAGAAGCGGTTGGCCAAGGTCGCCGCGGACCTGGCCCGCGATTACGACCGCGTCATCATCGACTGCCCGCCCGGGCTGACCGATACGTCCGACCAGATCCTGCGCGCCGCCGACCTGGTCGTCGTCCCCGTCATCCCCGCACCGCTGGCGCGCCGCGCGCTCGATACGCTGAAGGCGCACGTCGCCGCGAAGAAGGGCGGCGCGGTCAAGTTCGCGCCGGTCTTCGCGATGGTCGATCGCCGCCGCGGCCTCCACCGCGCCGCGCTGGAACAGGAACCCGGCTGGCCGGTCATCCCGATGGCCAGCGCCTACGAAACCATGACCGACAAGCGCGCGCCGCTGGGCAGCTACGCGGCGCGCGGTTCGCCCGCAGTAGAGGCGGTCGCGGAACTGTGGCGGCGGGTCGAACGGGCGTTGGTGAAGTGAACGGCGTCACCCCCCGTCATGCTGAACTCGTTTCAGCATCCACTTGGCCACACGCGCGACAACAGCGGTTCCAGGCCCAATCCCACCGCCAGATCGTCCCATTGTGGATTCTCGGCCTCGATGAGATTGATCTTCCACGCCCGATGCCAGCGCTTCAGTTGCCTTTCGCGCGCGATCGCGGTGGGCATGTCCTCGAGCATTTCGAAACGAACCAGCCGATAAACGCCGTATCGCTCGGTAAAACCCGGCGTAACACCGCTTCGATGCTGCCAAAGTCGGGCAAGCAGGTCCGAGGTGACGCCGATGTAAAGTGTGCCGCGCGGCTGGCTGGCCAAGATATACACGCACGGCTGTCGCTCTCGTTGCATCGGTCGGATCGTGCCGCGCCGTGGATGCTGAAACAAGTTCAGCATGACGACCTTCTTCTTCCTTCCCGTCACCCTGAACTTGTTTCAGGGTCAACCTCTCTCCATGCGCACCGCCCATGACCGAAGACCGCCTCCTCACCCCCGCCCGCGCGCCTGAAGACGTCGACGCGGCGCTGCGCCCGAAATCGCTCGACGAGTTCGTCGGTCAGGCGGCGGCGCGAGAGAACCTGCGCATCTTCGTGGCCGCCGCAAAGGCCCGCGGCGAGGCGCTCGACCATGTCCTGTTCTTCGGACCGCCGGGCCTGGGCAAGACCACCCTCGCGCAGATCGTCGCGCGCGAACTCGGCGTCGGCTTCCGCGCCACGTCCGGCCCGGTCATCGCCAAATCGGGCGACCTCGCCGCGTTGCTGACCAACCTCGAGGACGGCGACGTGCTGTTCATCGATGAGATTCACCGGCTCCAGCCCGCGGTCGAGGAAGTGCTCTATCCGGCGATGGAGGATCGCGCGCTCGACCTGATGATCGGCGAGGGGCCGTCGGCGCGCAGCGTCCGCATCGACCTGCCGCGCTTCACGCTCGTCGGCGCGACGACCCGGCAGGGTCTGCTCACCACACCCTTGCGCGACCGCTTCGGCATCCCGATCCGGCTCCATTTCTATACCGTGCCCGAACTCGAACAGGTCGTGACCCGCGCCGCCCGGCTGCTCGGCTTGGCGCTAGCTCCCGACGGCGCACATGAGATCGCCCGCCGCAGCCGGGGAACCCCGCGCATCGCCGGGCGGCTGCTGCGCCGGGTTCGCGACTTCGCCAATGTTGCGGGCCACGCCGTGGTCGATGCCAGGGCCGCCGACGCCGCGCTCAACCGTTTGGAGGTCGATACGCTCGGGCTCGACGCGATGGACCGGCGCTATCTGACGATGATCGCCGACATCTATCGCGGCGGCCCGGTCGGGGTGGAGACGCTGGCGGCGGGCCTCAGCGAGCCGCGCGACACGATCGAGGAGGTGATCGAGCCCTATCTGATCCAGCTCGGCTTGATCGCCCGCACCGCCCGCGGCCGCTGCCTCAACGCGGGCGGCTGGAAACACCTCGGCCTCACCCCGCCCGCGTCGTCGCAGGACGGGTTGTTCGATTAGGACGGCGAACGGTGTTTCAGCGCGCGGCTGCAGCCGCTAAGCCCGCCGCCATGCCGCCACCCGACGACCTGCCGAACGAAGGCCGCTTCGTCGGCGCGGAACACCGGTTCGCGGTGCGGGTGTATTTCGAGGATACCGACCTGTCGGGGGTGGTCTATCACGCCAATTACCTGCGCTTCATGGAACGTGCGCGCTCGGATATGCTGCGCTGCGCCGGGATCGATCAGCGCAGCCATCACGACGCGGGCGAAGGCGCCTATGCCGTGACCGACCTTCACATCCGCTACCGCAGCCCGGCGCGGCTCGACGATGTCCTGATCGTCTCCAGCCGGGTGCGCGCCGTCCGCGCGGCGTCGGTGGATATTCAGCAGACAGTCAGCCGCGCCGGGACGATATTGACGCAAGCCGACGTGACCGTCGCGCTGGTCGCCGCGTCGGGACGGCCACGGCGGCAGCCGGCGGACTGGGTCGCGCGGTTTCGCGGCCTGGTCGCAGATGGGGAATAGACGTTGATCGCCTTCAATACCGACGCCGCGACGCTCTCACCGATCGCGCTGTTCCTGCAGGCCGATTGGGTCGTCAAGGCCGTGATGGTCGGGCTGATCCTGGCCAGCATCTGGACCTGGGCGATCATCATCGCCTTCGCGCTCAAGATCGGCCGGCTGCGCCGCCGGAGCGAGAAGTTCGAGACCGCGTTCCGCAGCGCCGACGACATCGATGCCTTCTATCGCAGCGAGATCACCACCGACTTGCCCGCCGCGCGGGTGCTGAGCGCGGGCGTCACCGAATGGCGCCGCTCGACCGCGGGCGGGACGATCGACCGCGAGGGCACGCGCGAACGGCTGGCGACGGCGATGGGTGCGAGCGTCGCGCACGAGATCGACAAGCTTGCCGACCGTCTGAACATCCTCGCCACGGTCGGCGCGGTCGCGCCGTTCGTCGGGCTGTTCGGCACCGTGTGGGGCATCATGCGCAGCTTCAGCAATATTGCAGCCGAGCAGAATACCTCGCTGGCGGTGGTCGCGCCGGGGATTGCCGAAGCATTGTTCGCGACCGCGATCGGACTGTTCGCGGCGATCCCGGCGGTCATCGGCTACAACCGTTTCAGCCACGGCATCAACCGGCTCGAAGCGCGGCTCAACCGGTTCGCCGACGGCTTCCACGCGACGCTCAGCCGCCAGCTCGAAACCGACGCGCGGCGCTAGACGTGGCGATCAACCTTCCTTCCAGACGCGGTCACGGTCGCCGCGCGCCGATGGCCGACATCAACGTCACGCCGTTGGTCGATGTGATGCTGGTGCTGCTGATCATCTTCATGGTCACCGCGCCGCTGCTGACTGCGGGGGTGCCGGTCGCGCTGCCCGACAGCCGCGCCAAGGCGCTCGATCAGGATGCCAAGCCGATCAACCTGTCGATCGAGCGCGGCGGCGCGATCTACCTCGACGACGACAAACTGACCGATGCGCTCCTCCCCGACGTGCTGGCGCAGCTGGCGGCGCGCGCGCCCGCGGGCAAGCCGCCGCAGGTGTTCCTGCGCGCCGATCGCGGGCTCGACTACGGCCGGGTGATGCGGGTGATGGGTGAACTCAACCGCGCCGGGCTGAACCGCGTCGCACTCGTGACCAACGCGGACGACGGCAGCTAGGATGGAGCGCGCCGAACAGGCCGGACTTGGGGTCGCGGCGCTCGGCCACGTCGCGTTGTTTGCCGCGCTGTCGGCGAGCTTCCTCGGCACCCCCGACGCGTTCGAGCAGTCACCGGCGCTCGACGTCAGCCTGGTCGACGACGTCGCGCTGACCGCCACCGCCCCCGCCGCGGTCGAGCCGCCGGCCGCTTCGATCGCCCCCGAAATCGGCGCGCCCGAGGACGCCGCCCCGCCGGAGCCTGCCGACGCCGCCCCCGAACCCGCGCCGCCGGTCAAGCAGCAAGCCGCCCCGCCGCCCAAGCCCGCAGCGGTCGCGAAGCCGCAACCCAGGCCGGTCGCCGCGCCGGCACCCAGTCCGGCGAAGGCGACGCCCAAACCGGCCGCCTCCGCCGCAGTCAGATCGCCCGCCAAACCGGCCGTGACCAGGGGCGCCGGCACGCAGATCGCCGCGACCAGCCCGCGCCAGCGCGGTGCCCTGCTTGGCGACAATTTCCTGAAAGGCGTGGTCGCCGACCGCAATGCGCCCGCCGCCAGGGGACAAGTCGCACCGGCCGCCGTGATGAGCACGCAAGCCGCCGCCGACATCGGCTCGGCGATCGCCCGGCAGGTGCAGCCCTGTGCCGAGCGCCAGCAGCTCAGCGCGCCCGGGGCGGAGCGGATCACGTCGATGATCCAGCTCAATATCAATCGCGACGGCTCGCTGGCATCGCGACCGACGGTGATCGGCCACACCGGCGTCGATGACGGCAACGCACGCTACGTCGACCGCGTCGACGACCTCACGATTGCGGCGTTCATGGGCTGCGCACCGCTACGCGGCCTGCCCGCCGACCTCTACGACGTGCCGCGCGGCTGGAAACGGTTCAAGATGCGGTTCAAATTGCCGTGATGGGATCATTCATGCGTTTTGCCTTTTTCGCCTCGCTCGTCCTGCTGGCCGCGCCCGCCGCCGCACAGACGCCGCAGCCCCCCGCCGGGCAGGACGATGACGAACTCGTGGTGGACGTGACCGGTGGGCAATCGCGCGGGCCGCTCAGCATCGCGATCCCCGTCATCCCGACCGCCGCGACGGTGCAGACCGCGGCCGGCACCACCGATCAGCTCGGTCGCCAGCTGTCCGACATCATCCGTAGCGACCTCAAGAACTCGGGCCTGTTCACCCCGCTCGCCGCCGACCGGACGCTCCCGGTCGCGTTCGGCGACGTCACCCAGCCACAGTTCGACAGCTGGTCCAGCGCCGGCGCGTCGTCGCTGGTGCAGGGCTATATCAAGGCCAACGGCGACGGCACGCTGACCGTCGGCTGCTACCTGTACGACGTCGCGGCGCGCAGCGAACTGACCCGCCAGGGGTTCATCGTGCCGCCCTCCGAATGGCGTCGCGCCGGGCACAAATGCGCCGATGCGATCTATCAGCGGCTGACCGGCGAAGGCCCGTATTTCGACAGCCGCGTCGTCTATGTGTCCGAAACCGGCCCCAAGGCGCGGCGGATCAAGCGGCTGGCGATCATGGACCAGGACGGCGCCAACCACCGCTTCCTGACCAACGGCCAGACGATCGTGCTGACCCCGCGCTTCTCCCCCGACCAGCGGTCTGTGGTGTACCTCAGCTACGCCAACGACCGCCCGTCGGTGTTCGTGCTCGACCTGGCGAGCGGGCGGCAGCGGCTGATCGTCCCCAACGTCAATCTCAACTTCGCACCGCGCTTCTCGCCCGACGGGCGCTGGATCCTGTTCTCGATGGCGATCGCGGGCGATACCGACCTCTACCGCGTCGCCGCGGGCGGCGGCGCGTCGCCGCAACGGCTGACGGCGTCGCCCGGGATTGACACCGGCGGCAGCTACTCCCCCGACGGCTCGAAAATCGTCTTCGAAAGCGACCGCTCGGGCGCGCAACAGCTCTACGTCATGAACGCCGATGGTTCGAACCCCCAGCGGATCAGCTTCGGCGGCGGCGGTTACGCGACCCCGGCGTGGAGCCCGCGCGGCGACCTGATCGCCTATACCAAGACGGGCAGTTTCCGGATCGGCGTGATGACCCCGGGTGGCGGGGCCGAGCGGCTGCTGACCAACGCGTGGCAGGACGAAGGGCCCAGCTGGTCGCCCAACGGCCGCGTCGTGATGTTCTTTCGCCAGGGTCAGGGCGGCGGCGGGCGTGCCGACCTGTGGTCGGTCGACCTGACCGGAGTCAACGAACGCAAGGTCCCGACCGCACTCGACGGCAGCGATCCCAATTGGGGACCGCTTCGTCCGTAACTGCGGAACCGCCGCGAACGCTCTCGCGTACTCTCGAACAACGATGGAGGATATCATGGCCAAGCTCACGACCACGCTGATCGCGGCGACCGCGCTGGTGGCGCTCGCCGGCTGCGGCCCCAAGAAGGTCAAGGATCTCCCCCCGCCCCCCGGGCCCGAGGGGAACGCCGGGGGTGGCGGGGTGCGCGACCCCAACGCCGGGCTCGACGGCTCGAACCGCGCACGCTTCCAGCGCGAAGTCGTCAGCGACACGATCAACTTCGCGACCGATCAATACGACATCGACCCCCGCGCACGGGCTATCCTCGACAGCCAGGCCGCATGGCTCGCGCGCAATCCGGACGTGACGGTAACGCTCGAAGGCCACGCCGACGAACGCGGCACCCGCGAATACAATCTGGCGCTCGGCGACCGCCGCGCCAATTCGGCAAAGAATTATCTGGCGGCGCGCGGCGTCAATCCGGCGCGGATCACGACGATCAGCTACGGGAAGGAACGGCCCCTGGCGCTGGGATCGGATGAGGCGAGCTGGGCGCAGAACCGTAGGGCTGTGACGGTCGCGCTGAATTGAAGGCGCCTAGCGTTAGCTAGACGCCGATGCGCGG
Source organism: Pseudomonadota bacterium (assembly GCA_040385975.1). Taxonomy (GTDB): domain Bacteria; phylum Pseudomonadota; class Alphaproteobacteria; order Sphingomonadales; family Sphingomonadaceae; genus Sphingomonas. The sequence goes on along the minus strand of JAZKGJ010000174.1, from coordinate 19,164 downwards.
ATCGTCCGCGCATCAATTCGGCCGGACGGCGGACGGGGCGTGGGCCGCCCCGATCCGGCCGACGGCTTTGCCGGCGGCGTTGTTCACAGCGATAGAATTACAACGAAGCGACGTTACGACAACGGGAACTGCGGTCCGAGAGCCAACTAGCCGCCGGCAAAGCCGTCGGCCGGGTTCGCGCTACGGCGACCCGCCGGCCGGTCCCCGTCCACGCGACGGCGATTAAGCGGGCTTAATCGCCTTGGCCGGGTTCAGCAGAAAAGTATTTATCATACTTCCCCTCCTCACCCTTGTGCTCGTCCGCGTCCGCCGGGGTTTGGTCGTTTTTGCGGGTGACGTTGGGCCATTGGTTCGAGAAGGTGTTGTTGAGCTCCAGCCATTGCTCCAGCCCGTTCTCGGTATCGGGCAGGATCGCTTCGGCCGGGCATTCAGGTTCGCACACGCCGCAATCGATGCATTCGCTGGGGTTGATGACCAGCATCGTCTCGCCTTCGTAGAAGCAATCGACCGGGCACACTTCGACGCAGTCCATGTACTTGCACTTGATGCAGGCGTCGGTGACGACGTAGGTCATGGTCTTCGGTCCCCAAAAGCGTGGCTCCGCTGCTAAAGCGGGCGCGGGCGGGTCGTCAATCGGCGGCGGCTTGCTGCGAGACGTTCGCACCTAATTCGGCATAGCACGCCTGCGCTTCGGGGGCGGGGCCGCGCCGCGTCGGGAGCGCCAGCACACGGACGACGCGGACGCGCTCGCCCTGCGGAAAGGTCAGCGTATCGCCGAGGCGCACCGGGCAATGCGCGCGCTCGATCCGGCGACCGTCGATCCGGAGCCGCCCGCTTTCCGCCAGTCCCTGCGCGATGCTGCGGGTCTTGGCGAGCCGAACGTACCAGAGGAATACGTCGAGCCGCATCGTATCAGCCCCGAGCGTCAATTCCGCGTGAGGTCCGCAAGCGCGGCGAACGCATTGCCGGGCCGGGGCGGGGCGACCGGCGCGGACGGGGTCAGCCCTTGCCACAGCCATTTGCCGCGCAGCGCGCGAAAGCCGAGCTGCGCCATCAGCCGCGCGAACGTCTCCGGCGTCAGCCCGATCGAGGTCGCCAGCGCCGGGTCGGGCGCGAACGGCTTGCGGCCCGCCCGGGCCTCGTGCGCCCCGCGCGCGATCCGCTCGACCAGATCGACCCGCACCGCTTGGGCGCCGAGCGGACGGAAGCCGTGCGTCAGCTCGGCCCCGGGCGCACCGCGCGACAGGACGGTCGCGCCGACCGCCGGAGCCTCGCCAAGCGGACGGCCCCGGACCGCGAGCAAGGTCTGCCGCCACGCCGCCGCCGCCGGCTTGAGCAAGCGCGGGTCGTACACGTCGAGCGTCCCGATCACCGTCCCCGCCGCGCGCAGCCGCTTGCGCGCGAGGGGATCGATCGCCTCGATCTGGCGCCCCAGCGCGCGCCGCGGGACGATGCCACCCGCATCGAGCAACGCTCCAGCCGCCGCACGCAGCGGCGCGCCCGCAGCGGGGTCGCGGGCCAGTGCCGACAACGCCACCAGCCCCGGCACCTGCCGCGCGGCCTGCTCGCCCAACCACCGCTCCAACCGCGCCAGCACCGCGGTCCGCACCGGCGGGGTCAGCACGTCGAGCGCGCGGTCGAACCGGACCTTGGGCGTCGCGAGGTCGCGACCCGGGTCGAGCGATGCGACCACGACCGCTTCCCATATCAAGACCGTTCGCACCGAGCCTGTCGAAGTGCCGTTCTTCTTTTCGACGGAAGCGAACGAGGCTTCGACCGGTTCAGCCCGAACAGAAATGCTGGCATCGGCACAATCGGCCAACGCCCGCCCCCGCGCCGCATATTCTCCCGCTAATCTTTTCTCCGCCGCCGCCAGCAACAACCGCCGGTCGCTCGCGCGCGCCGCCGCATCCGGGACGAAGCGGAACCCTTCGAGCCGCCCGATCGGATGCTCCTCGACGCTGACCTCGCCGTCGCTCGCGATCGTTACCGGCAGCGCGCCGGCATCGTTCGCGATCCCGCGCATCAACACGCTGGTGCGCTTGTCGACGAAGCGCTGGGTCAGTCGCGCGTGGAGCGCGTCGGACAGCCGCTCTTCGACCGCGCCTGCCCGCGCCGCGCCGTCGGCGGGATTCGCCAGCCAGTCGGCGCGGTGCGCGAGATAGGCCCAGGTCCGCACCCCGGCGATCCGCCCCGCGATCGTATCGACATCGCCCTCGACCCGGTCGAGCCGCGCGACCTGTTCGGCGAACCAGGGGTGCGGGATATGGCCGTTTCCCTCGCTCAGATGCCCGAACAGCCGCGCGACGAAACGCGCGTGAGGCTCGACCCCGGCCTTGCCGAAATCGGGCACTCCGCACGCCGCCCACAGCCGCGCGACCATCGCGGGCGTTCGTGCGCGCTCCGCCACCGCCGGCTCGTCGGCGATCCGCTTCAGGACCTTCAGGTCGATCGCTTGTGGAGCGGCGCGCAGTTCGACGCCGGTCGGGCGACGCTCCAAATCGTGGATCAGGCTTTCGACCGACGACAGGTCCGGATCGCCGTCGCGCCAATAGAGGTGATCGAGCCGCGCGAAGCGATGCTCCTCGATCGCATGGATTTCCTCGGGTTCGAATGCATCCGGTCCCTCGCCCGCCAGCGCGCCGAAGCCGCCGTCGCGCTGATGCCGACCGGCCCGGCCCGCGATCTGCGCCATCTCGGCGACGGTCAGCCGCCGCCGGCGATGGCCGTCGAACTTGTGCAGACCCGCGAACGCCACCTGCGCGACGTCCAGGTTCAGTCCCATCCCGATCGCGTCGGTCGCGACCAAATAGTCGACCTCGCCCGCTTGGAACATCGCGACCTGCGCGTTGCGGGTGCGGGGGCTGAGCGCGCCCATCACCACCGCCGCGCCACCGCGGAGCCGGCGCAGCATTTCGGCGACGGCGTAGACTTCCTCCGCGCTGAACGCGACCACTGCCGAACGCCGCGGCAACCGCGACAATTTGCACGCGCCGGCGTAGCTCAGCGTCGAAAAGCGCGGCCGGGTCACGACTTCGGCCTCGGGCACCAACGCGCGGATCAGCGGGCGCAGGCTGTCCGATCCCAGGATCATCGTCTCGTCACGCCCGCGCGCGTTCAGCAGCCGGTCGGTGAAGACGTGCCCACGCTCGGGATCGGCGCCAAGTTGCGCCTCGTCGAGCGCGACGAAGCCCACGTCGATGGCGGGCATACTTTCCGCGGTGCACAGCCACCAGCGCGCGTCCTTGGGGACGATCTTTTCCTCGCCCGTCACCAGCGCGATACGGTTCGCGCCTTTCAGCGCGACGACCCGGTCGTAGACCTCGCGCGCCAGCAGCCGCAGCGGGAAGCCGATCATCCCGCTCGAATGCGCGCACATCCGCTCGATCGCGAGATGCGTCTTGCCGGTATTGGTCGGGCCGAGCACCGCGGTCACGGTTCCGGCGTCGCTGCGCGCCATGCGCACGAAGATCGGACGCTCGTACCGATTAGGCAAGCGAAGCGTCTGCGAAATCACGAATTTGCGCTTCCGTTCCACACCGCGCCGCCGGTTCGTCGGCACCCGGCCACGCTTCGTCGGAATCGGGACAGTCCACGCCTGCGCTTAATTTGACTTTAGGGTTCGTACTCCACAGGAATTGCCGCGCCGGGGGATACGGCGAAGTGGCGATTAGGAAGCTGACGCGCCGTGTTTTTGCAATCCGACCACGATCTGATCGACAGCGGCGGCACCGCCACGCTCGCATTCGGTCGGGCGTTCGTCCCCGCCCCCGCGCCTGCCCCGCTCGACGTACTCCGTCGCCGGCTGGGGCAAACCGACTGGGTACCCGATCTCGGCTCGCGGATCGGGTCGAGCGAATGGTTTCGCGGCGCCGCGACCTGTCTGGCGTTGATCGCCGGCGCGGTCGTGCTGTCGCCCGGGCTGCCCGCCCCGATCCTGGCCGACACGCCGCCCGCGCTGACCGGCACCGCCTGGGACGAAGCGCGCGCGCAGTCGATCAGCCCGCTGGCGTGGGGCGCCGACAGCGGCCACCGGATGGCGGCGAACGACCTGGTCGTGCCGCTGAAGGAAACCCCCGAGCGCCCGATCATCGAACTGACCGCGACATTGGGCCAGGGCGACGGACTGGAAAGCGCGCTCAAACGTGCCGGGGTCGCCAACCGCGAAGCCGACCGGCTGGCCGATCTGGTCGCGGGCGCGATGCCGCTCGGCGACCTCAAGCCCGGCACCCGGCTCGACCTGACGCTCGGCCGCCGCGAAAGCCGCACCGTCGCGCGCCCGCTCGAAAAGCTCGCGTTCCGCGCGCGCTTCGATCTGGCGCTGTCGATCGACCGAGCGGGCGGGGCACTGGCGCTGACCCGGCATCCGATCGCGATCGATCACACCCCGCTGCGGATTCGCGGCAGCGTTGGCGGCAGCCTGTATCGCGCCGCGCGTTCGGCGGGTGCCCCGGCCAAGGCGGTCGAGGCCTTCATCAAGGCGATCGCGACCCGCACCGCGGTCGGCGCGCTGGGTACCGCAGCGACCTTCGACCTGATCGTCGAACAGGCGCGCGCCGCGACCGGCGAGATCCAGCTCGGGCAATTGCTCTATGCCGGGCTCGACCGCGGCGGGAAACGCGTTCAGCTCGTCAAATGGGAGCAGGACGGCCGCAGCCAGTGGTTCGAGGCGAACGGCGTCGGCGAACAGCGCGGCGTGATGGCGATGCCCGTCGCGGCGCGGATTACCTCGGGCTTCGGGATGCGCCGCCATCCGGTGCTCGGCTATATGCGGATGCACAAGGGGATGGACTTCGGTGCCGCCTACGGCACCCCGATCCGTGCGGCGATCGACGGCGTCGTCGCGCTCGCCGGGCGCAGCGGTGGCTACGGCAACGTCGTCAAGCTCAATCACGCCGGCGGGATCCAGTCGGCATATGGCCACATGAGCCGCATCGCGGTGCGCCCCGGCGCGCGTGTCGCGCGTGGCCAGGTGATCGGCTATGTCGGCTCGACCGGCATGTCGACCGGGCCGCACCTCCATTTCGAACTGTGGCGCGGCGGCGTGTCGATCAATCCGCGCTCGGTCTCGTTCACGACCGTCGCGCAACTGTCGGGTCAGGCGCTCGCCCAGTTCAAGGGCCGCGTCGCGAGCCTGATGGCGGTCAAGCCGGCGAACTGAGCTGCGCCGGGCGCACTGATGCGCCGCCGCTCGACACCTTCCCAACCCACTCGCTGGCACATCCGCGTGTGAGCGGGTAACGCCGCGGGCGGGCATGGACATCTACCTTCCGATCGCGAACCTGTCGGTCAACGCGCTCTTCATCGTGCTGCTGGGCGGTGCGGTCGGGGTGCTGTCGGGGATGTTCGGGGTCGGCGGCGGGTTCCTGACGACGCCTTTGCTGATCGTCTACGGCATTCCGCCGACCGTCGCGGCGGCGTCTTCAGCGAGCCAGGTGACCGGTGCCAGTGTCTCCGGGGTCTTCGCGCATCTGCGCCGCGGCGGGGTCGACATGAAGATCGGCGGCGTGCTGGTCGCGGGCGGGGCGATCGGTACGCTGGTCGGTGCGCAGATCTTTCGCTGGCTGCAGACCACCGGTCAGATCGATACCGTGATCGCGGTCGTCTATGTCGTCATGCTGGGGTCGATCGGCGGCATGATGGCGCGCGAATCGTTGCAGGCGATCGGCGCGGTCAAGCGCGGCGAACCCGGGCGCGCGAAGCGGCGGCGGCATCATCCCCTGGTCGCGGCGCTTCCGTTTCGCACCCGCTTTTATGCCTCCGGTCTCTACATCTCGCCGCTCGCGCCGTTGCTGCTCGGGTTCGGGGTCGGCATCCTGACCATCCTGCTCGGGATCGGCGGTGGCTTCATCCTGGTGCCGGCGATGATCTACCTGCTCGGCATGGCAACGCAGGTCGTGGTCGGCACGTCGCTGTTTCAGACGCTGTTCGTGACCGCGGCGGCGACGATGGTCCACGCGACCACGACCAAGGCGGTCGACATCGTGCTGGCCGCGCTGCTGCTGATCGGGTCGGTCACCGGCGCGCAGTTCGGCGCGCGGCTGGCGCAGCGGGTACGGCCCGAATATCTCCGGCTCGCACTGGCGGTGATGGTGCTGATCGTCGCCGGGCGGATCGCGCTGGGGCTGGGGTGGCGGCCCGATGAGATCTATTCGGTCGAACTGGGGTGAGGTGGCTGCTGCTCCTCGCCGCGCCGCTGCTGATGGGCCAGCGGGCCGTGGGCCCGCAGCCGACGTTGGTCCCCGACGTGTCGCAGCGCGATATCGAAATCGCCTATTCGTTCACCGGCGCCGAATTGCTGCTCTTCGGCGCAATCCTGTATCCGGGCGAAGGTGGGCGCAGCCGCCGGCCAGCCGACATCGTCGTGGTGGTGAAGGGGCCGACCCAGTCGATCCTGGTCCGCGAAAAGGAAAAGGTCGCCGGCATCTGGGTCAATGCCGAACGCACCCGCTACCGCTCGGCACCGAGCTTTTTCGCGGTCGCGTCGTCGCGGCCGATCTCCGCCCTCGTCGATGAACGGACCCGCGCGATCTACGAACTGGGGCTCGACACGCTGCAATTGTCCCCCGCATCGGGGATGGCGGCCCCCGATCAGGCGCGCTTCGCGTCCGGGTTGGTCGACCTGAAGCGGCGCTCGGGGCTCTATTATGAGGATTCGAAGGCGGTCGAGGTGACCGACGGCGTCCTGTACCGCGCGCGCGTGTCGATTCCGGCGCGGGTTCCGGTCGGGCGCTTCACCGCCGAGACCTTCCTGATCCGCGACGGCCGCGTGCTGGCGGCGGCGGTGCGGGGGATCGATATCCGCAAATCGGGGTTCGAGCGCTTCGTCGCGCGCGCCGCCGACCAGAATGCGTTCGCCTATGGCCTGGTCGCGGTGCTGTTGTCGGTGACGCTGGGCTGGACCGCGGGGTGGGCGGCGCGGCGGTTCTGAACATGGCTAACGCGCGGTAGGCAAACCTAATCTTTACGTCTGACGGGCATGGCGAATGCGACATGCCACGAAAGTTTCAGTGATGGATGCACCCGGCTCCGCTCCCAACCGGATTGCGCCGTTCGCAGGCGAGCCCGGGTCGGCGCCGCGGGCGGCCGCCGCGCGCGGGATCGGTGTGGTCACCGCGATCGCCGGCTCGTCCAGCGAAGTGCTGCTCGAGCCCGCTGCGATCAACGAACTGGCCGACAGCGCCGACCCGTCGATCGCCGCGGCGGGGCAGGTCGGTTCGCAGGTCAAGGTCCGCGTCGGCGGCGCGTGGCTGATCGCCAACGTCCGCTCGCTGAAGCTCGAACCGGGTCCGATCGCCGGCTCGGGCGCCAAGATCGCCGCGCAGATCGACTTCCTGGGTGAGGGCGACGAAGAGAAACTGACCGGGAAACTCTACAAATTCCGCCGCGGCGTCACCCGCTATCCCAACCCGGGGTCGCCGGTGTTTCCGGTGTCGACCGCGGATTTGCGGCAGATCTATGCCGCCGACGACCGCCCGCATGTCGAGATCGGCACGGTGTTCCCGACCCGCGACATCCGCGCGGCGCTCTACGTCGATGCCTTGCTCGGCAAACATTTCGCGATCCTGGGCTCGACCGGCACCGGCAAATCGACCGCGACCGCGGCAATCCTCCACAAGATCTGCGATCTCGCGCCGCAGGGTCATATCCTGATGATCGACCCGCACGGCGAATATTCGGCGGCGTTCAAGCATAACGGCGCGCTCTACGACGTGTCCAATCTGGCGATGCCGTACTGGCTGATGAATTTCGAGGAGCATTGCGAGGTCTTCCTGACCAGCAATGGCTCGGACCGCCAGATCGATGCCGACGTGCTCGCCAAATGTCTGCTCGCCGCGCGTGCGAAGGGGCGGCTGGGGCAGGAAATCTCCAAGCTGACGGTCGATGCGCCGATCCCGTATCTGCTCAGCGACTTGAGCCAGTTGATCCAGCTCGAAATGGGCAAGCTCGATCGCGCCGGCGACACCGCGCCCTATCTGCGGCTCAAGACCAAGATCGACGAGATCAAGAACGACCCGCGCTACGGCTTCATGTTCAGCGGCATGATGGTCGCCGACACGATGGCCGACTTCATCGCGCGGCTGTTCCGACTGCCCGGCGACGGCAAGCCGATCAGCATCGTCGATCTGTCGGGGGTGCCGAGCGAGATCACCTCTGTCGTGGTCGCGGTGCTCAGCCGGATGGTGTTCGACTTCGCGATCTGGTCGCGCAACGAACCACGCCGCCCAATCCTGCTCGCGTGCGAAGAAGCGCATCGCTACGTCCCCAACGAACGCAATGCCGATGGGTCATCGGTCGGCCGGATCCTGAGCCGGATCGCCAAGGAAGGGCGCAAGTACGGCATCTCGCTGGGGCTGATCACGCAGCGGCCGTCCGACCTGGCCGAGGGCGTATTGTCACAGTGCGGCACGATCATCTCGATGCGGCTCAACAACGACCGCGATCAGGCGTTCGTGCGCGCGGCGATGCCCGAAGGCGCGCGCGGCTTTCTCGATTCGATCCCGGCGCTCCGGAATCGCGAATGCATCATCTGCGGCGAAGGCGTCGCGATTCCGGTCCGGGTCGCGTTCGACGACCTCGAAGCGTCGCGTCGGCCCGCGTCGGGCGATCCGCTGTTCAGCGAATTGTGGCGCGAAACGGGTCAGGAAGACGTCATCATCGAACGCACCGTCAAACGCTGGCGCGCGCAGGGGCGATAGACGACCCCGCCAATCTTCACGAGAAATCGAACGAAGCGCTAGGCACTGCGTAAGCCGGGTGGCTTAGAACCCCGTCCCTAACGTCAATGCCGGTCCCGACCGAGGTCGCGCATTGCCTGCCACCCGCTGCCGCCAATCAAGCATCAACCGCGTCCCTTGTGGACCGATCGGCAAGCGCACGCCGATGCTCGGACCGACATCGACCCGGCTCGCGCCGCGCTGTGCGGAGGCCCAGCCGCCGACCGCAAGATCAATTGTCCCGCCGAGCGCGATCGGGCGCGCCAGCCGCAGCTGCGCTTCGGCGTAGCGTCCCGCCCCGCCGATCGCGCCGGCCTGGCCATACCCATCGATCCGGAATCGCAACGGCAGCGCGACATCGCCGACCCCACCGAATACGCCGACCGCCGGACGCACCGTCGAACCGGTCAACCGCGCCTCGGCGGCGACCCGGAGCGGTAACGGGGTCGGCTGCCACTCCGCACCCGCCGCCAGCTCCGCCGGACCGCGCCCGAGCGGAGCGGTGACGCGCGCGGCCAGCGCCGCTCGCCGCTCGCCGCCGATCGCATAGGCGATCTTGGCGGCGACCTGCGGACCCGCAAGCAACGGGGTCGCCGACGCCGCGGTGCCGCCGTCGCGCAAGAACAGGAAGGCATTGCCCGACCACCGCGATCCGCTACGTGCGCCACGCGCGATGGTCGCCGCGGGCGGAACGACCAGCCTTTCCGGTGCTGCGATCGCGGCGTAGCGCACCTCGCCGTAACGACCCATTCCGAGCAGCGCGAGCGCCACGCGGGCGGGGTCGGCAACGCCGCGACGCGTGATCGTGGTGACGCCCGGCTCGGGCCACAGGTATCTGACGGGCACACGTCGGCCGATCGCGGCCGGTGCGCGCGCGGGCAGGGCGACAATCGCCTCGGATCGACCCGGTCGCGCCGCGACGGGCGGGATCAGCGCGCGCTGCACCGGCGGCCACAGCATCACCGTCCGTGCGCCGACCCATCCGCCCACGACCAGCACGATGAAGCGAAACGGCCGGCCCCGCGCGCTCACGCCAGCCGCGCCGGTTGGTCGGGAAATTCGTGCGCGGTCTTGTCCCAACGCACCGGCACGCCGCGCAGGCTGCGCGCGTACAGCGTCAGCGCAGCGCGTGCCGCGAGCACCGCGACGAACGCACAGACCAGCAGCCGCGGCATCGCGCGCAACCCCTCACGCCAGCCGTAATTGCCTGCTGTCGCGGTGAAGCGCATCGCCAGACGCCACAGCAACAGCGCCGAATTGATCGCGAACAGCGGCGCCATCCACGGCGGGGCGGCCGGCGCGGCGAGCCCGGTCCCAAAATGCAGCGACGCCGCCAGCGCGCCGGCTGCCAGCGCCAGATAGGCTGCGATCAGAACCAGCATCGCCAGCGGTGCGCGCCGATCGCGCATCCGCATCCAGTGATCGCCCAGCGCCCGCGCCCGTCCGCGCCCGTCCCGCCAGCCGAGCCGGTCCCAACCGAGCAGCGCGATCCCCGCCACCCACCGCGACTTCTGACGGACCGCCGCGCCCAAGGTGGCCGGAAAGTATGCGCGCACCGCCACCAGGGTGCCGTCGCGCGCTGCGACCGTGGCAAAACCGCAGCGCTCGCCCGCATCACCGAGCGCGAGCCCGAGTTCGTAATCCTCGGTCAGGCTGGTCGGGTCGAACGGGTTGCCGCCGCGGCGTTGCGCGTGGCGGTCGAGCGCGGCGCGCGCGATCGCACAACCCACCCCCGCCAGCGGCAGCCCCGCCGCCAACGCCTGGCGCACCACCATGTTGCGGGTCTGCACTTCGGCGAATTCGTCGGCATAATGCCCCGAAATCCACGGCGAATGCGGTGCCAGCAGCGGCCGCACCGGCAGTTGGACGACATCGTAGTCGGCGAGCAGTCGGTCGAAGACCAAGAGCTCTTCGGGATGAACCACGTCTTCGGCATCGTGCAGCACGATGGCATCGAAGCGATCGTCGCCAAGCGCCTCGTCGCGTCGAAGCGCGCGCCACAAGGTGTTGAGATTGTCCCCTTTCGTGGTCGGCCCGGCGCGCGCGCCGATCACCAGCCGGACCCGGGCGTCGTCGCGCGCGACCGCGGCGACGGCCTGGATTGTCGCCGCGTCGTTGCGATAGGTGCCGACGTAGATGCGGTAATTGCCGTAATCGAGCGACCCCAGCGCGTTGCGCAGCATCGCCCCGATGACCGCCGCCTCATCCCAGCCGGGCACGAAGATCGCGATGCGGCGGGTGGGCGCGGCCGACCTCGGCAGGTAGCGGAGCCACCGTCGCCGCGAGCGAACGAGGAAGATGAGATCGACCGCCAGATCGTCGATCCCGCCGATCAGAAAGCCGATCGCCGCGAACAGCGCAGCTTCACGCGCGACCGCATCGATCACGCCAATCGCCGACCCCAATTCCACCGCGCCCCCGCGAATCGCCGCTGAGCGCAGCGTGAGCGATCCGCAATAGTTGCGCAACTACGCGCACCGGCCGTGCCGAGGCTGGCGACGTCCGAAGCGTCAGCGACCGACCGAGCTATAGGCGAAGCCTGCCTTTGCGACCTCGGCGGGCACATAGACATTGCGCAGGTCGACCAGCACCTTGCCCGCGACCACGTCCGCCAGCCGCTTCAGGTCGAGCGCGCGGAACACGTCCCATTCGGTCACCAGCACGACCGCGTCCGCGCCCGTCGCCGCGTCATAGGCGTCGCGGCAAAAGGTCACGTCCGCCATCATCTCCTTCGCCGCGGCCATGCCTTCGGGGTCGAACGCGCGGATCGTCGCGCCCGCATCCTGCAAACTCTGGATCACCGCCAGGCTCGGCGCGTCGCGCATGTCGTCGGTATTGGGCTTGAAGGTCAGCCCCAGCACCGCCACCGTCTTGCCGCCCGCGTCACCGCCCAACGCCGCGATCACTTTCCGCCCCATCGCGCGTTTGCGGGTGTCGTTGGCCTTGACCACCGCCTCGACGATCCGCACCGGCGCTTCGAAATCCTCGGCGGTCTTGAGCAGCGCGAGCGTGTCCTTGGGAAAGCACGACCCGCCATAGCCCGGCCCGGCGTGGAGGAATTTCTTGCCGATCCGGTTGTCCAGCCCGATCCCGCGGCTCACGTCTTGGACGTCGGCCCCAACCGCTTCGCACAAATCGGCGATCTCGTTGATGAAGGTGATCTTGGTCGCCAGGAACGCATTGGCGGCATATTTGATCAGCTCGGCGGTGCGCCGTCCGGTGAACAGCAACGGCCCGTCCCCTAGGTGGAGCGGGCGATAGATGTCGCGCATGACCGCCTTGGCGCGCTCCCCCCCGACGTCGGCGCCGGTGCCGATCACGATCCGGTCGGGCCGCTTGAAATCGCCGATCGCGGCGCCCTCGCGCAGGAATTCGGGATTGCTGACGACCTGGACGTCATGCGTGGCGGCGGCCTCGCGAAAGATCGCCTCGACCTTGTCGCCGGTCCCGACCGGCACGGTCGATTTCGTCACGACCACCATCGGCCCGCTCACCGCGGCCGCGATCTCGCGGGTCGCGTCGAAGACATAGCTGAGGTCGGCGTGCCCGTCGCCGCGCCGCGAAGGGGTCCCGACCGCGATGAAGACCGCATCGGCGTCCGCCACCGCCGGTGCCAGCTCGGTCGTGAAGCGCAGCCGTCCCGCGGCGACATTGGCCGAAACCAATTGCTCCAGCCCGGGCTCGAAGATCGGCATCCGCCCCGCGTTCAGCGCCGCGATCTTGTCCGCGGCCTTGTCGACGCAGGTCACGTCGTGCCCGAAGTCGGAAAAACACGCGCCCGACACCAGCCCGACATAGCCCGACCCGATCATCGTGATGCGCATGAAACACCCTTCGACTGTCCGGGCGATCCGGCGTTCGACCGCGCTCTAACGCCTTGCGGGCAGATTGCGAAGATGATGCGCCGATTTGGAACGCATTGTCGCCGCGCAACAAAAAGGGGCCGGCGCCTGTACGCCGACCCCCTCTTGGTCGTCCCGATCCGAACGATCGAACCTTACATGCCCGAACCCGGACCGTAGGTGATTTCCACCCGACGGTTCTGGACTTCGCGGACGCCGTCGGCGGTCTCGACGCGCGGCCGGCTTTCGCCGAAGCCCTGCGACGTGATCACGCCCTGCGGAACACCGCGGCCGGTCAGGTACGAGGTCACCGAAGCGTTGCGACGCTCCGACAAACCGACGTTGTAGGTCGTCGAGCCCGAGCGATCGGCGTGGCCCGCCAGCATGACCTGCGCATTGCCGCAGGTCTGATACTTGGCGACCGCATCGTCGAGGATCGAAGCCGCTTCCGGCTTGATGTCCGACTTGTCCCAATCGAAGAACACGATGTACGGACCAGGCGAGCAGACCACCGGCGGAGGCGGAGGCGGGGGAGGCGGCGGAGCCACTTCCGGCGGAGGCGGCGGCGGCGGGGGCGGCGCGACAACTTCGGGCTCGCCGAAGTTGAAGGTGAACCCACCCAGGATGCTGTGCGAGCGGAACCGCCCGGCCAGCTGGCGACCGGCGACATCGACCAGCTTCACGTCGGCGGCGTCGAAGTAGCGATACTTCAGCGTCGCGTCGATGTTGTCGGTCAGCGGCGCGCGAACCCCGGCGATCGCCTGATAGGCGAACACGGTGTCCGAATCGTCCGCATACGAGCCGAAATCGGTGATCCGGTAATCGTCGGCCTTGACCCGCGCGATCCCGACGCCGCCGCCCAGGAAGCCCTGAATGCCGTCGTCATCGCCGAAATCGGCCATGCCGTTGATCATGAAGCTCAACGCCGTGGTCTTGCCGCCGAGGCGGTCGACGCGCTGTGCATTCGCCGCCGGCGAAACGAGCACCAAAGCGCCGTTCGACTGGAACGACGGAACCGACGTCTGCGTCAGGTACAGTCGCTGGTTGTAGGCGAACTTGTACGCAACTTCGGCCTCGAGCCGAAAGCCGCCGAAATCGTAGCCGACATTGCCGCCGAAATCCGATCCGACCTTGCTGTCGACGACTTGGGCGTCGGCAAACGCGTTCACGTCGTAATCGATGTCTTCCAACACCATCACACCAGCTTCGGCACCGACATACCACGTATCATCGCGGGCGAGGGCGGGCGAGGCGAGCGCAGTGGAGGCGAGTGCCAGAGAAATGGCAAGCTTCCGCATCATAATCCCCTTTCATGGTTGTCCTTACGGACAGCGCAAACTTCCTAGAGAACCCTTGGTTTCGGTGCAAGCGGACAAATTGCGGTAGTGTTGCCCAAACACAACATTTCCGGCGCGAAAGATCAGGGCGCGATCAGACCATGTCCCCTGAGCGCCCCCAGGACCGCCGCGACCGCCGCCCGCGCCTCGCTGTCGACGATGCTTCCTCCGGCCGGATCGGCGATCGCCGCACGCCGCGCGCCCACCACCTGGTCGCCGCCCAGCGTCAGCACCGTGCCGCGCAGCGCGCCGCTGCTCCATGCTCCGCCGGTGTAGCGCGCGAAGCCGCCCGCGCCCCCGGTCCACACCGTCATCCCCTCGCGCGGGGCGGCGAAGCGCCAGCCGCCGGCGGTCCACCCCGCGATCGCATGGGCATGTCCGCTCCACGTTCCGCTCGGGGTCGCACCCACGACCCAGCATTCGCCGGGCGCGGGGCTGGGCGGCGGCGCATCGGTCCCGACCGCGACCACCGCGCCCTGGACCAGCAGGTCGATGAGCGCGAGCGCCTCGTTATGGGACATCTCCTTCTGCGCCTGGCCGGGCGCGATCAGCGGCAAGGTCAGCCGTGCGGTCGATTCGGGCATCATCGGTCTCCTGAGTGTGATTGTTCAGACGACGAGCGTCGCGGGCGGCGATTCGCCGAACGTGCCGAGCTGACTGACGGAGACGCTCACCGGCCCGCCCGCGCGTTCGGCGGCGGTGATGCCCGCCTCGGCCACCGCGACCGTCGCGACCCGCGCGCCGATCGTCACCCGGTACAGCTCGCTTTCCTCGCCCAGCGGCACGTCGCCGCCGTCGAGCCAGCGCCACCCCGCGCGGCTCCGCCTGGTCCAGCGCAGCGTCGCGCCGCCCGCGCCGTCGTCTTTCCACCGCAGCGCGACCGGAGCGGGGGGCCGCACCGAAGCGCCCGCGAACACCGCATCCGCGACCGCCGGGCCGTCGCCGTCGCCGACCCCCGACGCCAGCACCTCGACGCTCCCGCCCAGCACCGCCAACGGCAGCTCGACCGTGATCAGGGCCGCCGCCTCGATCAGCACGAAGCGGTCGCCCGGGGCTTGCGTCCCCGCCGCCGCCTCGGTCCCGCGCCGCCCGCGCCACAATTCCGACAGCCGCCAGCGCGTCGGCGACAGCGGCGCCGCGCGACCGAACTGGACCAGCTCATCGCCGACCAGCGCCAGGTTCGCCCCGGCATCCAGCGCGACCGCGTCGGCATCGCTCAGCGTCATGCCGGGGTGGAGCAGCTCCACTTCCATCGACCCGGCCCGGTCGACCAGCAGCGCCGACCCCGCTCCCGGCGCGACCGCGATCGTGCCGATCGTCACGGGAACCTGCGCGGTGCCGGCCGCGGTCCAGCGCGCGCCGCCGTCGCTCGACAGCAACAGCGCCGCCTGCCGCCAGCCCGGCCCGCCCGCCGCCGCGATCGTCAGCCGCGGCGCGCTCAGCACCGCGTCATCGACCGGCGGCAGCTCGAACGCGTGCAGCGTCGTCGCACCGTGGACCAGATCGGGCGCGCCGCTCACCCGTCCCGAACTTGCACTCCCCGCGCCCGCCCCCGCCGCAGCGCTCGCCCGCGCGATCCGCACCAGCTCCAGCGTCACCACCATCTCCGCCAGCCGCCACCGGGCGACCCGCCACAGCCCGGGCTCGCCGGTGCCGTTCTCGTCGGTGATCGTGACCCGGTCCCCCGGCGCGACGTTCAGCGCCGCGCTTGCCCCACCCGCCGCCAGGGTGATCGTGCGCCGTTCGCGCCCCGCTTCGGCGCGCGCCAGCACGCCCTCCGCGACCGCCTTCGCCGCTGCCGACGCCAGCGCCGCGGGCAGCTCGACCCGCTCCTCGCGCGTGCCCGCACCCGGCCGCTGCGCGCTTTGCAATCCGGTCTGATAATCGCGCGCCGGGTCGTAATGCGCGACCCGCACCCGCTTGGGCGCATCATCCGCTGCCGCCAGCGCGCGGACGCCGCGCGCGCCGCCCCGGTCGCGCGCAACGCCCGCATCCGCCAGCGCAGCGGCCGGCCCGCTCCCGGCGCGCAGCCGGATACCCGAGCCCTCCGCCGCGAACCAGCCGCCATCGACGCTCGCCAGCGTCTCCAGCACGCCGCGGACGCTGTCGCCATAAACGGAAAAGCCGCCCAGCGTCGTCCCGGCCCCGTCCGCCGCCACGCCCAGTTCGTCGGCGATCGACCCGACGCTCACCGGCCCGGTGTCGGCGATCACCTCGAAAGTCAGCGACGGGATCCGGTTGCCGTAATCGCCCAGCTGGAAATCCTCGAACACCGCATAGGCCTGCCCGCGGTGCGCCGGCGCCAGCCCCGCGCCTTCCGCCGCGGCGATCAGCGGATCGGGCACCTGCGCCTCGCCGCCATTATGCAGCCGGAACCCCGTCACCGTCTTGAAGTCGCCCGCGCTCCCACGCAGCAGCTTGCCATCGGCCCAGATCCGTCCGACCCCGACCACCGCGCGCGCCGACAACAGCACCGCGAACGACGCCGAATAGCTGTAGGTCGTGGTCGTCGGTCGACCCTTGCCGCCGCCCATCCGGGTCCGGTTTTCCTGCAGGTCGATTGCCCAGATCACCGACCCCGCGACCCGCATCGTCCCGAACAGCCGCGGGATCGGACAGCCGTAGCTCGACGTCTGCACCGGCAGCTCGGTCAGCCGCGGGCCCTGCCGGCCCTTCGGCTTGAACAGGACGCGGTTGTCGAACGCGCTGCCCAGCAATCCGCCCAGCGCCGCCCCGATCGGCCCACCGATCGCCCCGCCGACCGTCGTCAGGATCAGCGTCGCCATATCATTGTCTCCATATCCCGATCACCGGCCACGCCACCGGCCCCGGCCGCTCGACCACGCGGCGCAGCACCGCATCGGCGTGGACCACGCCGTCCCCGGTCCAGATCGCCAGATGGAGCTGCCCCGGTCCGGCCCGGCACAGCAGGACGTCGCCCGCGCGTCGATCGTCGGCGCGCGACAGCCCCGCCGCCGCGATCAGATTGGCGACCGCGTCCGCGTCGCCGCTCCGAAGCGGATACCCGCTCGCCACGTCGGAGAGGTCGAGCGCCCATGCGATCAGGCCGACGCAATCGAGCCCGCTCGCCGGCTCCCGCCCGTGCAGCCGGAACCGGCTCCCGACGACACTGCGCGCCGCCGCCACGGGGTCGGTCACGCGCCCGGGTACCGCGTCAGCAGGTCGATCCCGGGCAGATACGGCTCGCCGCGAAAATTCAGCGCGTTGCCGAACCGCCCCGCGCACGTCGCCAATGTCTTGTCGCACCCCTCGTCGAGCCGGACGAGCGTCCCCGCCGCGACCGCGAACGGCGGCGGCGCGCGCAGCGTCACTTCCGCGCCCGCCGACTCCGCGACCGCGCTCTCCAGCCCGCAATTCGCGCCCGACAGCCAGCGCAGCACGCCTTGCCCATAAGCATTTTCGCTCGGCTCGGTGTCATCGAGAGTCACGCTTGGCAATTATGCACTTTACAAACCCACTCCACACCGCTAGGTAAAATGCACAACGGAGCGTTTCACTATGTCGGTTCTTTCTTCCCCTCACTTTCACGACGAAGCGAAGGCCTTCGCGTTCCTAGAGGGTATCGTTTGGGCTGACGGTGTGACGTGCCCGCACTGCGGCGTGAACCGTGGCCGCGTGTACGATCTGGCGGGCGTTCGCTCGAAGGCGTCGGGCAAGAACCCGGAAGGCGTAGTGCGCCACGGCCTCAAGAAGTGTGGCGAGTGCCGCAAGCAGTTCACGGTGAAGGTCGGCACGGTTTTCGAGCATGCCCGGATGCCGCTCCACAAGGTGCTACAGGCGCTTCACCTCATGGTGTCGTCCAAGAAGGGCATCAGCTCGCACCAGCTAAGCCGCGTCCTGGAAGTCCAGTACAAGTCGGCGTGGTTTCTGGCGCACCGTATCCGCGAAGCGATGCGCGACGACAGCATGGCGCTGCTTGGTCTGACTGGTGGCCGCGTCGAAATCGATGAAATCTACATCGGTCGCAAGGCTGGCGAGGCCGGTGTGAAAGAAACGCGCAAGTCGGGCTCCGCTCATAAGAACCGCGTCGTCGCGCTGATCGATCGCGATACCGGCGTTTCCAGTTCGATGGTCGCGAACGGCGCTACCCGCGACGAAATCGCGCAGATCGTGCGCGGGCGTTCGTGCTACCCACGCTTTGCAAGCGCACCTTCACCGTAGCGTGGAAGCGTATGGCTGTGACTTGGCGGGCTTTCGCGTGTTCAGGCGGTGCTCGGATTGGGAGGATGTAGCATTCGCGGCGGTTACCGTTGGCTGTGCCTCTCTTCTGATTGCAGATCATGCATTGAAGGCTGACGCACCGCCCTTGTACGATTTTAAGCGTGCTTTGATCGGCAAAGTCGAAGAAAGCTTGGGTTCCGCCAGAATTAGGGAAAACCAAGAGTAAACGGCGGAAAAGGGTACAAGCTATAAAGTAACGGCGGTTGTTCTGGACACTTACCAGTCACGGCAGTTGCGTTCATTGAACCGATCTCCCGTCATCAAGCGGTTGCCCGCAAGTTCCGGGAATTTTAAGATTTATGATGACCCCCTCTTTAGTCAACATTGAGCGAGTAGCGATTTACGACGATACGCAGTCGGAAACAACGGCTGGAGATATCCTCCTGATGCAGGATGTGAGTAACCCGGTGCGCTTCCGGGATAGCCGGAGGCGCTTTCAGGATTGGGGCGGACTGCATTGACCGACCCGGCCCCCACCCAACTCGACAAGTTCAAACAAGCCGCGCGCGAGCTAGAGACCGACGACGACCCCAGGCGGTTCGCGGAACGGGTCGGGAAGCTGGTGAAGCATAAGCCGGTGCCCGAGAAGCCGGAGTGACTGAAAAGGCGTGGATAGCGCTCAACCTCACCCTGATGGGCGGCGGCCTCACATCGGTGTATCTCTCCACGTACAATCTTTCCGGCAATGCCGCGATCCCGAACAGGATAAAGAGCGCGATCAGTTACTGGGGTGCGACACTCTTCTTCGGAGGTTTCGGCCTTTTTGGCCTGCCTTGGCTAGCCGTCGAATTGGTGGGTTTGTAAGCTATATAAACGCCGTGACGCTGTCAAGCACGAAGTGCCAATCTGGTTAGATCAATGAAGACGGCTCGGGTTTTTTGACAGCGGACCACACCTGTCCGTCCGTGCCAAGCGAAGTCGAGCATCGGCCGCGCGCGACGCGCTGCCCACGCGCGACTTTTTTCGTCGCGGTGCGGCGCGGTTTGTCCGTTTTGTACAATTCAGCGCCGATCGGGTCGGCCATGG
>JAZKGJ010000173.1:0-3089 GCA_040385975.1 Pseudomonadota bacterium | reverse complement strand
GGCGCGAAGAGCCGCAAGCTCGCCCGGCAGACCAATGCGCAGAACGAACGGCAGGCGGCTCAACAGGCGCAGCGCTCGGAAGAGCAGTTCAACAAGCTCAACCAGAAGCAGCCCGGCATCGCGGCCATGCTCGCAGGCAACAAGGCTCTCGCCAACAAGGGCATCGGCTCGACGTTCCTGACCGGGCCGAAGGGCATTCCGACCACCTCGCTGCCACTCGGCGGCACGACATTCTTGGGGGGCTGAGTGCCCGACGACATCCAACTCGCCGATGGCCTTGCCGGTCGTCCCCGCCAGCGCAGCCTCGCGCTGAAGCGCTGGAAGGCGCTCGAGGGCGAACGCCAGAAGGGCTGGGAAAGCCACTGGCGCGACATCGCCCAGAACCTGCTGCCTCGCCAGTCGCGGTTCCTCGGCGAGGAGCGCAACCGTGGCGGTGACCGCAACCAGTCGATCATCGACAGCACGGGTACACGCGCGCTCCGCACGTTGGCCGCGGGCATGATGTCGGGCATGACCAGCCCGGCGCGGCCTTGGTTCCGGCTCGGGCTCGACGACGAGGACTTGCAGGAAGACTACGCGGTCAAGGTCTGGCTGTCGCAATGCACCAAGCTGATGCTGCACATCTTCGCCAAGTCGAACACCTACAACACGCTGCACATGATGTACCGCGAGCTTGGCGGGTTCGGCACCGGGTGCGCGGTGCTCCAGCCGAACTTCAACACGGTGATCCACCACAACCCGCTGACGATCGGCGAGTACGCGCTCGGCATCAACCACGAGGGCGTGGTCGACAAGATGGGCCGCGAGTTCAAGCTCACCGTCGAGCAGGCCGCGAACTGGTTCGGCTACAAGGCGCTGTCCGCGACCGCGCGCAACGCGTACGATCAGGCCAACTACGGCCACGAGATCAACATCGTGCATCTAATGGAGCCGCGCGAAGAGCGCGATCCATCGAAGCGCGACAACAAGAACATGGCGTACCGTTCCTGTTACTGGGACAAGAACGCCAACAACCCGGTCGACAACTACGGGCTGTTGCGCGAGGGCGGCTACCGCGACTTCCGCGCGCTTGCTCCGCGCTGGGATGTACTGTTCGGCGATGTCTACGGGTCGAGCCCGGGGATGGAAGCGCTGGGCGATCTCAAGCAGCTCCAGCACGGCCAGTTCAAGAAGGCCAAGGCGATCGACTATCAGGCCGATCCGCCGCTGCAGGTGCCGACTTCGCTGCGCGCCAACGGTGCCGACTTCCTGCCGGGCGGGACCAGCTACTACGATCCGAACATGCCCAACGGCGGCATCCGTACCGCGTTCGAGGTGCAGCTCGACATCGGCGCGCTGCGCGAGGACATCATGGACGTCCGCGAGCGGATCAATTCGGCGTTCTACTCCGACATGTTTCTGATGCTCGCCGAGAGCGACAAGAACATGACTGCCACCGAAGTCGCCGAGCGCCACGAGGAGAAGCTCACGCTGCTCGGGCCGGTGCTCAGCCGCCTCCACGGCGAGATGCTCAACCCGCTGGTCTCGATGACCTTCCAGCGCTGCCTTGAGGCAAGGTTGCTGCCGCCTGCTCCTGAGGAGCTGACCGGGGCCGAGCTGCAGGTCGAGTATATCTCGACCATCGCTCAGGCGCAGAAGGCGATCCAAGTCAACTCGACCGACCGGCTGCTCGGCCATATCGGAATGATCGTCCAGCTGACCGGCGACACCTCGGCGATGGACAAGTTCGATCAGGACAAGTCGATCGAGCGCTACGCCGACCAGCTTGGCGTCGACCCCGAGCTGATCGTCCCCGGCGAGCAGGTCGCGCTGATCCGCCAGAACCGCGCGCAGCAGATCGCCGCGGCGCAGGCCGCCGAGCAGGCCGAGAAGATCGCCAGCGCAGGCGCGAAAGCGGGCTCGATCCAGACCGGCCCGCTGCCCGAGAACAACGCGGCGACCGACATCATGGGGCTGTTCAGCGGAATGCAGAGCCCGACCGCAGTCGAGGTCGGATAGCCGAGGGCACTTGGTTCGTGCCCACGCGATAGGATGACCAGCAGTGAAGCAAGATGACATCGACCCGCTGAAGCAGGAAGAAGCGAAGCAGTACCGCAAGTTGCGGGAAGGCGAGCAGATCACCCGCGAAGCAAACGACATCATCGCGCTGATGCTGGAACGGCAGGGCCGTCGGATTATGTTCGATCTCCTGTCGAGGTGCGGTGTGTACACTGGGAGTTTTGCGGCTGATCCGCAACTCACGGCGTACAAAGAGGGCAAGCGGTCGGTCGGTTTGACTTACCTCGACACCCTCAACGTCCACTGCACCGACGAGTTTGTCTTGATGCTCAAGGAGCACGCCGAAGATGTCAGTCGAAACGCCAGCAGCTGAACCCGTACAGGCTCCGAGCCTGATGGACACCCCGGTTGACCAGCTCCCCGCTGCTCAGCCGGAAGTCGCTGTTGTCGAAGAGCCTGCCGTCGAGACCCCCGAGCAGATCGCCGAGCGCGAGACCGCCGAAGCTACCGAGACCGCCCGCCGCGAAGCGCTGACCGACGAAGAGCGCGCCGCGGAAGACGCGAAAGCTGCCGAGGAAGCCAAGGCCGCCGAAGGCGCACCCGACGCGTACGAAGATTTCACCGCGCCTGAGGGCATGGAGCTGAACGCTGAAACGCTCGACGCGTTCAAGACGTTCGCCAAGGATCGCAACCTGCCGCAGGCCGCCGCCCAGTCGCTGGTCGACATGGCCACCGGGCTGGTCGCCAACGCGCAGACCGCGCAGGCCGAGGCGTTCGCCGCCGAAGCCGATGGCTGGCGCGAAGCCACCATCAAAGACCCCGAGTTCGGGGGCACCAAGCTCGCCGAGAACCTGCCGCTGGCCGTTCGCGCCCGCGATCAGTTCGGCTCCCCGGCGCTCAAGGAACTGCTGGATGCCAGCCGTCTCGGCGATCATCCCGAAGTGGTTCGCCTCTTCGTCAACGTGGGCAAGGCGACCAGCGAGGACAGCTTCGTCCCCGGCGGCACCAAGACCGCAACTGCCGCCAACTTCTACACCCACCCGACCAGCCAGAAGTCCTAAGGGAGCACTTCGATGACCGTTCTTGCAACC
>JAZKGJ010000172.1:0-4133 GCA_040385975.1 Pseudomonadota bacterium | reverse complement strand
ATCGCGCTCACGACCATCGTGCTGTGGGCATTATTGAGTTTCCCCAAGGCGCCGCCCGGGCAAAGCCAGGTCGAATATTCGGTCGCGGGCCGCATCGCCGACGGGATCGAAGTCGTGGTCGCGCCGATCGGCTTCAACCGCGACATCGCGCTGGCGCTGCTCCCGGCGATGGCGGCGCGCGAAGTCGCGGTCGCGGCGATCGGCACGGTCTTCGCGATCGACGATGTCGAAGGTGCCGAGGGAGAGCAGACCATGATCGAGCGGATGCGGAGTCGCTGGTCGCTCCCGACCGCGCTCGCGTTCCTGGCCTGGTTCGTCTTCGCGCCGCAGTGCATCTCGACCATCGCGGTCACCCGGCGCGAGACCAACGGCTGGAAATGGCCGCTGTTCATGGTTGGCTATTTGTTCGCGCTTGCCTACGTTGCCGCCGGAATCACTTACTGGCTCGCGGTCGCGCTGGGCCTCTGAAAGGCACGGGACATGGCAGGCAGCGTCAACAAGGTCATTCTGATCGGCAATCTGGGCAAGGACCCCGAGGTCAAGAGCTTCCAGAACGGCGGGCGGATCGCCAATTTCAGCATCGCCACGTCGGAGAATTGGAAAGACAAAGCCACCGGCGAGCGCAAGGAAAAGACCGAATGGCACAACATCGTGCTGAAATCCGACGGTCTGGTCGGGGTTGCCGAGCGGTACCTGCGCAAAGGCAGCAAGGTCTATATCGAAGGCTCGCTGCAGACCCGCAAATGGCAGGATCAGACGGGTAACGACCGCTATACGACCGAGATCGCGGTCGGGATGAACGGTGTCCTGACGATGCTCGACGGCGCACCCGGTGGCGGTGGTGGGCGCGGTGGCAACGTCGGCAGCGGTCGCGACGATTTCGGCGGCGGCGGCGCGGACGACTTCGGCGGGGGCAATCGCGGCGGTGGCGGCGGCAATCGTTCGGGCGGCGGCATGGGCAGCGGCGGGTTTGCCGACGACCTGGATGACGACGTGCCGTTCTAAGCGACTTAGAGCAAGCTTGGCCTTGGCGAAACGCGTTGCGGTTAGTCCGCTCCTGCGCGGATCGCCGCCCCAGCGACGACCGGCCCGCCGGCAACCAGCAGCAGACTGACCGCCGCCAGCAGCTTCAGCGCGCCCGTCCCGCCGTCGATCGCCCCCGCGCCGAAGATCAGCAGCGGCACCGCCAGCGGCAGCATCACCAGCCCCGCGACCGCGCCCGCGCCGCGCAGTCCGGCGGTCAGCGCGCCGGTCGCGACCGCCAATGCCGCCAGCGCGGGGGTGCCGATCAGCAGCCCCAGCTCGACCATCGCCAGCCGCTCGCTCGGCACCCCCAGCAACCCTGCGGCGACCACCGCCGCCAGCATCAGCGGCGGTGCGAACGCCAGCCAGTGCGCGACGATCTTCGCGAGCGCGATCGTCGCCGGCCGTTGTCCGCGCACCAGCAACTGGTCGATGACCCCGTCGCGCAGATCGGGACCGACCAGGCGCTCGACCGGCAACAGCGCCGCCAGCAGCACCGCCGCCCAGATCACCCCGCCGCCGATCCGCGACAGCAGGACGGTGTCGGGGCCAACCGCGAACGGGAACAGGACCGTCGCGAGCAGGAAGAACGCGACCGGCAGTGCGGCGCCGCCCCCCGCCCATGCACGGCGCAGGTCGCGCACCACGATGACGGCGAACGCGCTCATCCCAGCATGACCGCTTCGGCATCCGGCAATTCCACCGGCTGATGCGTGGCGATCAGCACCGTGCCGCCGTTCGCGCGGTGCGCTGCCAACGCCGCTTCGAGCGCCGCGACGCTCGCGCTATCCAGTCCGTTGGCGGGTTCGTCGAGCACCCACAACGGCGCTCCCCCCGCGATCACCTGTGCCAATCCGGCGCGGCGGCGCTGGCCCTGCGACAGCAACCGCACCGGCACGTCGCGCCGCTCGCCGAGACCGACCGCCGCCATCGCCGCCGCGACCCGCGCGTCGGGTTCGGCCGCTCCGTCGGTCCGCGCCCAGAACAGCAGGGCCTGTCGCACGCTCCGCTCACCGTCGAGCGCGCCGGCATCGCCCAGCCAGCCGATGCGCTCAGGCGCGGTCACCTGCCCGGCGCCGGGCGTCAGCAAGCCCGCCGCAATCCTGAGCAGCGTCGTCTTGCCCGCGCCATTGGGTCCGCGCACGACCGCCGCGCCGCCCGCTGCGAGCGTCAGGTTGAAATCGGTGAACAGCGTCCGCCCGCCGCGCACCGCGCTCACCCCTGCCAGTGCCAGCATCACGACCCGACGGCATCCTCAAGCGCGTGCATATCGGCATCGCTCAGCCCGAAATGATGCCCGACTTCGTGGATCAGGACGTGGCGGACCAGCGCATCGAGCCCCACCCCGGTCTCGACCCACTCGTCCAGGATCGCGCGGCGATACAGGTGGATGCGGTCGGGCTGCGGCGCCACGTCGAACGCCGATTTCTCGCCCACCGGCCGGCCGTGATACAGCCCGGTCAGGTCGAGCGGATGCTCGATCCCGAGTGCCGCCAGCGTCTCGTCGTCGGCCCATTCCTCGACGATCAGCACGACATCGCCGAGATGCGCGGCGAACTCGGCGGGCAGCCGGGCCAGCGCATCGCGTGCGATCGCCTCGATCGCGTCCAGGCTGGGGGCTGTATCGGCGGCGGTCATCGGCTACGTCCTAGCCGACCGCAGGAGACGATGCACATGGCGATCGAACCGCCCCTCGAACCCCTCAGCCAAGCCGAACGCGAGGACGCGCTGGAAGGCCTCCCCGAATGGGATTTCGACGACGCCCGCGACGCGATCGTGCGCAAATTCCTGTTCGCCGACTTCAACGAGGCATTCGGTTTCATGACCCGCGTCGCCTTGCTCGCCGACAAGGCCGATCATCACCCCGAATGGTCGAACGTGTGGAACCGGGTCGAAATCGCGCTGACCACCCACGACGCCGGCGGGCTGTCGCACCGCGACATCGAACTGGCCGAAGCGATCGACGCCCTAGTTTAGCGCCGCGCGCAGCGTTGCGCGGACACCGGCATGGCCGGGATCGTATTCGATCGCCGATTGCAGGCTCTGCGCCATCGCCTTGACCAGCCTGGTACCGAGCCCGGTCCCGCGCGGGGTTGCGTCGGGTGGCATCCCGCCGCCGTCGTCCTCGACCGCGAGCAGGAAGATGTCGTCGCCCTCGCGGCGCAATTCGACCCGGATCTCGCCCCCCTCGGCGCCGGCATAGGCGTATTTGCACGCATTGCTGACCAGCTCGTTGACGATCACCCCCAACGACACCGCCCGGTCGGTCGGCAGCCGGATCGGGTCCGCCGCCAGCCGCAGCGCGCGCCGTTCGCCGCACCAGCTCTGCCCCAGTTCATCGACCAGCGCGCCGAGATATTCCTGCATGTCGACGCCCTCGACCGCATCCGACGTGTAGAGCCGGCGGTGAACCTGTGCGACCGCCGCGATCCGGCGCTGGGTATCATCTAGCGCCTGCTTTGCGACCCCCGTCACCGCGCTCGCCTGTAGCGACACCATCGCCGACACCAGTTGCAGCGAATTGGCGACGCGGTGGTTCATTTCCTTGAGCAACGTCTCGAGCCGCGCGTTGCTGGCGCGCAATTGCGCTTCCGCCGCCGCCTTGTCGCGCTCCAGCGCGCTGCGCGCGAGCACGTTGCCGATCGCGCCGGCGAGCAGATCGAAGAAGTCCTCGCCGACCGTCTTCACGACATAGTCTGCTGCGCCGGCCTTCATCGCCGCGACCGCGATCCGGCCCTCTTCCGACCCGGTCACGTAGATTACCGGCGGCGCGCCGCGCAGCAGGTTGATTCGCCGCAGCGTCTCCAGTCCGTCGAGCCCGGGCATGTAATGATCGACCGCGACCAGATCGAACGACCGTTCGCCGCACAGCATCGCGCCGGTCGCGCCATCGGCCACGGTCGTGACCGCGAACCCGCGCCGCGTCAGCGCGCGCTCGGCCAGCCGCCTGAGCCCCGCGTCGTCGTCGATGTAGAGAACCGCCGGCGTCGTCATGGTTTCGGTCAATTGGGCTCGACGTCGGGCACCTGGATCACCGACAGGAACAATCCCAATTGCCGGATCGCGTCGGCGAAGCTTTCGTAATTGACCGGCTTGGTGATGTAGACGTT
>JAZKGJ010000171.1:0-14724 GCA_040385975.1 Pseudomonadota bacterium | reverse complement strand
CGCGACTGGATCGAGGACAAGGGCGGTGCCGACCTCGACGCGCTGGCGCTGACGATCGACGACCAAGCGGCGTTCGCGCAATTGGCGACGCGGTTGCTCGAAGATCTGGAGCTGATCGAAGGCGAGCAGCTTCCCGACCCCGCGGACGAAGGCGGCAGCGAGGATGAGGGCACCGACGACGAACAGCAGGACGACGGCGCAGACGGCGAAGACCCGAGCGAGCAGGGCGCGGGAGAGGTCGATGCGCGCGGCGAGGACCGCGAGGCCGACGACGGCGAGGGCGAAGAGTCGGATAGCGAAAGCGACGATTGGGACGACGCCGACGGCGAACCCGATGGCGACGGCGACGAGGGGATGCTGCCGGTCCGCCCCAACCGCCCCTTCGCCGACCTCTCCCTGCAATTCGATTACAAGCCGTGGACGACCGCCCATGACGAAGTGATCGCCGCGACCGAGCTGTGCGATGCGGAGGAACTGACGCGGCTGCGGTCGTATCTCGATCAGCAACTCGTTCACCTGCAATCGGTCGTGACCAAGCTCGCCAACCGGCTTCAGCGGCGGCTGATGGCGCAGCAGAATCGCAGCTGGGACTTCGACCAGGAAGAAGGAATGCTCGACGCCGCACGGCTGGCGCGGGTCATCGTCAGCCCGGGATCCTCGCTCAGCTACAAGGTCGAGCGCGACACCGAATTCCGCGATACCGTCGTCACGTTGCTGATCGACAATTCCGGGTCGATGCGCGGGCGGCCGATCAGCATCGCCGCGATCAGCGCCGACATCCTGGCGCGCACGCTGGAGCGGTGCGGGGTCAAGACCGAGATCCTGGGCTTCACCACCCGCGCGTGGAAGGGCGGGCAGGCGCGCGAGGCGTGGCTGGCGCAGGGCCGCCCGCCGCAGCCTGGGCGGCTCAACGACATCCGCCACATCATCTACAAGCAGGCCGACGAGCCGTGGCGGCGCGCGCGGCCCAACCTCGGGCTGATGATGCGCGAGGGATTGCTGAAGGAAAATATCGACGGCGAGGCATTGCTCTGGGCGCACAGCCGGTTGCTGGCGCGCAGCGAAGACCGCAAGATCCTGATGGTGATCTCGGACGGCGCGCCGGTCGACGATTCGACGCTGTCGGTGAATTCGGGAAGCTATCTCGAACGGCATCTGCGGCAAGTGATCGGCTGGATCGAGACACGCTCACCGGTCGAACTGGCGGCGATCGGGATTGGCCACGACGTCACGCGGTACTATTCGCGCGCGGTGACGATCATGGACGCCGAACAATTGGGCGGGACGCTGATCGAACAGCTCGCCAGCCTGTTCGACAATCCGTGATCGGATTTTGACCATCGCACCGCCCCCCGGCGGGTTCGCGGGACCGGTGAAGCGGTCCGTCACCATCGCCGGACACCCGACCTCCCTGAGCCTCGAGCCGCCGTTCTGGCGCGCGCTCGAAGCCGCCGCGGCGGCGCGCGACCTGCCCTTGTCGGCGCTGGTCGCGCAAATCGACGCGCTGCGAATTGTCGATCCATCCCCCGCCAACCTGGCCAGCGCGCTGCGCAGCTGGCTGCTCGCCGACACGTTTCGCGACGAACATGAGAATTACTCGCAATAGCGTTGACAGTGCGAACGACTCTCAATAGCGACGGTCTCACGTAAGGGGACCATCGTGACTGCCATCAAGACCTTCCTCGCCCTGTCATGTGTCGGCTTCATCGCCAGCGCCCCCACTTATGCTGCCGACCCCGTCGATGCCCCCGCAGCCGAAACCGACACTCCGGATGCGCAACAGTCGGACAACGACGGTGAGACGGTCGTCGTCAACGGCGAACGGGTCCGCAAGAATCCCAAGCAGGTCGCACCGTTGGTCGACACCCCGCGCTCGATCATCAACCTGACGAGCGAAGTCATCCAGCAGACCGGTTCGGCGACGCTCGCCGATGCATTGCGCACCGTTCCCGGCATCACCTTCGGCGCGGCCGAGGGCGGCAATCCGGTCGGCGACCGCCCCTTCATCCGCGGTTTCGACAGCCAGGGCTCCACCTATGTCGATGGCGTGCGCGATTTCGCCGCGCAGAGCCGCGAAGTGTTCGCGGTCGATACCGTGCAGGTCGTGCGCGGGTCCGATTCGACGCTCGGCGGCCGCGGCAGCGCGGGCGGGTCGATCAACATCGTCACCAAACAGCCGACCGACGTTGATATCTACGCCGGCACGGTCAGCTACGGCACCGACGACTACAAGCGCGTCACGATCGACGTGAACAAGCGGCTGTCCGACCTGGTCGCGGTTCGCATCCAGGGGGTCGCGCACAATCAGGATTTCGCCGGCCGCGATGCGATCTTCAACAAGCGCTGGGGTATCGCGCCCTCGATCACGATCGGGATGAATTCGCCCACCCGGCTGACGCTGTCTTATTATCACCTCGACACCGAAGAACTGCCCGACAGCGGCATCCCGTACCTTTACAACGTCGCCAATTCGCCGCTCGGCACGACCATCGTCGAGCCCGCGATCGGTACCGTCACGACCATTGCTGGCGTGACCGGCCGGGTCGATCGCGACACCTTCTACGGGCTGAAGAACCGCGACTTTCGCGACACCACGACCGATCAGATCACGCTGCGCGCGGAGCACGATTTCGGCGCGGTCACGATCCGCAACACGTCGCGCTACAATCACAATGATCAGGCCTACATCTACACCCAGCCCGACGATCAGCAGGGCAACGTGTTCGGCACCAACGCCGCGGTGCCGGCGACCGCTGGCGGGCTGGTGTGGCGCCGCGCCAATACCCGCTACGGCTATGCCGAAAGCCTGGTGAATCAGACCGATCTGTTCGGCGAATTCAAGACCGGTGGCATCACCCACAATTTCGCGCTCGGCGCCGAATTCGCCTGGGAAAAGGCGCGGCGCGGGGTTTTCGTGACGCGCGGGTTCCTGAATGCGACCGGAGCCGAATTGCTATCGCAGGGTTCGACGATCACTCCGCGCTGCACCCCCGCGGCGATCGCGCGCTTCTATTGCACCAGCCTGTTCACCCCCAATCCCGCTGACCCGTACGTGAATTACGAGAACGACACGTCGACCGTGGTCGCGCCGATGGTGCGCAACCTGCCGATCGCGGAGACGCAGAACGACGCGAATACCCGCAGCTTCTACGGGTTCGATTCGATTGCGCTGACACGCTCGCTGATCCTCAACCTCGGCGCGCGCTACGACCGCTATCATTCGAGGATAAGACCGGGCCAGGCGGTCACTGCGACCTTCGTCCCCGAACTTGCGCGGACCGACGATCTCTTCAATTACCAAGCCGGGCTCATCTTCAAGCCGACTGGTGAGACGAGCGTCTACGCCAGCTACGCGACCTCATCGACCCCGCCCAACAGCCTGCTCGGCGAAGGGTTGGAGGGGAACGCGCTGCCGACCGCGCTCAATGCCGCCAACGTGACGATTCTGGACGGGTTGAAGCCCGAGCGGACCAAGTCGTACGAGGTCGGAGCCAAGGCGGCGCTGATGGACAACCGCCTGAACCTCGGGCTGGCGATGTTTCAGACCGATACCGACAATTTGCGTACGATCGGTCCGAACAATATGGTCGAATTCACCAGCGAACGGCGCATCCGTGGGCTCGAGTTGACCGTGACCGGCACCATTCTTCCCGACTGGACCGTCATCGGCGGTTACACGTACCTCGATGCCGAGATCGTCGATGGCGGCAATACCGCCTTCACCGCGCCCGCGGTCGGCGCACAGCCCGCGAAGATCGTCCTCGGCCCCTCGGTCAACACCGGGCGGCAGGCGACCCAGACCGCCAAGCACAGCGTCAGCGCGTGGACCAACGCGACCTTCTTCGACCGGCTGTCGCTGGGCGGCGGCGCCTTCTACGTCAGCCGGGTCTATGGCGGCTATGCCGACAATCGCACCGCGACGCAGACCGCGGCGGGGGTGGTGACGCTGAATCCCGCGACCAAGATCAACCTGCGCTCGATCCCCGGCTACTGGCGCTTCGATGCGCGCGCCGGCTTCAAGTTCACCGACAAGATCGAACTGAGCGTCAACGTGCAGAATTTGACCGACAAGACTTATTTTACCCAGGCCTATACCGCGCATTACGCGACCATCGCGCCGGGCCGGTCGGCGTTTGCGTCGCTGTCGTTCCGTTACTAACACCGGCGGCGATGAGCGTCGCGACCCTGACCCGAGCTGAGATGGCGACGCGGCTGGCTGGTGACCGGGCCGACCGTGCCGCGTTTCTGCGCGAAGCGGCGGAGGAGGGTCTGGCGGATGCACAGGCGCTTTACGGCCAGTTGCTGCTCGACGGCGATGGGGTCGCCGCCGACCCGGTCGCCGCATTCGGCTGGTTCAATCGCGCCGGCGCGCAGCACCATCTCATGGCGCTCAATATGGTCGGGCGTTGCTACGATCAGGGCTGGGGGGTCGCGATCGACTACCCACGTGCCGCGGCGTGCTTCCAGAGCGCTGCCGAGAGTGGCTTGGCCGAAGGCATGTACAATTACGCGACCGCGCTGACGCTGGGCACTGGGGTCGCTGAGGATAAAGTCGCGGCGCTCGCGTGGTTCGAACGCGCCGCCGCGCGCGATTATGCCAAGGCGATCAATTTCGTCGGCAGTTTTGCCGAAGACGGCTGGGCGGGGCCGGTCGATTTGGCGAAGGCCGCGGATTGTTATGCGCGTGCGGCCGCGGGCGGCGATTTCCGCGGTGCGTTCAATCATGCGCGAATGCTGGCCGAGCGCGACCGCGCCGCTGCGCTCGAGTGGATCGCGCGCGCCGGGGAATGGGGGAACCAGCGATTTCTGGGTCAGGCGCGCGCCTGGCTCGGCGAAAGCACGCTTGGTGTGGAAGGCGTGGCGGCGCTCGAACGGGGCGCGGCGCGATGCTGATCGCGGTCCCCGATGTCCTGGATGCCGCTGTGGTCGCCCATGTCCGGAGCATTATCGACGCGGGCGACTGGGTCGACGGCAACGCGACTTCGGGGCCGCAGGCCGCGCTTGCCAAACGCAACGAGCAATTGGCGGAGGACAGTGCGGCGGCGCGTGAGGCGGGCAACCTGGTGCTCGATGCGCTCGGTCGCACGTCGCTGTTCGTCGCCGCCGCGCTGCCGCTGAAGGTCTTTCCGCCGCTGTTCAACCGCTATGCCGGCGGGCAGGATTTCGGGCTGCATGTCGACAATGCGATCCGGATCAAGCGCGGCAGCGACTTCCGGATCCGCAGCGACCTGTCGGCGACGCTCTTCCTGAGCGATCCCGCCAACTACGACGGCGGCGAACTGGTCATCGAGGACCAGTTCGGCGAACAGCGCGTCAAACTGCCCGCCGGACACATGGTGCTCTATCCCGCATCGAGCCTGCACCGCGTCGAAGCCGTCACGCGCGGCACGCGGGTGGCGAGCTTCTTCTGGCTGCAATCGATGGTCCGCGACGACGGCGCGCGGCGTATCCTGTTCGAGCTCGACCAGGGCGTACAGGCGGTCGCGGCGGCGCAGGGGCAGGGCGACCCGGCGACGGTGCGGCTGACCGGGGTGTATCACAATCTGCTGCGGCGCTGGGCCGATGCCTAGTCGGCGAGCATTGCGGTCAGCGCGGGCGAAAGGCGCTCGACGCCATCACGGGTGACGATGCGAGCGGCCAGGTCTTCGCGGGTCGCAAGCTCGAGCCCCCCCTCCGGCCCCAGCACGGTGAGCGCGGTCGCCCATCCGTCCGCGGTCATGCAGTCCGCCGCGATTACACTGACCGACACGACCCCGTTCGTGATCGGTCGCCCGGTCCGCGGGTCGATGGTGTGGCCGAGCCGCTCGGTTCCGGTCGGAATGTACCGCCGATAATCGCCCGAGGTCGCGACCGCGATCCCGTGCGCGGCGATGCGCAGCGGGGTAAGCGTCATGAGCGGCGGGTCTTCGAGCTGGACCCACCACGGCTGGCCATCGAGACGGATCCCGCTGCCGACGAACTCGCCGCCGATCTCGACGAGGAAATCGTCGCAGCCGTGCGCGCGCGCGGTCTCGGCGAGGCGATCGACCGCGTGCCCCTTGCCGATCCCCGCCACATCGAGCGCGACGCTGCGGAGGCGACGTGCCCGACTGCCGTCGAATTCGATGCCGTCGATTCCGCAGCGCGCCAGTGCTTCGGAAATGCGCGGTTGGTCGGGCACGTCGCGGCGCGGTCCGCCCGCGCCGAACCCCCATAGTTCGGATAGCGCCCCCGCCGCCGGGTCGAACGCGCCGCCGCTGGCCTGCCCGATCGCCGACGCCGCAGCCAGGACGTGCGCGAGGATCGGGTCGAGCGTCCGCCACCCACCGAGCGGCGCGCGGTTGAACCGCGACAACGCGCTCGCCGGTTCCCACTGACTGAGCGCGGCAATGCTCTCATCGAGCGATCCGGTCAGCGCGTCGGCAAGCCCGGCGGACGGCGCCGCGATCAGCGCCGACCATTCGGTGCCCATCGTCCGCCCGCCGAAGCGGACGACTTCCGCGGCGGGGTCGCGGCGCAAGAACGCCGCTTCGGTGATCGGCGGCAGCGCGGTCCGGGCGATCAGCTGCCCAACACCTCGAGCGTCGCAGTATAGCCCATCCGCTTGGTCGCGTTCGGGATCGCCGCGCTCTTCCCCTCGGCGGCGACGTTCAGCCAATACATCCCCGCCATCGGCCATTTGACCTCGACCTGACCCTTGGCGTCGGTGGTCAGCGTCATCTCGCCCAGCGCCTCGCGGTAGCGCGATCCACCCGGCACCACCGTGACCTTCAGCCCGGCGGCGGGCCTCCCGTCGATCAGGAACCCGAAGGTTGCGGCTTCGCCGGTGTGGAGGTCGTTGGGATGCGTGACCGGCGCGAATTCGAGGCCCTGGCCGCTCGGCTTCAGCACGCCTTCGGTCGGCGCGCCGCTGGTCACGAACACTTCGTTGCGGTTGGCGTTTTCGCTCAGCTTCACGTCGGTCGCGCCGGTCGGAATCGCGCTCGCGAGCTGGTCGGCACGGGTGCCGCGCGGCAGCCGCGCCTCCTTGCCGTCGAGCATGTAGCTGCCCATCACCCCGCCATTGACCAGCGCCAGCTTCCACGTCCCGGGCTTGTCGACCTGCACATCGAAAGTCGCGCGGTATTTGCCGATCGTGAAGTTCTGGACCTTGCCCGCGCTGCCGTCGGGGGCGGTGACGACGGGCTCGGCGCGGAGCGGCTGGTGGTCGGGGTAGAACAGATCGTTCGACGCCGCGGCATCGAAGGTGACCCAGCTGTCTTCGCCCGACACCTGCGTGGTGCTGGGCACCATCCAGAGCCGGTGGGCGCTGAGTCCGGCGGGGATCGAAACCGCCGACAGGACCGCGGCGGCGAACAGTGAAGGGCGAAGGCGCATCATGATTTCCTTGTGCTGGATCAGCGGACGGTGAGCGCGACCGCGCCCAGTTCATCGGTGCCGGCGACGGCGGCACGCACCGGCTTGCCGGTCCACGCGATCGGCAGGCGCACGACCTCGCGCCCGCCCAATTCGCGCGCCGCCTCGATCACCAGCGTATATTGCCCGGGCGCGAGCTGCCCGGGCTTCAGCGAAACCTTGTGCGTGCCGGGCGGGCGGGTCGCTCCCGAGATCCCGTCGGCGGGCAGCGTCAGGCTGCGCCCCGAGGCACGCCACCAGCTGCGCAGGTCGGTCAGCCACTTCTTTCCGCCGTTTTCCCGATTGTCGTAATCGTACCAGATCGCGAGCGTCCGCGGTGCCGCGCCCGCTTTCTCGAGCCAGATCGCGACATAGGGCGCATGATATTCGGCAACGCTCTTGCGCGGAATCGCCAGCGTCAGGTCGAACGTCTGTGCAGCGGCAGGAACTGCCGCGAGCCCGGCAAGGGGCAGTCCGGTCAGCAACAGGCGGTGGGAAAGCTGCATCGTTACCTCGTCAGACGTGAATGAAGAAGATGGCGAGTCCCGCCGGAATCGCCAGTCCCAGTCCCACCAGCGGCCAGGTCGAAGGGCGGCGCTTGGAATGGAGCCACAGCAGGACGAGCCCGGTCGCCGCGAACACCAGGCAGGCGAAAGCGAACACGTCGATGAACCAGCTCCACGCCGGCCCCGAATTGCGCCCTTTGTGCAGGTCGTTGAGATAGGAGATCCAGCCGCGGTCGGTGAATTCGCTGGTCACTGCGCCCGACGCGCGGTCGATGGTGAGGAAGCCGTCGCCGCCGGGACGCGGGAGCGGCAGGTAGATTTCGGCGGCCGACCATTCGGCCTCGCCCCTGGCTTGCGTGGCGAAGCGTTCGGCGAGCCATGCAGCGACCGGTGCGGGCAGCGGACGCTTGGCATCGGCCGCGCCGCTCGCCAGCTGGCGAACCAGCGCGGGCGGCAATTGCGCGCTCGGGGTGATCGTGACGGGCTCCGCTCCGATCTGCCCCGCGTGGTTCAGCGTGAAACCGGTGACCGCGAACAGCAACAACCCGATCAGGCTGACCGCCGAGCTGATCCAGTGCCAGGTGTGGAGCTGTTTCAGCCAGAAAGTCTTGCGGCCGGGTCTGGCGCGCGCGGGCGAAGCGGTCATGGCGGGCGCGGGCTATCCGGAGCAGCTATTGCGATCCTGATAACGCGAACCATTCGCAACTTCAACGCCTATCTACCAAGTAATACCCGCGCTTGCCCCGCAATCTGCGCTAGCATCGCGGCATTCGGTGTCGCCGCCATGCGCGCGCGATCGACCACCGCTCTGAATTGGCTCACGCGCAGCGCGTTCTTCTCCAGCCAGGTCTCGACATGCGCGCCCGGATCGGCCTTCGCTCGCGCCAGGAATTCGAGCCGCAACTGCTGGAAATCGCGCGCCAGTCCCGCGATCAGCAGCCGCTCCCACGGATCGCTCGAGGTCACCCGCGCCGCCGAGGTCTGCGCCCAGTCGAGTCCGAGCGCGTGGCCGAGCCGGGTGAACGCGCGGGTCAACACCGCTTCGTCGAGCTTCAGCCGCGTGCCGAGATCGGCCAGCCCGACCGCGCCGTCGAGTTCGAACAGTCGCACGACCTTCGCTGCCAGATCGGCGGGGGCACCCGCGATCTCCAGCTTGGCGGCGATCGCGCTCGATTGCGCCTTGCCCTCTTCCTGCAGCAATTCCTTGGTCCTGGCATCGAGCGCGGCGATGCCCTTGGACAACCTTTCATAGGTGTCCGCGGGGCTCGCGCCCGGCGCGGTCACCCGCAACAGGTCCGCGATCTGCGACCGCGTCGCCAGTGCGACCTCGTCGAGCAGCTCGATCCGGCCCGTCTCGGGCATTCCGACCGTCTCGATCGCTTCCCACAACGTACAAAGGTCGAACAACCGCTCGGCCACCACGAAATTGGCGGCGATATCGGCCATCGCGGCGCCCTCTTCCTCGGCCAGCTCGAACGGGTAAAGCACCCCCATCCGGTTGACGATCCGGTTGGCGAGCTTGGTCGCGACGATCTCACCGCGCAGCCGGTGTTCGTCGATCGCGCGCGCGTATTTCTTGCGCATCGCGCCCGGAAAGGCAGCGTGGAGGTCGGGCCGCATCGCATCGTCGTTCGCCAGCGGCGAATGTTCGATCGCATCCTGCAACGCGAGTTTCGCGGTCGCCAGCAGGACCGCGAGCTCGGGGCGGGTAAGCCCGCGGCCTTCGGGCGCACGGCGCAGCAATTCATCGTTGCCGCCGAGCCCCTCGACCCGGCGGTCGAGCTTGCCTGCCACTTCGAAGATCTCGATCACGCGGACGTAGCTCGGCAGCGCCGGCGCGCCGTCGTTCTCCATCATCGACAGCGCGAGATTCTGCAGCCGATTATCCTCCAGCACCAGCTCGGACACGTCGTCGGTCATGCTGGCGAGCAGGGTGTTGCGGTCGCCTTCCTTCAGCCGCCCCTCGATCATCTCGCGGTTCAGCGCGATCTTGATGTTGACCTCGTTGTCCGAACAATCGACCCCGGCCGAATTGTCGATGAAATCGGTGTTGATCCGGCCGCCGCGGCTGGCGAACGCGATCCGCGCGGCCTGCGTCACCCCCAGGTTCGCTCCTTCACCGATCGCGGTCGCGCGGAGCTGTTCGGCATCGACGCGTAGCCGGTCGTTGGCGGGGTCGCCGACCGCGACATTGGCTTCGGCGGCGGCCTTCACATAGGTGCCGATCCCGCCGAACCAGATCAGGTCGACCGATGCTTTCAGGATTGCCGAGATCAGTTGCCCCGGCTCCAGCGCCGCGTCGCTCACCCCCAGCATCGCCTGCGCCTCTGGGCTCAGCGCGATCAGTTTGTCGGCGCGGCTGAACACGCCACCGCCCTTGCTGATCAGCTTGGGATCGTAATCCGCCCAGCTCGACCGCGGCAGCGCGAACATCCGCTCGCGCTCGGCCCAGCTCTTGGCGGGATAGGGGTCGGGGTCGAGGAAGATGTGGCGGTGGTCGAACGCCGCGACCAGCTTGATCGCCTTCGACAGCAGCATCCCGTTGCCGAACACGTCGCCCGACATGTCGCCGCAGCCGACGACGCGGATCGCCTGCGTCTGGACGTCGATCCCGCGTTCGAGGAAATGGCGCTGCACGCTCAGCCAGCCGCCCTTGGCAGTGATCCCCATCGCCTTGTGGTCGTAACCGACCGACCCGCCGCTGGCGAACGCATCGCCCAGCCAGAAATCGCGGTCGAGCGAGATCGCGTTGGCGACGTCGCTAAAGGTCGCGGTGCCCTTGTCGGCCGCCACGACGAAATACGGGTCGTCGCCGTCGAGGATCGTCACGCCCTTCGGGTGGACGACCCTGCCATCGACGATGTTGTCGGTGATCGACAGCAAGGTGCGGATGAAGATGCGGTAGCTCTCGGTCCCTTCGGCCAGCCAGCCGTCGCGGTCGGTGGCGGGATTGGGGAGTGCCTTCGGGTAGAAGCCGCCCTTCGCCCCGGTCGGGACGATCACCGCGTTCTTGACCCGCTGCGCCTTCATCAGCCCCAGAATCTCGGTGCGGAAATCGTCGCGTCGGTCGGACCAGCGCAGCCCGCCGCGCGCGACCGGGCCGGCGCGCAGATGGATGCCCTCGACCCGCGGCGAATAGACCCAGATCTCGCGCCACGGCAGCGGCGCGGGGAGTCCCGGCACCTTCGCGCTGTCGAGCTTGAAGGCCAGCGCTTCCTCGGCCGCGGGGATGTAGGCGTTGGTGCGCAGCGTCGCGGCGATCACGCCCCAATAAGCGCGCAGGATGCGGTCGTCGTCGATCGCCGATACCGCGTTCAGGCCCGTCTCGATCGCTTCGTCGGCGGCGGCGACCCCGTCCTAGACGGCCTTCGGCGCGTGCGCGGCTTCGAACCGCGCGATCAACGCGTCGGCGACCGCGGGTGCGCGGCGCAGCGCATCGACCACCGTGGTCAGGCCGTAAGCCAGCCCGGCCTGGCGTAGATACCGGAACCAGGCGCGGAACAGCACCACCGACCGCGGCGCCATGCCGAGGTCGACGATCAGCCGGTTGAACGCATCGTTCTCCGCCGCGCCCTCCAGCACGCGTTCGATCGCCTGTTCCAGCACCCGCGGCTGCGCGTCGAACTCGCCCGCCGCCTCGACCGCGAAATCGTGGACGAACCCGCCCTGTTCGTCGGCGAGCGCAGTCGGCACTTCCTCGATCACCCGGAACCCGAAATTCTCCAGCACCGGCACCGCGTCCGACAGCGCCAGCGCGCCGCCAAGCCGGTAGAGCTTCAGTCGCGCCGGGGCGCCCGGGGCGGCGTGATAGAGCCGCACCTGACGGTCGTCGGCGGTTTCGAGTTCGGCCAACCGCAGGATGTCGCAGGCCGCCTCTTCAGGGCCGTTATCGGCGCGGTAGGTCGCGGGAAAGTCGGCCGCGTGGGTGAGCGCGAGCCGTGCCGCGCGCGACGGCTCGACCTGTTCGGCCAGTGCCGCTTCGACCGCCGGCGCCCAGCCGCGCACCATCCGCTCGAGCCGTTTGTCGAGCGGCGCGGCGTCCGGTAAAGTCCCGCCGTCGCGCAGGTCGAAGGTGTAGCGGATCAGCGCGACCACCCCATCCTCGAGCGCGATCGACCAGCTGAGCAGCGGCGCATTGGCGGCCTCGCCCAGCATCTCGCCGACCGCGACCCGGCGGTCGGTGGTCACGTCGTCGCGCGGCAGCCACACGAACGCGAACAGATGCCGGTCGAGCGTGCTCTTGACCAGCACCAGCTTGGGCCGCGGCCGATCGGCCAGGCTCATCGCGGTCAGCGCCAGATTTTCGAGATCGGCCGGTTCGAACGCGGTGGCCAGGTCGTGCGGCAGCGCGGTCAGCGCGTGGGTCAGCGCCTTGCCGGTATGTCCACGCCGATCGAAACCGAACTTGGTCTGAAGCGCGGTCAGCCGCTGGCGCAGCACCGGCACGTCCTCGGGCGGCGCGGCCAGCGCGGCGGATGTCCACAGCCCGGCGTGGATCGACAGGCCGACGATATGTTCGCCCTCTCGCAGCGGGACGAGCACCAGGTCGAGCGGGACCGCGCGGTGGACCGGAGAAATCACGTTCGATTTGATCAGCAACGGGGCGATGCCGCCGCCGGCAAACCACGCCAGCGCGCGCTGTTTCGAAGCTTCGGCCAGGATCGGCGCGGGCTGGCACCGGGTGGCGATGCCGATCGTCTCGCTCGCGCCGCCCCCCGGGGTCCAGCGCTCGTGCCCCAGCAAAGTCAGATGCCCGTCGAGGAACCAGCGCAACAGCGCCGCGCCTTCGGGATCGGACACCGCCGCAATGTCGCTTTCCAGCGCATCCTGCAGCCGCGGCCAGTCGCCGGTCGCGGCGCGCACATTGCCCAGCACCCGCGTGATATCGTCGGTCAGCGCGGTCCGCGCGCGCGCGTCGGCACGCTCCAGCTCGAGATAGATCATCGATTCGGGCGCGCCCCCGTCCGCGGCAGAAGCGTCGAATCCGGTGACCTTGCCATGCTTGTCGCGGGTGATGTGCAGCACCGGATGGATGATCCGGTCGATCGCGATGTCGCGCGCGGCAATGACCGCGGCGACCGAATCGACCAGGAAGGGCATGTCGTCACCGACGATCGCGAGCCGCATCCGGCGGCGCCCGTCATCGCCGGTCAGCGATTCGATCGCGACCTCCGCCTCACCCGGTTTGCGGACCGCGGCGGCGGCGGCGACGAACTTGGCGGCGTCGGCCAGTTCGACCTTGCCGAACCCGTCGAGCTCACCCGGAAGCGCGCCTTTGGTCAGCCGTACGGCAAGCGTGTCGGCGAGCGATTTCGAACCCAGTTTGAACATGCGCGCCGCTATGCGCCCGGCGAATCGCTAGCTCAACCCTTGGGCGAGCGGGCTCATGCCGCGCGGCGCATCGCCCGCGCCAGCGGTGCGGCCTCGGTCACGTCGGCGACGATCTCCACTGCGCCGCCTGCGACCCGGCCCAGCAACAGGACATAGCCCGCGGATACCCCGACCGGCACATCGACGGTGGCGAGCGCGGGCTTGCGGTCGAGCCGCCGCGTCGACGGTGGGCGGACCGGCGTTGCGCCGCGCCGGGTAGCGCGTTCGGCGGCGACGACGGCCTTCATGCCGCCCTCCGCCGCGTTCAGATATTGCGCCAGCGTCCCCGCAGCGACCCCGGTGCGCACCGCGTGGGTCAGCACCGCGGCATATTCGGTCAGCCGTGCCTTGTCGGCATTGCCGCCGAAGACGAGCTTGGCGACCGCGGTCATCGGCGCGCGGTCCTGCACCGATATCCCGGCGTCGGCGAGCAGCGTGACGTAAGCGTCGCGGTCGGCGACCGCGGCGACGGCGAATTCGTGGGCCCGGCCGAGCGCGTCGTACAGCGCGGTCCGGCTGCGCCCGGCAGCGGCAGTGGCGTCCTGCGCGCTGGCCTGCGCCGCGGCGAGGCGGGCATCGAGCGTGACGGTGTCGGTCGCTTGCGATGCGGTGTCGGCGCCGGGTCCGTCGGCCCAGGCGGCGGCGGTCGCGGCGGGCGGCGGCGCCACGCTCAGCGCATCCGCTACCTCGGCATCGAGCGCGGCCTGCATGGCGGCGTCGACCATCTCCTTCCAGTTGATCACGCCGTAGATGTAGTCGATCGCGTCGCCGTTCGATGAAAACGGCATCAGGATCCCGCGGTACATCGTGTTGTGGCCGCGCGTGCCGACGAATTCGGCTTCGAAACCGACCGGCGCGCGGTTGGCGATGATCTGAAGATAATGGTCGGTGAGGCGCGACAGCAGCGAGCGTCCCGGCACATCGGCGATTCGGGTGATCGAGGCGTCGATCGCGCATTCGTCGCGCAGGGCGCGGCCCAGAAAAGCGATCTTCGCGTCGTCCGCACCGCCGGTGAAATCGATCAGCACGCTGTGCGCGCCAAAATCGGCGATCCCGGCCGGGTCGAGGTTGGCGATCGAGGGATAGGCGCGCCCGTCGAGCAGCGAGACCCAGTGATTGTAGGCGCGGACGTGCATCCGCCGCTCGTCACCCGCGACGACCGCCGCGGTGGCGCCGCTCGGCGCCGCCTCGCCACCGTGGCCGGTGTCGTCGTCGATGTCGTTTCGGTCGTCGCCGAAGCCGCGAACATTATCCATGCCGTCTTCCCGCCAGGCCCATCGGAGCCGTGTCGCGGCGACCATGACGCGAACTTGGTAAACGCGGCGTAAACCCGGCGCGGCTGCCGACGCTCCGCTTGTCAGCGCATGGCGGGGTTGCTAACCGCATCTTCACCAAGGCGCGGCATAACCCGCCGGGCAAGCCGCTTTAGCTCAGCTGGTAGAGCATCGCATTCGTAATGCGGGGGTCGCAGGTT
>JAZKGJ010000170.1:0-7808 GCA_040385975.1 Pseudomonadota bacterium | reverse complement strand
GGAACTTGCCGTCCCAGCTGTGGACGAATTCGTGCGGGATGACGTTGCGGCCCTGCGGCGTGCCGTCCCAGTCCTTGAACACGCCGGGGGTGCGACCGATTTCGGTCGAGCGGTGATGCTCCAGCCCAATCCCGCCCAGGTCGGCGCTGATCGTGTGCAGATATTCGTAGTGATCGTAATGTTCGGCGCCGAACAGCTTGATCGCCTGTTCGGTCGTGCGGCGGATTGCGGCGATCTGTTCGGGCTTCGCAGCGTCGATCTCGTCCTGACTGTCGGCCCAGATGTTGAAATCGACCTTCGGGGTCAGCGCCCAGCTCTTGTAATAGCGTCCAGCGACCGCGGGCGAATCGACCAGCACTTCGTAAGTGGTGCGATCGTAAGTGTAGGTCGCGCCAGTGGCTTTCGCGCGGAGTCCCGACACCGCGGTCCAGCCGCTGGGATAGGTGACGCGCGCCTCGACCGGGATTGCCCGCGTGAAATAGCCGGCCGGGTAAAGGCTCATCGAATTGAACTGCAGGCTCAGCATCGCCGGGGTCATCACCACGCGGCCCTGGTCGGCCTTGATCGCGGAGAGGAACTGGAGCTCGATGTCGAGCTGGCGTACGCCGGCCGGCACGTCGATGTGGAAGGCGAAGACATCGACCTGGTCGCGGGTCCAGTCGAGCCGCTTGCCGTTTGCGCGGATGATCAGACCGGCGAGCTTCTCGACCTCGCCGCGCGGCGCGTGCGCACCGGGAAGCCATTTCGGATAGAGGAGCGTCATCCGCCCCGCGCCGACCCCGGTGATG
Source organism: Pseudomonadota bacterium (assembly GCA_040385975.1). Classification (GTDB taxonomy): domain Bacteria; phylum Pseudomonadota; class Alphaproteobacteria; order Sphingomonadales; family Sphingomonadaceae; genus Sphingomonas. The sequence goes on along the minus strand of JAZKGJ010000170.1, from coordinate 7,020 downwards.
GTTTCCTTGACCCGGAAGATACCGCGCGCGGTGTCGGTCGCGTCGATCTCGAGCTTGACGACGCCGGGGAAGGGCACGTCGCGCGGCGCGGGGATGGTTTGCGTGACCGGGACCGGCTGCGGCTTCGATAGATCCTGCGCGAATGCGGGGGTGGCGGCGCAGGTGAACAGGCCCGCGATCAGAAAGCGTTTCATGGCAATGCGGTAGCCGGGCAGATGCGGACACGTAAAGCGATATGCGCCGCGGCTGCTGGCGCTCGCGCGCGCACTCGCATAGAGAGCCGCGCCACATGGCCCGCCCCCAGACCCCCCACCGTGTCCGCGGGACTCAGGACATTTTCGGCGACGAGCAGCGCCGCTTCCAGCACGTCGTCGACACCTTCGACCGGGTGCGGCGGCTGTATTGCTTCCAGCGGGTCGAGACCCCGGTGTTTGAGGACACGCAGGTCTTCGCGCGCAGCATCGGCGAGACGACCGACGTGGTGGCGAAGGAGATGTATACGTTTCCCGATCGCGGCGGGGATTCGCTGACGCTGCGGCCCGAATTCACCGCCGGGATCTGCCGTGCGTATTTGACCGAGGGGTGGCAGCAATATGCGCCGCTGAAGCTCGCGACGCACGGGCCGGTGTTTCGGTATGAACGGCCGCAGAAGGGGCGGTTCCGGCAGTTCCATCAGCTGGATGCGGAGATCATCGGCGCGGCGGAACCGCAGGCCGATGTCGAGTTGCTGGCGATGGCGGACCAACTGCTGCGCGAGCTGAAGATCGCAGGGGTGACGCTGCAGCTGAATACGCTGGGCGACGCGGCGACGCGAGATGCGTGGCGGGGGGCGCTGGTCGCGCATTTCGCGGCGCACCGCGGTGATCTGTCCGAGGACAGCGTCGCGCGGCTCGACAAGAACCCGCTGCGCATCCTCGACAGCAAGGACCCGCGCGACCGCCCGATCGCCGACGCTGCGCCGGGAATCGACGCACATATGTCGAGCGAGGCGGGGGCGTTCTTCGAGGCGGTGCAGGCGGGGCTGCAGGCGGCGGGCGTGGGGTTCGAGCGCAACGCCCGGCTGGTGCGCGGGCTCGATTACTATCGCCACACCGCGTTCGAATTTGTGACCGACCGGCTAGGCGCGCAGGGGACGGTGCTGGCCGGCGGTCGCTACGATGGGCTGATCGAGAGCCTGGGCGGGCCGCATACGCCGAGCGTGGGCTGGGCGGCCGGGATCGAGCGGCTGGCGATGCTTGTGGAGGACTTTGAGACCGGGTTTCGGGTGGAGGTAATCCCGGACACCGCCGACTTAGAAACGGATGCACAAGCGGTCGCACGAATGCTGCGCAAAGCAGGGATCGCAGCCAACGTGTCGTTCAGAGGCTCGGCCAACGATCGTTCGAAGCGGGCTCGCCGGAGAACGGACACGCTGTTACTGTATGTTCGTGCCGAAGGCGCGCTTAACTTAAATGGCGGTGCTTTCGCGTATCAGAATACGACGCTCGCAGAGCTCAACCGGATCTTCGACGCCTTGGGTCGAGACCGCTTTCCGCTTGGCGTCGTGGGTGGTGGACCGTTTGCGGGCGGGCGGGCATGACCACCATCTCCCCCGAACGCATTCGCCAGATCGAGGCGCGGCGCGATGAGCTGGCGGCTCAGATGGCGACCGGCGACCTGTCGGGGGAGCGCTTCGTCGCGGTGTCGAAGGAATATGCCGAGGTCGAGCCGGTCGCGCTCGCCGCTGCCGAGGTGCGGCGGTTGCGTCAGGAGGCGAAGAGCCTCGCGCACATGACGCAGGATGCCGACGCCGATCTGCGCGCGATGGCCGAGGAGGAATTGCACGCCAACAAGGCCGCGCTGGATGCCGCCGAGCGCGGACTCGCACTGGCGCTGTTGCCGCGCGATGCCGCCGACGAGCGCTCGGCAATGCTTGAAGTGCGCGCCGGGACCGGCGGCGACGAGGCGGCGTTGTTCGCGGCCGATTTGTTCCGGATGTACCAGCGTTATGCCGAGGGGCAGGGTTGGCGGGTCGAGCTGATCAGTGCGTCGGACAGCGACATGGGCGGCTACAAGGAAGTGATCGCCAGCGTCACCGGGCAGGGGGTGTTCGCGAAACTGAAATTCGAAAGCGGGGTCCACCGCGTCCAGCGCGTGCCCGCGACCGAGAACCAGGGGCGCATCCACACCAGCGCCGCCACCGTCGCGGTGCTGCCCGAGGCTGAGGAAGTCGACGTCCAGATCGACGAGGCGAAAGACCTGAGGATCGACATCTACCGCTCGTCGGGGCCGGGCGGGCAGTCGGTCAACACGACCGATTCGGCGGTGCGAATCGTCCACATCCCGACCGGGCTGGTCGTGATCCAGCAGGACGAGAAGTCGCAGCACAAGAATAAGGCGAAGGCGCTGAAAGTGCTGCGCACGCGGCTGTACGAGGCCGAGCGCGAACGCCTGCACGCCGAACGCGCCGGCGACCGCAAGGCGCAGGTCGGGTCTGGGGACCGCTCGGAGCGGATCCGCACCTACAATTTCCCGCAGGGGCGGGTGACCGATCACCGGATCAACCTGACGCTCCACAGCCTGCCCGCGATCATGGGTGGCGACCTGGGCGAGCTGGTCGGCGCGCTGGTCGCGGAGGACGAGGCGGAGCGGTTGGCGGCGTTGGACTCGTGACGCTCGACCCGCGCGCGGGCGGGGGAATTCGAGAGACCCTCACCACGGCGGCCGCGCGGTTCGATTTTTCCGGCACCCCGCGGCTCGATGCCGAGCTGCTGCTGGCGCATGCGCTCGGGGTCACGCGCGAGCGATTGCTGCTCGACCCGCCTACGACGGTGCCGCCCGAATTTGCCGCACTTGTCGACCGTCGCGCGGCGCGCGAGCCGGTTGCCTATATCACCGGCATCCGCGCGTTCTGGACGATCGAGCTGGCGGTCGGGCCGGGGGTGCTGATCCCGCGCGCCGATAGCGAGACCTTGCTCGAGGCAGCGGTCGAGTATTTCGGGGGCAGGGCTCCGGCTACGATTCTCGACCTCGGCACCGGGCCGGGCACCTTGTTGCTCGCCGCGCTCGACCAATGGCCGACGGCGCGGGGGGTGGGGATCGACGCGAGCGACATTGCGCTGGAGTATGCGACCAATAATGGCGATCGGTTGAGGCTGGGCGACCGTGCCCGGTTTATGGGCGGCGGTTGGGAGGGGACGGGGGAGCGCTTCGACCTGATCCTGTGCAACCCGCCCTATGTCGCGACCGGCGAGACGCTGCCGCGCGAGGTCGCGGAGTATGAGCCGGCGCAGGCGCTGTTCGGGGGGGCGGACGGGCTCGACGATTACCGCCGGATCGCGCCGCTGCTGGGCGCGCAGCTCGCGCCGGGTGGATGTGCCTGTATCGAGATCGGGCACACGCAGGCCGCCACCGTCACCGCGCTGTTCGAACGCGCGGGCCTGACCGTCATCCTCCACCGCGACTTGGCGGGGCGCGACCGTTGCCTTGTTGTCACGGCTTGAAGCGGGACGGTGGACGCGCCACATTTGTGCTTGGAGAACGCCGCCGCGCTCGCTACAGACGCGGCAGGGGCCGGCATTTTCAACATAAGTCGTTGAAGGCAAGCGGCAAACCGCTCTCAGCAATCACACGCGTCGCTATTGGGCGACCGGAACATGACACGCGTATTCCAGCCTGCATCCGAACGACGGAGCAAGGCGGGGCAAGTCTGGGCAAGAGGACCGACACACTTGATCAACAGCAATCGTCAGCAGAACGGGCGCCGGCGCGGCCGCGGGGGACAGCAGCGCCAAGGCGGCGGCGGGGGCGGCCAGGGCGGGCGCGACACCGGCAACCGGATCGATAGCCGCGCGCGCGGCAATGCGGCGCAACTGCTCGAAAAGTACAAATCGCTGGCGCGCGACGCGCAGATGCACGGCGACCGGGTGAACACCGAATATTATTTGCAGTTCGCCGACCATTATTTCCGCGTCGTCAGCGAACAGCGCGGGCGGTTCGAGGACCAGACCCCGCAACAGCGCCGCGGCACTCATGATTTCGACCAGGACGACGAGTTCGAGGGCGAGGATGGCGCCGAGGGCGCGATCGAGCAGCCGCAGCCGCAAGCCCGCGACGCTCAGCAACAGGGCAACCGTGAGCAGGGTCGCGACGGGCAGCAGCGCGACGGGCAAAATCGCGACGGGCAAAATCGCGATGGGCAAAACCGCGATGGGCAACAGCGCGATGGGCAGCGCCGCTACGAACCGGGCGAGCGCGGCAACGGCTACGAACCGCGCGCCGACCGGGCGCCGCGCGATGGTGCCCGCGATCAGGGGCGCGATCAGAACCGCGAGCGGTCCGAACCGCGCGCCGACGTGCCGGCCGAGGGGGTCGCCTACGCGAGCGAGGGCGAACCGATCGCCGAAGTCGCGCGTCCGCGCCGGCCACGCGCACCGCGGCGCGACGAAGCTCCGACAAGCGACGGTGGGTTCGACATCGACCGGCTGCCGCCGTCGTTCGCACCGCCGGCTGCTGCGGCGGCGCCGGCCCCCGCCCCCGCCAATGATGGCGACGGCGGCGAGGACGCGGTGGCCGAGGAAAAGCCGCGCCGTCGCCGGCTGCGCCCGGCCAGCGACGCGGGTTAAGACCGCGATCCACTAAATTCGAAGGGCCGCTTCCCGATCCGGGGGGGCGGCCCTTTGCTTACGCATCCGGGTCGAAGGCGCGGACCGCTTCGTCGTGGCCACTGCCCGAGCTGAGAAATGCGAGCCCCATCAGCGCGCCCGCCATCAGGACCGTGAAGAACACGCCGGCGAGTAGCGCCCCGGTCGCGATCCAGCTCAGCGCACCAAAGAAATGTTCGACCAGATAAAGCGACCCACCAGCGCTGGTCGCCGCCGCCAGCGCCATCCAACCGAGAATGCGGCGAAAGCGCCGCCACGCGAAGGCGGCGTAATCGGGATCGTCGAGGTCGGGCGAACTCATGTCGCCCATATCGGGCTTCCGGCGCGACACTCAACCCGGTGATCGGTTCAGCCGGCCGCGCCGCCCGGCAGCGGCCGTTTCAGCACGATCGCGATCAGTTCGCGCACGACCCCGCGCGAAAAGGTCAGCATCCAGCCGCCATAGGTCGCCGCCCCGACCGCGACCAGCAGGATGAGCCGGGGTTGCGGCAGCATCGCCGGCAGCGCGGTATCGACCAGCGCGACGATCAGCGCCATCGCCACCGCGGCCAGCAGCGGCGGCGCGACCGCGTCGGCGAGCTGGCCGACCCGCACGCCGATGACCGGAAGCGAGCGCCAGCTGCCGAATGCGAGGTAGGCGGGATAAGCGGCGATCCACGCCCATGCGAGACCGATCGCGTTCCAATGCACCCCGATCAGGAAACCGGTGGTGAGGATCGCGGCGCCGACCGCGCCATTGGCGACCCCGATGCCGGGCTTGCCGCTGGCGTCGCAGGCAGGAGTATAGAGCACCTGGAGCGTCATGAACGGCATCGCGAAGGCGAGCAGGTGGACGATCGGGATCGCCTCCGCCCATTTGTCACCGAGCATCGTCAGCACGAGCGGCTCGGCCACCGCGGCGAGCCCGAGGTAGAAGGGCAGCGCGGCGACCATGATGATTCGCGTCGCGCGCAGAAACGCGGCGGCCAGCGCATCGCGGTCATGCTGGATCCGCGCATAGGCGCTGAACGCGACCTCGTTGAGCGGCGGCACGAACTTGCTGACGAAGATCTGCGTCAGGAACAGGCTGGTGGTGTAGATACCGAGATGATGGGGGTCGAAATGCCGCCCGGCGATGAACACGTCGGCCTGGCTTTGCAGGAACCAGAAGAGCTGGCTGAGCGCCATCACCCCGCCGTAGCGCGCGACGGTGCCCGCGCCGCGGAAGTCGAAACTGGGCCAGCACAGGGATTTCGCGGCGATCGTCATCGCGATCCCGCGGGTGGTGAACATCGTCAGCGGCGCGATGATCAGGGTCCACACCCCGAGCCCGCCGAACGCACCCGCCAGCGCCGCGATAGCCCCCGCGATCGACGAGATTAGATTGGCCTGCGCCTGTTTGCGAAAATCCATCGCGCGGCTGAGGAGTGCGTAGGGGAGCGCGATGAAGGGGGTGGTGAGATAGAGCAACGCTTGCACCCGCAGCATATGCCCGACCATTTCCTGGCGGTAATAAGCGGCGGCGAGCGGCGCGGCGAGGAACTGGACGGTCGCAAGCGTGACGTTGAGGACGATCAGCATCCCGAACAGCTGGCGAATCTGGCGCTGGCTGATCGCGGGCTGCTGGATGATCGCGCTGGCCAAGCCGTAGCCGTTGAGCATCGCGAGCAGGACCAGCACGACCTGCGTCATCGCGAATAGGCCGTAATCGTGCGGGTCGAGGATACGGATGACCAGGAAGGTCGACGCCCACATGACCAATTGCGCGACGATCTGGCTGCCCGAACGCCAGATCACCGCACTGCGAACCTGCGCGCCGAGCGATTCGGTGCTTGATTCGGGGGAGGATGCAACGCCGGTCATGTTCCGAGCGCGATAGCCGCGCGGGCATGAAGGAGGCGTAAACCCCAGCGGATCAGCCATTTTCTGAGCCAAACCAACAAAAATTACAGAAAAATGTTGACGGCCCCCGGCACCGTCCGTATTGGCCACTCCACCGCAGCGACGGACCAACCGGTTCGCCCTCGTGGTCGCAAACAACCAGGCGCCGAAACCGCCCCGCTAAAATGGGGTGTCAGTCGGCGTCGGTCTTTTGCGCTCTTTGACATTGTTGGTCTTAGATGAAGGGACATGTGGGCGGCGGCGCCCGGGTCCGACGTTCAAGGCGTCGGGTGCTCGGTAAATTAAGTCGTTCTCACAAGTCCTTTTCACGTATCCATTCGTAAATTGGAATATATGAACGCCTGTCCGGCTCACGCCGGGCAAGTCGTTTGTTTGTGCAGAGCGGCTCCTTGAAATGAGCTCGTCTGTCGCGGGTTTTCCCCTGCGTCGGTCGGGTACATCAACTTGAGAGTTTGATCATGGCTCAGAATGAACGCTGGCGGCATGCCTAACACAT